>DUAN01000108.1:2128-9271 GCA_012960845.1 Planctomycetota bacterium | reverse complement strand
GAATCACCACTGTCCACGGCACCGGTCGCCTCGATGGGCTCAATACCATCCGTGTCGTGACCGACGAATCGACCGAGAAGTTGATCGAGGCCAAGCACATCATCATCGCAACCGGATCGGTCCCAACAAAACCTGGCTTCCTCGATTTTTCCAGCCCCTACATCATCACCAGTGACGAGGCGTTGAGACTGGACCATGTCCCTTCCAAGGTGGTCGTTCTCGGAGCGGGTGCCGTCGGCTCTGAATTTGCATCGATCCTGCGATCCTTCGGCAGCGAGGTGATCCTGGTCGAGATGCTCGATCGTCTGTTACCTGTCGAAGATCAGGAGTGCTCTGAAGAGTTGCTGCGTGCCTTCAAGAAACGTGGCATCGAGAGCCGTGTATCGACTCGACTGGAGAAGGCGACACCGACCGATTCAGGGGTCCAGATCCTCCTCAAATCAGCGGACGGCAAGGAAGAGACGATCGATGCCGATCTGTTACTGTGTGCTGTCGGCAGGAAACCGGTCACCGATTCGCTGAAACTGGACCAGGTGGGAATCAAGACCGACCGCGGTTTCATTCCGGTGCAACCGAACCAGAGCACCAGCCGCCCGCACATCTACGCCATCGGAGATATCGTCCTCGGCACTGCCCAACTGGCACATGTCGCCAGTGCGGAGGGAGTCATCGCCGTCGAAAGTATCCACGGCATGCACACCCAGCCCATCCGAAATGACCGCGTTCCCAATGCTACTTACTGTCACCCCGAGGTGGCCAGTGTTGGCCTGACCGAGCAAGCCGCCAAGGAAGCGGGGCACGACACCAAGGTGTCGAAGTTTCCACTCGCGGCGCTGGGCAAAGCGGGAATCATCGGCAAGGGAGTACCCGGATTTTTCAAGATCGTCGCAGATGCAAAATACGGTGAGATCCTCGGAGTCCACATCATCGGCCCCCACGCCACTGACCTGATCAGTGAAGGCTGCGCAATCCTCGGTCTCGAAGGTACCGCTGAAGATCTGGCTCACGTGATTCACCCCCATCCAACCCTCGGTGAGGGAATGATGGAGGCGGCACACGGGTTGGTCGGCGGCGCCATCCACATGTAGGAAGGGCAACCTTGTCGGAGCAAGTCACCTACCTCGAAGCAGTCAAACGTGCGCTGGCACACTCCCTTGAGGATGACCCTCGAGTCGTGTTGCTCGGCGAAGACATCGCCGCCTACGGTGGCGCCTTCAAGTTGACCCAGGGTTTCCTGGAACGCTTCGGGCCGGACCGGGTGATCGATACGCCGATCGTCGAGACTGGCCTGGTGGGAGCGGCCATCGGAGCCGGAATGGCCGGATTACGCCCGGTCGTGGAGATGCAGTTCATCGATTTCATCTCCTGTGCCTACAACCAGTTGACCAATTTTGCTGCCACTTGCCACTTCCGCTGGGGACAGCAGGTACCGATCGTGGTTCGAGGACCATCAGGAGGAGGCGTCCATGCGGGGCCCTTCCATAGCCAGATGGTGGAGTCCACATTTCTCAACACTCCTGGGTTGAAGGTGGTCGTTCCAGCCACCGTCTCCGATGCCTACTCGATGTTACTGGGAGCCATCGAAGATCCCGATCCGGTGATCTTCCTCGAGCAGAAAGCACTCTATCGCACACTCAAGGGAGAACTCGATGAAGGGATCGCTCCGGTTCGCCCAGGAGTCGCCGCCCTGCGACGAGAAGGGGATTCACTCTCCATCATCAGTTGGGGAGCGATGCTCCATCGTTGCCTCGCTGCGGCAGAATCCGCAGCCAGTGAAGGGCTCGAATGCGAAGTGCTCGACCTGCGCTCCCTGTGCCCGCTCGATCTCGATGCGATCTATCAGACCGTCGGTCATACCGGCAAGGTTCTCATCGTTCACGAGGACAACCTGACCGGTGGTGCCGGAGCGGAGATCTCCGCGCGAATCTCCGAACATTGCTTCGAGGACCTCGATGCGCCGGTGCGGAGACTCGCCGCCCTCGATGTCCCCATCCCCTATGCCGCCTCACTGGAGAATGCATCGCTCCCGGGAGAGGGTGACATCCTCGATTCGATTCGTTCCCTCACAAACTGGTAACCACTGCTGCTCACCGATGACTTCGGCTGGATGGCTTCGACTCTCGAGGATGAGGGACCGGCCTCGGGGGAGGAGGGGTCACCGACTTTCTTACGCACCACCGTCTCTCGAGGCGCAGAGCAGGCTCACTCACGACGATTTCGATGGGCCTGAAAGGCGGCTAATTGCCGATTGAAGCCACTGTCTCGCCACTCGCGGTCTGACCTGAGCCCGGGTTCACTTCATCGAGCCTCGCTTCCCGTGTAGACTTCTCAATTCCGTGGCGTGGGGCCACGCTCCCTCTGCAGGAGGAAATACCGCCATGGCAACAGAAGTCACGATGCCTCAGATGGGTGAATCCATCGCCGAGGGGACTCTGACCCGCTGGTTCAAGAAACCAGGCGACACCGTCGTGCGAGATGAACCGCTCTTCGAGATCTCCACCGACAAGGTCGACGCAGAGGTCCCCGCTCCCGCAGATGGGATTCTCGAACAGGTGCTGGTTGCCGAAGGCACCACTGTCGAGGTCAACACCGTGGTCGCTCTTCTCGGCGACGGCAGCGGCACCACTGAGGCGGCCGCCGACACCGCAGTCACCAGTACTCCAGCAACGGATCCGATCGAAGTGGCTGCAGCAGATCCCGTCGAAGTTCCCGTGGAAGCGGCGGCAACCACCCCTTCCACCGCAGTGTCGAGTGGCGATCTGATCGATGTCACGATGCCACAGATGGGAGAGTCGATCGCCGAGGGAACCCTGACCCGCTGGTTCAAGAAGGCGGGAGATTCGATCGAAAGGGATGAACCGCTGTTCGAGATCTCCACCGACAAGGTCGATGCCGAGGTTCCCGCTCCAGCGAATGGTGTGCTGGCGGAGATCCTGGTGGCCGAAGGCACCACGGTCGAGGTCAACACCGTGGTGGCGAGGATCGGCTCGGGAGTCTCCGGCACGACCTCTGCTCCTGCCGCCGAGAACGCTGCCGCCACTCCCCCTGCTTCTACGTCTCCACCTGCACCTGCCGCTCCAGTGTCTCAGCCCCATGTCGAGGTGGCCGCCGCTGCAGCGCCCCCCGCCCACAGCGATCGACGGGCGGTTCGATCCTCTCCTCTGGTACGAAAGATCGCACGGGAGCATCGAATCACCGATCTATCGGTGATCTCTGGAACCGGGGCCGGTGGCCGGGTGACCAAGAATGACATCCTCGGATTCATCGCCAGACCTGCAACCGCCCCTCCGGCGGGTCCGGTAGCAGCCACTTCTGCAGCGACTCCCAGTTCGGCGGCTCCCACCGCCTCTGCGACTTCCGCTGAAAGCGGTGTGACGGTCGAGAAGATGTCCGTGATGCGGCGCAAGATCGCCGAGCACATGATCGATTCCAGACGAACCTCTGCTCATGTTCACTCCGTCTTCGAGGCGGACATGACCCAGATCGTCTCGATCCGTGCGAGCAAGAGGGACGAGTTCCTGGCAGCCAACGGAACCAAGCTCACCTTCATGCCCTTCTTCCTCAAGGCATGTAGCGATGCACTTCGTATCTTCCCCCATGTCAATGCTTCCATCGATGGCGACGACATCCTCGTCCATCATTCGGTCAACATCGGCATCGCAGTGGCGCTCGAAAATGGCCTGATCGTTCCAGTCATCAAAGGAGTGCAGGACCTGTCTATTCCTGGCATCCAGAAATCTGTCTCGGACCTGGCCAACCGTGCCAGAAAGAAGCAGTTGCTGCCGGACGAAGTCGCCGGAGGCACCTTCACCATCACCAATCCCGGTCAATTCGGCGGCCTCTTTGGAATCCCCATCATCAATCAACCTCAGGTGGCGATTCTTGGCATCGGTGGGATTGAAAAACGCCCCGTGGTGGTCGATGGGGACAAGATTGCAATCCGCGACATGACCTACTTGTGTCTCTCCTATGACCACCGACTCGTCGATGGCGCCCTCGCCGATCAATTCATGGCACAGGTGAAGAAGAACCTCGAATCGTTCGAGGCTTATTCCGTGGTGTAGTGATGCCCAGCAGGTCTTCACTGGTCACCCGGCTGCCGTCAGTGACCGTGCAGCACCTCGGTGCTGTCCCCTTCACCACCACTCATCAGCAAATGCTCCAGCTCCAGCAAGGGATTGGCGAGTCTCGAAGCGGCTGTCATGAATCTCTGCTCCTGTTCGAGCCTTCTCCGGTGGTGACCCTCGGCAGCAAGAGCCATCTGGATGCACTGCTCATCGCTGAATCGACCCTGGAAGAGCGCGGTCTGGAGATCGAAGTGGTGGACCGTGGAGGTGAGGCCACCTACCACGGCCCTGGGCAGATCCTCGCCTATCCGGTCCTCCACTTACCACCACCGATGCGCGACCTCCATCGACTGCTGCGAGGTCTGGAGACCGCCGTAATCGAAACCCTCGAGAAGTGGGAGATCTGCGCTCGCCGCGATTCCCAGCACACCGGAGTGTGGGTCGAGGATCGCAAGATCGCATCGATCGGTCTCAGCGTTCGGCGCTGGGTCACCGGTCACGGCCTGGCCCTGTGCTATTCGGGAGATTTGACTCCATTCCAGTGGATCATTCCCTGTGGGATTCGCAGTTGCCCGGTCACTTCCATCGAACGAGAATTGAGGACACCACCCCACCGAGAAGAAGTGGAAGCGCTTCTGGCGAATCGGTTACTCGACTTCTTTGGCAGGGAGGCCCGCAGATGAGCGACCCCCACTCCTCACTTCAGCAGAGCAAGAAAGCGCCATTGCCCAGACCTCCATGGATCCGCGTCAATGTTCCCAAGGACGGTTCCCTGCAAAAAGTCGGAGAACTGATGAGTCGTGGAGGGCTTCACACCGTCTGCCAGGAGGCCCACTGCCCGAACATCTACGAGTGCTGGCAGATGGGCACCGCCACTTTTCTGATCCTCGGTGAGGTGTGTACCCGGAAGTGCGGTTTCTGTGCGGTGAGCAAGGGGCTTCCTTCCCCGGTCGATCCTGACGAGCCGGCGCAACTGGCCGAAGCGGCCGCTCGACTGGATTTGAAACATGTGGTGATCACCAGCGTCGACCGTGACGACCTCCCGGATGGAGGCGCACGACAGTTCGCCCTGGCGCTCGAAGAACTCCGAAAACTCTCACCGAAGACCACCACCGAGGTGCTGGTTCCCGATTTCCGTCCCGATCCACAAGGGGCGCTGGAAATCGTTCTCGCAGCAGATCCGACGATTTTTTCCCACAACGTGGAGACGGTCCGAAGGCTCTACCCGGCGGCCAGGCCCGGATCGAATTACGATCATTCCGTGTCGCTGCTGCGCGATGCAGCAGATCGAATCGGCGGTGACCGGATCAAGTCGAGCCTGATTCTCGGACTGGGAGAGAAGGAGCATGAGATCAGGGAGACGATCCTGGATCTTTATGAAGCCGGGGTCCGAAGGCTGAATCTGGGCCAGTATCTGGCCCCATCCAATCGTCATATCCCGGTGAAATACTACTGGACCCCGGACCAGTTCAAGGAGTTGGGGCAGTTTGCCCGGGAGTCCGGATTCATCCGGGTCGAATCGGCTCCTCTGGTTCGATCCTCCTATCACGCCAGCGTTTGACCCCGCTCCTGGTGGGTGGCACCATGGCACGACGGTCACCGATCCGCTGGACGTATCGGCCAGATCACCTCACGCCTCAGGTTGGAGTCGAATTTGTCGATTCAGATCATCCCCATCGATGGCCAGCACCCCGATGAGAATGCGATTCAGCGCGCAGCCCAATCGGTAAAGCCCGATGGACTGGTGATCTTCCCCACTGAAAGCGTCTATGGAATCGGAGCCATCGCTCGCTCGGGAGCCGCCTTGAAAAAGCTCCGAATTGCCAAGCAGCGCGATCATCCGCAGCCGTTCACTCTTCACATCTCTGACCAGTCACAACTCGACGACTGGATGCCTCGGCCAGGGAAGACTGCACAACGCCTGATGGATGCCTTCTGGCCCGGTCCGCTGACCATCATCTTTCCGGTGGGAGAACAAGGACTCGGTGTCCGCCTACCCTCTCACCCGGTTGCGCGAGCATTGATCGAAAGAACCGGCCCATTGCTGGCCAGCAGTGCAAATCGCAGTGGAGATGAACCGGCGATCACCCTGGCCGCTGCAGTCACGGCCATCGGTGATCACGCAACTGTCGGCATCGACTCCGGACCCGCCTCGGGAGGTGAAGCCTCCACCGTGTTGCGACTTCTTGGCGGTTCCGAGTATGAATTGCTGAGAAGCGGTCAAATCACATCGAAGCAGATCGAACACGCCCTGAAATCCACTCGTAAGATTCTCTTTGTCTGTACCGGGAATACCTGCCGTAGTCCGATGGCCGAGGCGATCTGCAAGAATCTGCTCGCCACCAAGTTGAGTTGCTCCATCGATTCTCTGGATTCTCGAGGATATCAGGTCGAGAGCGTCGGAACTGCATCGGGTGGCGGCTCGGCCACCGAGCACGCTAGACAAACGATGATCCACATGGGGCTCTCCATCGAGGATCACTGCTCCCGACAACTCTCCGCGGAAGCGGTCGAGGATGCCGATCTCATCATCGCCCTCGCCCACTCGCACAGAGATGTGGTCAAAAGTCACTTTCCCGAGGCCAGAGAGCGGGTGCATCTCATTCATGAAACTGGAGTCAGCGATCCCATCGGAGGCAGCCTCGAGGTCTATCGCCGCTGCGCCGAGGAGATCGAACAAGCCATCAGTCTTCACTGGATAGAAGGGATCTTCTCCAAATGAAAGCCATCCTGGGATCAGATCACGCCGGAATCGCTGGGCGTAAGGAAGCGGTGCGACTTCTGCGTGAGCGAGGTTGGGAAGTGCAAGAACTGGGCCCTGAAGGAGACTCGGAAAAAGCCGATTACCCCGACATCGCTCATCAGGTGGCGCAGTCGGTCACTTCCTCAGAATCGGAGATGGGAGTACTGGTTTGTGGTACAGGCCAGGGCATGGCGATGACTGCCAACCGGTATCGGGGAGCGCGAGCCGCCGTGATCACCGACCCCTTCACTGCCGAGATGTCTCGTGCTCACAACGATGCCAACATCGCCTGCTTCGGCGAGAGGGTGGTGGGAGCCGAGACGATCGGGAAAT
>DUAN01000108.1:745-2007 GCA_012960845.1 Planctomycetota bacterium | reverse complement strand
CAGCCGGGCAGAGTGGAAGCCGCTCTCAGATGCAACCAGGGCCGTGTCTCCTCTCCACTTTTCGGAGACGGACACGGCCCTGGAATATTCTACGATCGATTCAAACTGGATCAGGGAGTCGCCGAACCCTCGGGGTCCTGCGCCGCTTCCTCGATCAGGTCGCTGCGAGGCAGTGCAGGGCCATCGTTCTGGTACACCCGGATGTCTGCAGCAGCCATCAGGTTGGCCTCAAAGGCGTCCAGCAATGCCTGCTTCTTGGCGCTGAGCAATCTCGTCTCGGTACTGCTTCTCAGCGAGTTAAACAACTCCATGTCCGGGGCCTCGATGCTCTTGAGGCGAATGACATAGCCTGCAGAATCTGTCACATTCGTGACCGGTCCAGCGACTGAACCCTCTTCAAGAATATCGAAGGCTTCTGCCATGACTTCTGTTCGAGCCAACAGCACCTTGTTATCGATCTTCAGATTGAAGGACTGGCTGCGAGAGACTGGATCCATCTCATGAATGGTGTAGTTGTTTTCCTGGGCGAAATCTTCAAGGGTCTCTTCGCCACTTCGCACTCGCTCCAGTGATTGGCCGATCGCTTCCGCCATCAATTCCTTGGCTTTCGATTCCTCAGTGGCCTTGAGCGCATCGGGGAGCGCCTCATCATAGGTCATGGTGCGTTTGGGTAGCATTTCAATCACCCTGAAGATGAAGTTCCCCTGACCATTGGCTGCAATCGTCTCGCACAAATCTCCAGGCTTTACGGACCCGGGAGAAGCACGCTCCTTGAGGAATAAACTGGCAAACGCTGCTGGATTCTTGACATCGTCATCGAGCTCGTAGACTTCCCTCTGGATGAATGGCTCGATCGTGCGGACTTCGACGTATTCGATCCCCTCGGGAAACGCTTGCTCCATCGGAACCGACTCCCCGAGTTCCTTCATCGCCTTGAGCTGGTCGAGAGCCTCCTGGAGGATTCTCGCCTCCTCCTTCTGCGCATGCTCACGCGACAGCACTCGGATCACGGACTCGATGATCTCGGTGAGTGGTCGATAGTCATCCTCGGGTAACGCGTCTTCTGGCGGAACGTAGCCTTCCGGTCGACGAACACGCCACAGGGTGTCCTTGTCCGCCTCATATCGAGCCTCGACCTCTTCGGCAGTGGGATCGAATTCGATGGCCGCCTGAAGGCGCGGTCGTTCGATCCGTGCCACTTCGATTCCGAGGCGATTTTCCAGCACGAACTGCTCAGGATTATCGTTGTAGGTCGCTTCCAC
>DUAN01000108.1:0-640 GCA_012960845.1 Planctomycetota bacterium | reverse complement strand
ACGAGAACTCCTCGAAGGCTTCCTTCTCGGTCACCACTGCGGCGTCGACGACGGACCTGACCAGTTCTTGCACTCGCAGGCTCGAGATTACCGTCTCCTCGAATTCCTTCTTTGACATCTGGATCTTGAAGTTTGGATCGCTCAGTGCCGCACCGTAGGTCGATTGATCGAGTCGAGCCAGAGACCGTTGACTGATGTAGTCGGGATATCTCTCCGGATAAGTCCCGGTCCAGCCAGCATTCTCCATCACTCGATACCAGGTAGTCACATCGAGGATCGCTTCGCGAACTTCCTGATCCTTACTCTGATCACTGGGTTCAATGCCCATCCGAGTGATCTCATCTTCGAAGACCAGTTGTTTGAGCACATCGTCTACCGTCGCCTGGCGGTACCGATCTTGTCGTGAACCCCACCAGCCAATCCTCCGGACTTTAGTCAGCCACAGAGTTTTCGACAGTTCTCGGCGCTTTTCGCTGAAATCCTGGATCGTTACGGTCTCACCGTTGATCTCATAGGAAGCGGTGGCAGAGGCATTCCTGGCCCACCAACTGATCAGACCAGTTGCAGCAAAGGTTGGGGCAATCAGCAGCAACAGAAGGGTCATCACGACCCGTTCGTTACGCTTGAAGAAGCCGGTCGA
>DUAN01000107.1:18975-25748 GCA_012960845.1 Planctomycetota bacterium | reverse complement strand
GAGCCACTTCGGGTCTCCCGGGTTCATTGTTCCTCAGCCGAGGATGGAAAAGGAGATCGCCATGACGATCACCACACTTGAGACGAGTTCGCTTTATTCGAAGGTTCGTTGCCTGGCCTGGCTCACTACTTTCAGCCTGTTCCTCATGCTGTTGGTGCCTACAGTCGTTTCGGCACAGGGGCAGGGATGTAGTTATTTGCAAAATGAGAGGTTCATGCACCTAGGAGGAGAATTTTTGCTGCCAGTAATGAGTACGACTGCGGTGAGTGGCGATACTGCGGTCGTCGGCGCCCCGGGGTCGTCCACGTTTGGTTTAGCCACCGTCATGGTGTTTAAAAGAGAAAATGGTGCTTGGAGTAAAATACAGGACCTCATCGATGCCCAGGCTGACATTTGCCATAGTACTTCATGCCCTGATAATGGCCTTGGCATATCAGTGGCCATCGAAGGAGACACCATCCTGGTTGGAACTATGAGTGGGTACGCCGTAGTCTATTCTAGACCCTCTCCTGGAGTTGACTTCGTACAGGAGGAAGAACTATATCCACCATTTCCCTCCTCCCAAATCTCCGGTTTCGGAGTTTCGGTCGCATTGCACGGAAATCATTTGCAAGGAGTTAGAGCCGTTGTGGGAGCACTCACCAATACGAATGAGAACGGTGGTGGCGGAAGTGTGTTTTCCTTTGTCAGGGATAGCAACGGTCAATGGAGTGATGAGGCCGTGATCACCCATACCAACGTTGGCCCTATTGCCCGTGGCCCTATTACGCCCGGTGACCTGTGGGGATCATCTCTGGCACTGGGCTCTAATCGTCTCCTGGTCGGTGCGCCGGGCAGAGGAAATTCAGGAGACGTGAGTATTCACACAGTGACAGGTGGTGCCTGGGATGATGGTGAATACCTCAGCGATGTGGCCAGTACACCACAGGGCAATGGTAACTTCGGTACATCCGTGTCGATGGATGGATCATCCGCCCTGATCGACGGAAACATATATGTCACGGACGGGAGTGGGAATTGGAATTTGCAAAAGAAGTTGAAGAATGCGATTTGTACTGATGGATTACTCCTTTTAGGCAGAGGCGACATCGATGGGGATAGGGCATTAGTGGCTGGAGTAAATGATTCTGGGACACACAAGGTCTATGAATTCACTCGAGACGGAACCGAATGGACCAGGAAGTCAGATCTCACAAATAGCCTGGGTGGATTCACCGATCAATCGGTGGACCTCCATAACTATTTTTTTGGTTATGTTGCGGTTATGGGCGGGATTGCCCTCGATGGAGCGAATGCAGTAATTGGCGACATCGGTTTATGGGACCCGTCAACGAATGACTTTGGGGGCGTGTGTATCTATGACTTAGATACCCCAGTTTTCAAATCTATATTTAAGCGCGGCGACGCAAATGGAGATGGAGTTATCGGTATAGCCGATGCCATCAGGATGCTTGATGAAACCTTCGGGCAAACAGAACGGAACTGTGCCGACGCAAGCGATGCCAATGATGATGGAACCAACAACATTGCTGATGTGATCTTCACCCTCACGTACCTGTTTTCAAATGGCGAGGCTCCCCCTGCACCAGGAACCAGTGAAGCCGGAGAAGATCCGACACCCGATGATCTTGGCTGCGAGCAATAGCCAGGCAGTCAGTTGATCGTGCTGTCGAGAGTGCAAGCAAGTGATGGGCCGTTCCGGATCCCTTCCGGAGCGGCCTCTTTTCTTCCTTGAGCCTCGAGTACCAGCGTTACCGGTGCGAGGGTCTACTCTTTCGAGTATTCAGAATCAACGGGGTCCACAAACTCCGGTTCCTTCCAGCGTGAGTCAATAGAAGGAGCCTGGACCGGGATCGGGTTTCTTCACCGATGGGGGGTAAACGGGGCGGTGGGATCCCGCAGCATTGCCGATTCGAGCAGGATATTCCCTTCCTCACATTCTTTCAGAATGCCGTCGATAAAACAGATGTCACCGGGCTTCTTGCTCTGTGCCATCGCGGGTAAACGGCTGAAATCGCAACGGATCCCGTTTCCAAGATGGATCCATCCGGCTTTCGGGTCGCTGACATCGGTCCGGGTCACGGTTCCCTTGATGGTGATTTTTTTGCCCAGATATTTCTGTCCTAGTGCAGCCACATCCTTTTCCAGAAACTGTGCCGCCGGCTGTCCATAGTCCATCTTCAAGGCCGTACACCCGACACTCATGCTGACCAGGATCAAGAATGTCATCTTCAGCAGTGTAATTTTCATTCCGAGTCCTTTCGTGAAGTGCCTCGGCCAAGGGGCTGGAATCGACTTTATTCGAAGTCCTTCTGAAGGACAACGAGGAGTCAAAAGGATCTCGGCTCACTCCAACGACTTGTTGCGGAGATCCAAGTAGGCCTTTGTACCCACAACATCTTGTTCTTCTTGGCATGGTCGATCGCCTTCTTGCCATCCCTTGCACCTGGGGAGGGGGGCAGCGCCCTGGTCGAGGAGTGCCTGAAAGATCTCGGGGCTGGAGGAGTAACGAGCGGTGTACATCGATTGGAAGGAACCAGGGCGCTGCAGTTTTAGCACGGAGCTGGTGTCCATCGTTGGGAGTCAGGGTGACGCAGATCTGGTCCGCAGTGATGGGATTGAGATGAATCCACTGCTGGACATCTTCCTATAACCCGTGGAGGGCCGGAGATGGTCCTGTCGAGGCTCTTGCCACCACTCTCGGTTGCGTCACTTGAGGTCGAACTGCAGGATCTGGTGGAGGGTAGGTGCCCCTGTTCTGGCGCCCACTTCCTTGACCCGTTTGGTAGGAAGACACACGGTTGCGGTATAAACTTGATCCTCAGTGGTAAGGATATCATGATGAATAGTCCCAGTAATATTGTTCAGCGGCTCGGAGGATTACTCTTCGGAGCGCTGCTTCTATGCGGTTGCTCTTCGGAGAAACCGGTCCCAGCGCCCTCCACCGCGACTGAAGCGGCGCAAAATCCGGCGAAACAGGGTGAAACCCTCACATTTGGAATCGTTCCCCAGCAATCCGCATCCAAACTCGCAAAACTGTGGATGCCCATCATGAAATTGGTGGGTGAAGATGCCGGAGTGAAACTGGTATTTCAGACCGCCAAGGATATTCCTGAGTTCGAGAAGCGCTGTAAAGATGGAAGTTACAAGATTGCCTACATGAATCCGTTTCACTACACCCAGTTTCATGAGGATCCGGGTTTCATCGCAGTAGCCAAGCAGAAGGGCAAGAAGATCCAGGGCATCCTGGTGGTGCACAAGGATAATGAAAGCATGGATCTGAATGACCTGGCTGGTAAGACGTTGGCATTCCCCGCACCGGATGCGTTTGCGGCGACCCTGCTACCCACCAGGGAACTGAAGGCTCGGAAAGTTCCCATCGAGTTCCAGTCGGAATATGTCTCTTCCCATGACTCGGTCTACCGGAGCGTTGCCCAGGGGTTGTATGTCGCAGGTGGTGGTATCATTCGCACCTTCAATAATGTCGACCCGCAGGTGTCGTCCCAGCTGATACCCATTTACCGCACAAGAAAGTACACTCCCCATGCTTTCGCCATCCATCCCAGTGTCGATGCCAAGACAAGGCAACGAATTGCAGAAGCGTTGATTGGTCTCGGGCAATCGGAGGAAGGGCGAGATTTGTTATCGACGATCAAGTTTGATGGCATCGAGGCGGCCGAGGACCAGGAGTGGGATATTGTTCGTGGTCTGAACCTGCCTCCGATCGATTTCAACGATTGAGGGAACCCTCTACAAGCGCCTGAAAGAGTGGGATATGTCTTTCCGTCTCAAGACCGTACTTGGGATTGCCATAATTGAGGGTTTTCTGCTGATGCTACTGGTCTGGAGTAGTAGTCAGACCCTCGAGAATTCAACCTTCAGGGAACTGGAGAAACGCGGGATCACGGCGGTGGATATGATCGCTGCAGCGGCCAAGGACGCGATTCTAAGCAACGATCTCGGGAGGATCAATTCGATAGTAAAAGCGATAGTGGACACTGAGGGCATTGTCTACGCACGGATCCGTACCAATCTTAACCCCGGTCTCACCCCCAGCGAGGAATCCGCAGGAGACCCCAAATATCTAACGGGGGATCGGGTAGAGGATCAAGATGTTGAACACGTCGATGATGGTGTCTACGACGTAAAAAAGGAGCTGACGGAATTGGACGAAGTGGTCGGTTCCATCGAACTGGGCATCTCTACCGCCGAACTGGAGATGATCCGTGAGCAGTCGTTGCAACGACTCGCCATGATCGCTGTGATCGAGATGCTTCTGGTGGCTCTGTTTTCTCTGGTTCTGGGGAACTACCTGACCGGTGAACTGGCAAGACTCGAAACAGCAGCCCGTACCGTTGCGGATGGTGATCTGGGCCACCAGGTGGAAGTCACCGGCACCGACGAGATCGCTCGAACCATCCGCAGTTTTAATGACATGTCTCGTCGGGTTCAGGGTTCCTACCAGGAACTGCAGCAGAGTGAACTGCTGTACCGTTCCAGCCAACAACGCCTCGATGGGCTGGTGGCTTCGCTGCTAGAGGGTGTTTGTCTGCTCGATGATCAGCAACGAATACGCTTCATCAATCCGGCGGCAAGAGATCACCTGCTGAAACTGGGTAATTCGAGTGTCGAGATTGGGGCCACGGTGCAGTTCCCCGATTTGAAGCGGGAGCAGGTGATCGTCGACAGTGGATTGGCGGCCTTCGAGCTGACCACCACCGTGAATGACATCCCACATATCTTCGAATTGACTTCTCGCCTGGTTCCAAACCAGCAGGACAACGAGAAGGAGTATGTGGTGGTGATGCGAGATGTCACCGATCTTCGAAAATCGCAAAAGGCTCTCCAGGAACATCAACAGATGACCACGGTAGGACAACTCGCTGCCGGAATCGCTCACGATTTCAATAACATCCTCACCGTGATCCTGGGCTACAGCGAACTCACCTTGAAATCTGAAGGACTACCGGAAGTGGTGCGCGAGTACACAATTCGAGTTCTGCTGCAGGGCGAGCGAGCAGCCGAGTTGATCCGGCAGATCCTCGATTTCAGCAGGAAGGTGGAGTCGGAGAGTGAGCGAATCGATCTCGTGGAGTTCATTCCCGAGACGGTTCAATTGCTTCATAGCGGTGTTCCCAGTTCGATAGAGGTCAAGCAGCATTTCGATGAAGGAGTGGCCCACGTCGAGTTCAATGCGACCAAACTCCAGCAAGTGCTGGCGAATCTGCTGCTCAACGCGGCCGATGCATTGCCCGATGGCGGCACGATCTCCATCCGTACGGATCTTCTGAAGATCGAGGAAGGAGATCCGCAGTGGGGGAAGTTGGCCGTAGGAGATTGGGTCAGACTCAGAGTCGAAGATGATGGGATTGGGATCCCTTCTGGACTGATCGATAGGATTTTTGATCCCTTCTTCACCACTAAACCGGTCGGAAAGGGTACTGGCCTGGGACTGTCCCAGGTTTACGGCCTGGTAAAGAACCATGATGGACTGGTGAATGTTGAAAGCGTGCAGGGGGTTGGCACCACCTTCACGATTCTTTTTCCCCCATGTGAGGCTGTCGCTCATGTACCACCTCAGGAGATGCAGAGGGTCAGGCGATCCGCCTCGAGTGCCGGTCCAAAAACCATCTTGCTGGTGGAGGATCAACCCGAAGTGTTGAATGCTCTCGAGTTCATACTTCACTCACTGGGCTTCCAAGTTGTTTCCGCCATCGATGGAGAGAAAGCGGTTGAAGTCATCCAGAAGCGGGGCGATGAGATTGACGCGGTACTCTCCGATATCGTGATGCCGATCCTCAGAGGAGACCAACTGGTCGGGGAACTGCTCGAGTTGGGTTTTGACAAGCCGATTTTCCTGATGTCTGGCTACTTTCCCAACGAGATCAATCTGGAGGACTTCAGCGGGTCCATCGCGGGGTTCCTGCAAAAGCCAATTCGTACCGAGGAACTCAAGAAATTGCTTTCTGTCTTGCTCGAAGAGGATCCCGCGGAAAACTGATTCGAAAGCCTGGGAACTTTCTCGCCGGAGGTCTTTGCGGGTCAATCTTCTGACCTGGCAAGACGCGGCTGGACAGTTCAAATGAACTGGCAGGATTCTCAAATCCCGCCGGCATGGAGAAACACAGATGCATGGAATCTGGCTGGCGGATGGCCAATTGACTCTTCGTGATGATCTTCCAGGGCTTGAATTGCCCGCCGATGAAGTCCGAATACGCCCGACCCTGATGGGGGTGTGCCGTACCGATCTGGAGTTGATGGCGGGGTACTACCCCTTCACTGGCGTTCTCGGTCATGAGTTCGTTGGCATCGTCGAGGAGGGGCCCACCGAGTGGCTTGGACAGCGGGTCGTGGGCGAGATCAACGCGATCTGTGGCCGCTGCCCATCGTGCCAGTCGGGGCGAGGGAACCATTGCCTGGAGCGCACCGTCCTCGGCATCGTCGGCCGCGACGGTTGTTTCGCCGACTCCTTTCTGTTGCCACAACGAAACCTCTGGATCGTTCCCGATGGGGTGCTCGATGAGTGCGCCGTCTTCACCGAACCGCTGGCAGCGGCGATGCGGATCCCCGAGCAGGTCGATCTGTGTCCTGGCGATCGTTGCCTGGTGGTGGGCGATGGGCGACTGGGGCAGTTGGTCGCCAGGGTTTTGGCTCGAAGGAATCTCACACCGATGGTGCTGGGGCGCCATCCGCGGAAATTGTCTCTGCTGGAAAAGTACCCGATCGAATCGACCACCGATGCGGCGAAGATCGAGGCCGGAGGATTCGACGTG
>DUAN01000107.1:0-18934 GCA_012960845.1 Planctomycetota bacterium | reverse complement strand
GGAATGCTTCAGGATTTGAGGCTGCACTGCGAGCTTTGCGACCGCTGGGGACGCTGGTGATGAAGAGTACCTACGCCGGACAACTCCAGTGTGATGCCTCGGCGCTGGTGGTCGATGAGATCCAGTTGGTCGGTTCTCGCTGCGGTCCCTTCGCTCCAGCGCTGGCCGCACTCACCGATGGCAGCATCGATCCTCGCGACCTGATCGACGACGAGTTCACGCTGGAAGATGGAGTTGCGGGGCTCCGCCGAGGGGCCGAGCGTGGAGTGCTAAAGGTGCTCCTGCGACCTTCTTGAGGCGTTTTTGGTAGTTTCAGGCCTTCTTCATACTGCTTGCGGTTCGAATCAAAGTGGACCCGTCGGGGGATTACATCGGATTCTTCTACGGAGAGATTCTCTGGAGGGAGTACGCCATGAAAATTAGTCCCTGGAAACGCCTGGATGACCCGACCGCAACGTCACCGAGTCGCGTGCTAGAACTGTGGGAAGTGACGTTGCAAGATGGCGAGAGCACTCCACTTCTGGAACACGCAGAGCAAGAGGAGATGGTGATCTCTCTCGAGGGGCGTGGGCTGGTACAACTGAGAGAGCAACAGGTCGATCTGACTCCCGGCAATGCCGTGGTGGTTCCCGCCGGTACCCCTCACTCCATCCTCAATCGCTCCGGTCTGCCGCTACGCGGCCTGACGGTGTCGATCCATCGGCCGAGCCTGGTCACCAATCAAGGTACAGAAAAGGTCACCGCAGGGGAACTGGAACGGTTGATCGACTGTATTCCCGATCAGATCGATCGTCCGACCAGTCTCCAGTTCATCATCCAACTGTTCGAGACGGCAGGACAACTGTCGGAACAGATCGATGATGCCATCGGGCTCGACACCGAGACCGGATTACGGACCCTCGAGGCGATCGAGGAGCAGGTGATGGACGCGGTGCTGCGCATCGCGCACTCCTATGGGGGCGGTTCCAACCTGTTCCCACGCCGCTTCTAGGCCCTTTCGGCTTCGAGATCGATCGAGGATTGACGCAAGCCACCCCTTATGACGGATGGTAGCGGTGTCCGTATTTGGGCCCGAGATCCTCTTTATTGGCCCAAACCACCGGATACGCTGCTTTGACAGCGCACCTTCGTCGGTGCAGAATGGTGCTGGATCCGGTGTCCCCGGGATCCACCCGTAATCCTCGGCGGCCTTCTCGAAGATACCCCACCGGTGGTGGAGGTTTCCCGAAGGAATCGATCCTGCGAACCGCTGTGTCGCCTGTCCTGCGATGGTTTGCGGCGATGGTTTGCAGCGATGGTTTGCAGCGATGGTTTGCAGCGATGGTTTGGGTGGCGATCTCCCGGGGTACGGTAGGCCTGTGTGGGTGGAGTGGTCGGATTCCTGCAAGGGAACCCTCTTTGGTGATTCTTCTGGTGAAGTGGATACATCCTTTGATGCGAGTGACAGCCTGGCCGTACTCCTTTTCGAAAGCGAGCGCCACTCCTGCGGGAGTGACGCCGGTGAGAAGTGAGGGGAAGCGCACCGTCTCCGGTGCCATCACCCTGCTACTGTTCGCCATCCTTGCTCATGGGGTGGTCGGATGTGCCGCATCCTCCGATCGATCGATGTTCTCTTCTGCAGTTCCTTCTGCATCTTCGAGATCCTCCAGAGCCGCTCCAGTTTCTCCAGCGCAACATGCCAGGGCTCAGGTGCAATGGCTGCGAGCTCATTCTGGTCAGTTGTCT
Source organism: Planctomycetota bacterium (assembly GCA_012960845.1). Classification (GTDB taxonomy): domain Bacteria; phylum Planctomycetota; class UBA8108; order UBA1146; family UBA1146; genus QNYK01. The sequence goes on along the minus strand of DUAN01000107.1, from coordinate 17,209 downwards.
GACCAGCAACTTTACCTGCTCCAGCAAATCCCCTGGAACTCCGGTTCGACAGTGGATCAGGCGCGCCAGCAAATGCTCGAGCGGGGGCGAGACGGGGCTTCGATCGAACAAGAGTACGGTCGCCAGAGAATTCTCGGTAGGCCACGAGTGATGGACTCCGCACGCGATCAACTTGGAACCAACGAAACTCGAACTGAAGAGAATCAAACAGGTAATACCGATGAAGAGGCGGGGGCCTCTTGAATCGGGAAACGGAACTGATGGATATGAAACGAACCACTAGCAATAAAAATTCCAGGGGGAATGACGCCCACCGGTGATCGCCGGAACCCCGGGCGAGGATGGAGGAACGAGATGGTAGACAGACCGAGAAAAGCACGCGCTTCCGCAACCAAGAAGTCGGAAGCAGCGCCTGAGTCTTCTTTGACCGATTCGCTGAAGGGGCTCGACGCGCAGCGCAAGCAAGCGCTCGATTTCGCCCTGCAGCAGATCCACAAGAAATGTGGTCAGGGATCGATCATGATGCTCGGCGATCAGGAGTCGAGAAGAGTCGACGTGATCCAGACCGGATCACTGTCACTCGACAAGGCGCTGGGAATCGGTGGATTGCCCCGTTCCCGTGTGGTCGAGGTGTACGGACCGGAGTCCTCCGGGAAAACCACGCTGACCCTGCATGCCATCGCCAATGCTCAGAAAAATGGTGGTGTGGCGGCGTTCATCGATGCCGAACATGCGCTCGATCCCACCTATGCCGAGAAATTAGGAGTCGACCTCGATCACTTGCTGGTTTCACAGCCCGATAGCGGCGAGCAGGCTCTCGAGATCGCCGAGATGCTGGTCGCCTCGAGCGCGGTGGATATCGTTGTCATCGACTCGGTGGCTGCACTGGTTCCACGTGCCGAGTTGGAAGGGTCGATGGGAGATGTTCATGTCGGTTTGCAGGCGCGCTTGATGAGTCAGGCGTTGCGCAAATTGACCGGAGTCATCCACCGTTCCAAAACCACGGTGGTCTTCATCAACCAGATTCGTGAAAAAATCGGTGTCATGTTTGGCAGTCCTGAGACCACCTCCGGTGGCCGGGCGTTGAAGTTTTATTCGTCGGTTCGTCTCGATATTCGGCGGATTGGCGCCATCAAGACCGATGGCGATATCAGTGGGAACAGAACCGTTGTCAAGGTCGTCAAGAATAAGATGGCCCCACCCTTCCGCAGGGCCGAGTTCGATATCATTTTCAACGTGGGGATCTCGTACCACGGAGACCTGGTCGATCTCGGGGTGGAAGAAGGTCTGGTGAGTCGAGCGGGAACCTGGTACTCGATGGGCAAGGAGCGGATCGGTCAGGGTCGAGAGCGAGCTGTCCAGTTCTTGCGTGATCATCCGGAACTGACAAGCCGCCTCGACACCGAACTTCGTCAAAGATTTTTCGGGGATGGCCCGGCGGCGAAAACAATTCAGTTGGATACTGTCGATACCGCCAATACCGCCGATACCGCCGATACCGCCGATCCCGTCGAAGCCTAAGAAGCGGTGGTTCGGAACGGGTGCACTGGAGAGTCTCGGATGCGTCGTCGTGACGCATGACATGGAGTGGAACGAGGAGTAGGGAAAGGGAAACGATGTTGCCAACCAAGAGCATCGCTCTGAAGACATCGAGTTTACGACAGGCGCAGGATGCTGTGAATTCAGCTGCTGTGAATTCAGCTGCTGTGAATTCGATTCCTGTTCAAGCGAATGGCCGTGAACGTGGCACGATGTTGCTGATTGCGCTGGCGGTTCTCACTCTGCTCTCCATCATCGCGGTGACTTTTGTCGCCCTGATGCGCCTGGAGTTGAAGGCGACGGAAAATTTCCGCGATCAAAACAAGGCGTACCTGCTCTCATCCTCGGCCGAGTCCGAGGTGATCTCGATGCTTCGAAGCCGACCCTTCTGGGAGGGGCACGTGCGGAACGATCGCTCTCGCTCTCCCTGGATTTATGGAATCACCGGAGGAGACGGTCGTTCACGAATCGGTGGAGTACTGGACCTGCGCGAAGCGGAACCGGATGAGACATCCCTCGGGGATCAACTGACTCGTGGCTCATACCCGGGAGTTGCCGGAAGTCAGGACGGCAAGGATCGTTTCCGAATCAAACTGATCGACACTTCCTCGCAGATATTTCTCAATGGTGAGCAGGATACGCTGGCGCAGATGTTGACCAACCTGGGGATGGCCCTCAAGTCGGATGTCCGTTACGGAGTGAATCCGCTGTGGAGTGGTCCCAAGGAGTCGGGAAAGCAGCTCAACGGCGAGGAGTTGATTGTCTTTCGTAATCGACTACCCGGTGGCAAGTTCTCCTCCAAGTCAGAACTGTCCGCTCTGATCGGTCGCGAGAACATGTTGCTGCTGGCGGACTTCGTGACCGCTCATGCCTGGGTCAATCCGTATACCCAGAGATCTGGTGCCGGTCGTGAAGTGATCAATCGAGTGCGGGGGCAGTCCAACAATGGCGGCACTGCCGGAACCACCGGAGTGAATCGTAGTTTGCCGCGGGATCCACGCAATCAGCAGGTGACCGGGGCTGCACAGGTCGTGGGGGAGCCGCGAGCCCCCATCAACATCAATACCGCATCGGAACCGGTCCTGATCGCCACATTGATGGGCGTGGGAGGACGTCGTGCGTTTCCTTACATGAGTATCAACTCCCAGTCGCTGGAAAGCGGAAACCAGGGAGCGATCGATTTTGGCGGCGGAACCCTGGCTCCGGTCAAGGAAGAACTGACGCTGCAACAGACACCAGTTTGGGTCTACTCCCAGCCACTGACAGTAGATGTGGCGCGCAAAATTGCACTTGCCATCATCGCCCAGCGCAAGGTCAGGGCTTTCAAGACCTGGGTGGCTCCCCTCGGGAGTGGTGACATCGGATTCGAAGACTTCATCAATCGTCTGCCCTCCGATATTTTCCCATCCGCGGATTCGGTCTGGGTGCTCAATCCACAGTCCACCACCACGGACAATCAGATCCAGAAGATCAGTGGTGGTACCGGTGGCTCGTCGAGAATGTGGGTTGCCGGGGTCCCACAGGTGGAGCGTGGTACACGCAATGGTGTCTCATTGCCGACCGATGCCGTCAACGCCTGGTACTACGACATGATGCGATCGATCGTGATTGCCAATGCCAATCCAAATACACGTATCAACAAGGTCAATCCAAATGCTCCAGCCTACCGAGCGATCGATAAGTCGAACCTGGTCAAGTTTGCTCCAGGAAACGACAAGAGCGACGTTCGTATGGGGCATACCACCGAGTTCTGTTTTGACAGCAAAGGATTCTTCGAAATCTCGAGCATTGCGGAGATCACCGGTGGCGGAAATTCGAGTGACGATGTCTTCTCGGAGGCGCAACGACGTAGCATCGTGAAACTCTTCGAGGTCTACCATCACACCACTCAAAATCAGTTCGAAAGTCCATTCCGAGCGATCGGAAAGTCCAGTGCCCCTCGAGGGGGTGCTCGAGAGTATGTCACCAGTTGGCCCGACCCGATGGACGCGCTGCATCCAGATCACTTCACCGGTTCGCATCAGGATGGCCGTATCGAATTGTCGGGTGCCATCGACGCTCAGATGCAGGTTTCAGCACCTTCGGCTCGCTTGGCTCGGTGGTCGGGAGATGCAACTCTTCGACTCGCCCACACCTTTCGTTTTCGGGATGAGGCTTCTCTTCGGAAACTGGGCAACCTGTTGCGTACCGCTTCCAACCCTCAGGCCAAGTTGAAGGAGTTGGGGAAGGTTCTCGATGCGAGTTACAGTCAGAAGGGCACCATATACAAGCAGCGCTATTCCAGAGAAGTCTGGGGAGCTGCGGACAGTGCCATCGAAGACGAGAACATCGGTGAACCGTTTGTCGATGAAGCCTCTCAGAATTCTGATCTGATGCCTGACGGTATCAATAGCAGCATTTTTCGCACCTCGGCATTGGGCGGCCGTTTTCTTCGTCTTCCAGCTCAGCGCTACCGTCAGAATCCTGCCGATCAGGGCGCCGCCAACAGGAATTACAACAACGACATCGGAAACCTGCCCTATTACAACGGGGCCGTCTCTTTCTGGGTCAAGTTGGAGTTCAACGGCGATGATCCGACCTTTTCCGGATTGATCGGTGCCACCCAGGTGCAGACGGATGTGGGGCAGAAGCCGACCGATTCGGAAGGATCCCAGTTCTGGATCTGGAAGAACACGGAGGGGGAGTTGAGAGTTTCTCGCCTCTACTACCATCAGGCTTTTGCCAAGGGATTCACTGCCCAGGCGATCCCGCTCATCGGGAATCAAGATGAAATCGAATCCGGAAATGAAGCGGAGACCGATCCGCAAAAGTACTGGGCTCGCAGTGACGTGGTGGTGAATATCGAGAACTGGAGAGCGCACGAGTGGCATCATCTTGCGATCTCGTACGATGATAACTCTCCCACCAACGGAATTCGTGTCTGGGTTGACCACTCCACGGTGGATGCGGTCAATCACAACATCGGTGAAGGAATGTTCTGTGCTCTCAATGAAGAGGAGCCGAAGGATCAGATCCAGGTCGGGGGATTTTACCGTGACCAGGCAGTCTCCACCGAGGGACTGTTCAAGTTTGGTACCAACTTCGACCGCCAGGGCACACTTCGATCCCCTTCGATCAAGCGCGTACTGGCCAATGCCACCATCGATGAATTCAGGGTCTACCTCGGGCAATACACCCAGGACGACAGCCGCAAGAAGGGCTACTACTCTGACCAGGAGGGGATCTACACCAACGCATTCATGGTGCCGTTTCCCGATGGAATCCAGCGGATGCGTCTGAGAAACATGACATGGACGCTGTACGCACCGAAGATGTACGCCAAACAGAGTGTCCAGTGGACCGACGAGACGATGAGTGTTCTCAATGTCGATGGGCAACAGAGCTCAAGACCACTGGGGGATCCCGGTGGTGGTATCCGGGGAGAGGGAGGGCGCAATAACCTGCAAATCGCGGGTCGCTGGCTCTACCCGACTGGAAGCCCGGACTTCATCAATCGCTTCAATATCGGCTTCCTCGGTTACGAATTGCGGATGCGAGCGGGAACTGGCCAGGGACCCTATGCAGGAAAGGCTCTCGTCACTCCTGCACTGGATGATGTGACCCTTTCAGTATATCTCCCGTCGGCGGAATTCTTGCTTACCGAGGTGAGCGACTGATGCTCTGGAATAGGATCGGGAGTTCGACATGAACAATAACAATACTGTTCGAGGTAGATCATCCAGATGGATCCTTCGGGGGCTCTCCCTCGGGGCGTTTCTGGTGCTTTCACTGGCCCTACTACCTTCTCTTTCTCAGGCTCAAGGTGAGGGACGTGGACCCGGAGGAACCGATCTTCGGCTCTTTGAATTCATCAAGATCGAAGCGACCAAGTTGGACAAGAGCAAGGTCTACACCCTCGTGATTCAGGCGAAGACGCCGAAGATTCCGGTGGGAACCAAGATCGATCTGTTGCTGACCTGGCGCAGTCAGTTGATCCAGACCTTCACCATCACCGTTCCAGCGAACAAGCGGATTCGTGAAGAACTGAAGTTGAAGGCGCTCGAGCCCACCGCTGACAAGTACATGTTCCGTACAGTGATCGATCCCAAGAAGCAAAGCGGTAAGGCCAAGAAGGAACTGGAGAAGGAAACGGAGCTGTTTCCGGTCATCTCTGCCCCCTGGACAGAGTTTCACTTTGATTTCCAGTTCGTGATTGGCACGGCACAAGAGATCGAAGCAGCACTGCGACAGACCCGCGAGTGGTTCACCGTTCGTTACACCGAGATGGCCACCCTCGACGCAAAGGTGCGCAATGGAGTCAAGGGTGTAGAAGCCGCTACCGATTACGTCAACTCCAAGGGCGAGTTTGATGAGAACAAGTGGCGAGACTTCATGGACAAGAAGGTGATCGGGCGGCTGGTGGAATTGCAGGAGGAGATCCGCAAGGGATTTCAAGATCCACGATTCGTGGCGCACCGCCTGGCACTATCGTATCTGCTTGAACTTTCGGTGGCGGTGGGGAAACGCACCACTGTCGAATCCAAGAAACTGTACATCGCACAGGGGTTGGCGGCTTCCAGCAGTGATACCAAGCCTGAAAAATTAGAAGTCAAGGTTCGCTCTGGCCGCCGAATCCCAAGAAGTTCAGATCTCAATGATCTGGTGATGAAAATCAACAAGATGATCGGGCTAGGTCCCGCCGAGGAGGAGGATCAAGGATGAAAACCATCATGATTCCGCGGCTGTTTTTGGTATTGCTTCTGGTGTTGTTTCAGGGGGAAGTACTGCTCGCACAAGATGACTCTGGCCCACCCAAGCCTGCTCCAACCTTCATCGAACTGATCACTGTTCAGACCTCGATGAAGAAAGATGTCTGGCAGATGAGAGTGGTGGGGAAAGCTCCGACTCTTCCAGCGAAGACGATCATCGGTTTCGAGATCCGATGGCGTACCAACAACGTCTACTCCTTCAATGTGGAACTCGATGGGACGCGCCGGATCGATCAGGTGATCGAACTGAAGGGATTGAAGGGCTGTATCTCGAATCTTCAACTGCGTTCCGAGATTCGCCCTCAAAGCCAGCCGAGAGAGGTGCAACTGGCGATGGAGGCGAAGCCAGCGATGTACCCGTTGGAAACCGCTCCCTGGAAACAGTCCTTCTGGAAAAACAAGTTCGATCTGGGCTCCGCCCGGGAGATCGACAAGGCTCGACTGGAGGCTCAGGAATTTTTCTTGAAGAAGATCAAGGACGGGTTGAAGTACCAGCGCACCTTCGAAGACGCTCGCAGTGCATCCCTCGAATCCACTCGGTTCCAGCAGGGTGGGAAATTTGATCCCAAGAGTTGGCAAAGTTTCTGTAAAAAGGATGTGCGAGATCCAATTCGGAAATTGCAAATTGAGATGAAGGAGGCGTCCAAGTCGCTGATGATCCTTCCTCACACCCGGGATATGAAGTATCTGGGCGAGATCATCAACGCCATCGCCAAGCGGTCGTACGATCGATCGAGGAGTCTCTACGGTGAGCTGGGGCTCTCTGCGGATTCCAGTGATCTGAGTCCAGTGAAGATTGATATCAACTGTCGTTCGACCAAACTCAGTAGTCTGCAAAAGACGGTCGAGAGGTTGTGCGAGAGCCAGAAGATTGAAATGTCGAAGCTTTCCTCATGAAGGAGTTCGATTCGGAGGTCGTTTCTGGCGATCGGATGCTGGCTCGAACCGCCGCGAATCGGGCGGTTCTGGTACGGGTCCAGGGAAGTGGATCGGATGGCCAGGAAGGGCAACCAATGGCTCCGATGATCCGGGCAAGATCTGGCCAAAGTGACTCGGTGGGGCTGGTGCCGCGGATCGATGCTGGATTCGATTCTGGCCATCGGTTTGCGATGCTGGGGGCTATTTTTCGCCCGATGCGGCAGTTTCTTCTATGGAACTTTGACGGCGATGAAGAATCTGAAATCTCGCCGGAAATGCGAAGCGGAGATTCGGACTCACCAGAGAACAAATGATTCGCGCGATTCGCAGGGGAGTCGTGTGCCCCGGGGTCGGGGCATGACCGTCGATCATTTTCGAGCGACTGGATCCGGGCCTCCGATTGTTCCGGTGCACCGATTGATCCGGTGTACACATTGATCCGGTGTACACATTGATCCGGTGTACACATTGATCCGGTGTACCGATTGATCCGGTGCACCGATTGATCCGGTGCTGATCAGGTACTCCCTCCATCGCACAGCAGGAGCCAGCGGAACCCTGTTGGGATTCGTGGTGAAGTCGTGGATCAGTGCTGGGGGAGTGGCAAAGTGGCGGCGCTGATCTCCGCGATCATGCAGCGATGATCCACCGCATTCTCGAGTGAAGTCTGTGGGCTACTGCTGTTCCAGCGACTCACTGATGTTGTAGGTCTCCTGGTAGGTGCCAATATCTGTTCGACAGATTTTTCCGTCAAACTGGATCTGCGCTGCTCTGTCGTAGACCCGTTTTTTCGCATCCTCCAGCGAATCTGCCAGTGCCGTGACTCCCAGAACTCGTCCTCCCGAAACGACGCAATTTCCATCCGGTCCAGTCGTGGTACCCGCATGGAACACCTGGATGTCGTCATCGACGCCACTGAAGATCCCACCCTCGATGAGTTGGCCCTTGCGAGGGGCTGCAGGGTAACCGTCGGAAGCGAGGACCAGGCACAGCGATGGACGTGGATCCCATGTGACCGACGCCGATGAGGGGGCGTGGTCTGCGGTGGCTTCGAGAATATCGGCGAAATCGCTGGTCAGGCGAAGGAGCACCGGTTGTGTCTCGGGATCACCGAGGCGGCAATTGTACTCGAGTACGCGAGGACCAGATTTCGTCATCATCAACCCGGCGTAGAGCACTCCCGAGTACTCGATCTGATCCGCCACCAGCCCTTCCAGGGTCGGTTCGATGATGGTCCGACGGATCGTGTCGAGATCTGCAGACCCGATGACGGTGCCAGGGCAAAAGGCACCCATCCCGCCGGTGTTGGGTCCGATGTTTCCATCGAGAAGTGGTTTGTGGTCCTGAGCTGTGGGCAGCAGCAGTGCATCGGTACCATCGACGATGGCCAGAATCGACACTTCTGGTCCATGCATCCTCTCCTCGAGGACCACTACCCGACCACTCTCGCCAAAGGATCCCTCCACCAGCATCGCAGTGGCCGCCTGTCGTGCTTGCGGGCGATCTTCACACACGATCACTCCTTTGCCCGCAGCCAGGCCACTGGCTTTTACCACCACCTGCGGGGGTAAGGCATCCAGAGCGGCTTCGAGATCGTCGATGTGGTCGATGGTGCGATGAATCGCGGTGGGAATCTGGTGTCGATCCATGAACTGCTTCGAGTAGGCCTTGGAGCCCTCCAGGCGAGCGGCAGCGGCACCGGGGCCGAAAGCCGCGATCCCTGCACCGCGCAACCGATCGGCGACACCGGCGACCAGCGGCGCTTCAGGGCCGATCACCACGTGGTCGATCTGTTCCGCTTTACAGCGCTCGATGAAGGCATCGATCTGCACGATCGGATCGATCTGATTCCAGCAACGACCGAGGCGAGCGGTGCCCGGGTTTCCGGGGCAGGCGATCACTTCCGTGACCCGCGGGGAGCGAGCCAGTTGGAGACAGATGGCGTGCTCGCGTCCACCGGAACCGATGACAACAACTTTCACGGCGAGTCCTCCGACGGGTTGGTTTGGGTCGAATGCATCTTGAAGTGAGTCCACGGGCGCAATGAGAGCCATGCCAGGATCACGATGAAACTGGGGATCTTCCAAGGGTATGAAGAGACAGCGATCAGATCAACCAGTGGAAGACCCATTACCAGCGCAATCGTACAGTGGTGCATTGCCACGCCCTTATGAAAGGCTCTCAAGGCATTACCGAGCCACCCGAGAAACACCATGACCGCAATAAAGCGATAAAATACTGTCCCCCCCCCAGCCGAAATCGTCTCTAGACTGCCGAATGGGATCACGCTCAGTAACGCCACTAAAACCACCAGGGACACTCTCCGCATCACAGCTCGTCTGGTGCCATCCAGCTCCGCCTCGGAGAAGTAGGTGATCGCTGCAGTGAACATGCCGATGCGAATCGCATGACTCCATGCGAGTTCGATCGATCCCGAATAGCTAGCTGCCAGCATCACGATGGAAAATCTGACGCCACCCATCGCGAGCGGGCCGAGGATGGGCACCTTTTTCAATCCCAGGTCGTATAGCAGTACGCAGGCGATGGCCGTGAATGCGTGAAATCTGGTGGGCTCTGGCAGCGCCAGCGTCAGTCCGGTGACGGCGATCGCCAGCAGTCCCAATCCCCACATTGCGACCGCCACGGAGAGATCTCCTGCCGGAAGGGGTCGATGGGAAGCCAGTTTTTCATCGATGGAGCGATCCGCGAGGTCATTCAATCCCATACCGAACATGTACAGCGCCATCGTCCAGCAGATCAGGATGCACCATTCATCGGCGACCAGGTTCCAGCCACCGATGGTCGCCCCTGCGACGACATTGGAGATGGCTGTGGGGGACAGCCGTAGGCGGAAAAATCGCAGCCACGGAGTCAGTCGCATCGACTTCCCCTCAAAAGGGATTAGCGCAGTCGCATCAGGTCATTATAGGTGACAAAGAGTGCCAACGAGATCAGCAGAAAGAAAGCCACCATGTGTACCGAATGCTGGATTCGCTCGGGGACCGGGCGTCCTCGGATTCCTTCGATCAACAGGAAGAAGATGTGTCCGCCGTCGAGGATCGGGAACGGCAGCAGGTTGAAGACTCCCAGATTGATGCTGATCAACGCCAGCAGGAACAGCAGGTTGCCGATTCCAACCTCGGAGACCTTGCGACCCAGGTCGATGATTCCGACCGGTCCATTGAGGTTTTTGCCATGTACATCTCCGGCAAAGAGCGCCTTGAGGGTGAGGAAGATCCGACCTCCCCAGATCCATGACTGACGCCCGCCCTGAACCACCGCCTCCTGTATCGAATGTTTCTCGGTGAATTGACGAGCGGACATGCCGATGCCGAGTGGTTCCAGCAACACCCGTGGGGTCACCGCGAGTTGTTGCGATTGCCCTGCTCGGTCGGTGAACTGAATCTGAACCTCTTCATCGGTGCTATTATCGTCGGCGCCATGGATGGCGCCGACCAGATCATTCCAGCGATCGATTCGGACACCGTTGATCTCATCGATGATGGCACCTGCCGGTATGCCGGCGATCTGAGCAGGAGATCCGTACAGGGACCGTCCGACTCGAGCAGGAGTTCCCAGAACCAGCCCGAGAGATATCGGATCTCCTTCATGGGTCACTTGACGGGCTTCTCCACTGGCATCGATCCAACGGATGGGTGTGGTGGATTGGATGTCTTCATCGATGTAGTCCGAGTCTCCGACCAGGCGGTTGCCGATCGACAGGATCTCCGAACCCACATCGATGCCCAGTGCTTGCGCTGCTGGGGAGGTCTGAATCACGGTTCTGATTCCTGAACCGATGATCAATTCCTCGCCGATCCAGTTTCGCATCGACTCGCTCTGGACCCTGGTTTCTGTTCCATCGCTGGAGGTCAGGATCATCTCGACATCGGAGTCTCCGACCAGCTCCCCGATGGTCAAGAGATCGAGTATCTCGATGGCTTGTGATTTGTGATCGTCTGGCAGGCGCATCGAGACCAGCTCATCTCCGAGCCTGAAACTCTTCTCGGCAGCGCAGCCGGGCTGAATCGCCATCACCGTTCTGGAGCGTGGGACCACGCCGATTCCTCGACGAGCAGTGCTCCCTGAATCACTCCTGGAGGTGGCGGGAGGGGCGAGGTCGATGGTGGCGACCAGAGACTCGTCTCCGCGTAGGATGTCGAGGCTCAACTTTCCGGCAGCGGTGGTGTTTCGCAGGTTCCACAGACCCATCAGGGTGCGGTCCGCAGAGAGTCCGTCAGCAGTGACAGCGACGGTATTCTGCGACGGGATCGCGAGGCGTACTCCGCGTAATCGGTCTCCGACTTGCAGACCCACGCCTGCCGCCAGACTGTCCGGTTGGACCATGCCAATCTTGTCTGAAATCGCCGGTACAATGCCGATCCTGAATCGTCCTGCGACAGGATCCCATTGCGGGTCGATGGAAATTTCTCGTAGCTGGTTCTGCCGGTCGATGGTCAGTGTGACAGGTTTCGAACCCGCCAGAGCGATGGCCGTTGCGACATTGGAGTAATCGCTCCACGACTCGCCGTTGACCTTCTTGATCAGATCTCCGGAACGAATTCCAGCGGTCCATGCGGGACCTTGCTGCGTTGCACTGCCCACGACCGGAGCCTGTTGCTTGACACCCACGGTAAAGGCAAAGATGAAGAGCAAGAAACCAAAGATCAAGTTCATGGTGGCGCCTGCAACGAGGATCAGTAACCGGCCAGGAATCGGTTTCCGATGGAACTCGTCATCGGAGTCTGTGCGCTCCTGGCCCACTTCTTCCCCGGCCATCTGCACGTAACCACCGAGTGGAATCAAACCGATGACATATTCGGTTTCTCCGTACTTGAAGGCGAGGAGTCGAGCTTTCCAGCCGAAGATGGTGGGTTGGAATCCAACCGCAAAGGTCTCCACGCGAACGCCAACAAACTTGGCGGCGAGGAAGTGACCCAACTCGTGAACGAAGATGAGGAAACCGATACCGAGGATGGCCAGCAATAGATTCAAAGGTACCAACTCCTGACTCGTTCGCGGGTTTCGCGATCTGTTTCGATGACTTGCTCCAGGCTGACCAGATCTTCTGGCGAATGCTGCTGGAGTGCTTTTTCTACCAGCTGGTAGATCTGCAGGAATCCTACACTACCGGAGAGGAACCCTGCGACCGCTTCCTCATCCGCAGCGTTCAAAACCGCACCGAGGGTGGTCCCCGGATGATCCATCACCACCTGGGCGATCTCTAGCGCCGGAAAAGTCGCTGCGTCGACCTGTTCAAAGGTCAACTGGCCCCTCTGGACCAGGTCGAGTGGCTGAAATTGCCCTGCAGCACGAGTTCCCTGGTGCAGAGCATGGCGGATCGGAACCCGCATATCCGGCTCTCCCAGGTGGGCGATGCTGCTGCCATCCTGATACTCGACGATGGCATGCACGATCGACTGCGGGTGAACCAGCACCTCGATGCCATCGGGGGGAAGGCCAAATAGTTCCCGCGCCTCGATCACCTCGAGCACCTTGTTGAATAGGGTCGCACTGTCGATGCTGATGCGCGGCCCCATCTTCCAGGTGGGATGCTGTAACGCCTGCTCGACGGTGACGTCTTTCAATTGATCGCGCGTCATGCCACGAAAAGGCCCACCGGACGCGGTCAGAAGGATGCGTCGAATCGCTGAGGGGTCTGAATCTGCGATGCATTGCATCACTGCGGAGTGTTCGGAATCGACCGGAATGATCCGGGCTCCGCTGGCGCTGGCACAACGCTTGAGGAGAGCCCCTGCGGTGACCAGTGATTCCTTGTTGGCGAGGGCCAGATCGATGCCCGCCTCGAGAGTGGCGATGCTGGCGCGAAGGCCCGCCGCACCGGTGATTCCGTTGAGTACCAGGTCCAGATCCAACTCGGCGATGGCATCGAGTTGGTGCTGTTCTCCCACCCGAAAATTGGTGCCCGGTACCTCCGCAGTTTCGAAAGTGGCGAGGTCATCGGGGTCGATGATCACGCAACATTCCGGTTGCTGTTGGTGGACCTGTTGCAGCAGTGGAGCCACACGTTTTCCAGCGGTCAATAAAACCGGATGCCACGGCTCCTGCGCCTCTGCCATCACCTCGAGCGCCTGGCTGCCGATCGACCCGGTACTCCCGAGGATGGCGATCCTGCGCTGCGCTGTCTTTCGGTCACGGTTCATGACGATCGTCTCCGCTCTCGTCACAGGGTAACGGAAGCGTCAGGCCGTGGGCATCGAGGATCGAAGATCATTGGATCGGCAACGCAGCGAAGAAGGGACCAGCAGCGAAACCTTGATGCGGTGTGGTTGCTGCGGTAGGCAAGGGGGCAGAAATCTGGTTGGAGGAAGCCCTGCTCAGAGAACTGTTTCGTATCCCCACTCCGTTTGGTGATTTCCCGGTCTTTGGTTACGGGGCGATGGTGCTGCTCGGGGTCCTCAGTGGCCTCTGGTTGTTACGAAGGGGGGCCCGACGCCAGGGCCTGGATCCCGACTCCCTCGCCGATCTGACCGTCATGCTGGTGCTGTGCGGGATCATCGGCGGCCGTATCTGGTACCTGATCCAGTTCCGCGAGAGGGTCTACGCCGAGGGCGACTGGCTCGAAACCTTTCGACTGTGGAATGGTGGCCTGGTGTTGTACGGGGCCATCGCAGGAGGTTTGGTCGGTTTCTTCCTGCTCCAGTGGCGCTCCCATTACGGTCCATGGCGCCAGCTCCTCGATCTGATCGCACCGGCACTGGCGCTCGGCATCGCCTTCGGTCGACTCGGTTGCTTCCTCAACGGTTGCTGCTTTGGCGGCGTCTGTTCCCCCGACTGGCCACTGGCGGCGATCTTTCCTCCCGGCAGTCCGCCGTCGCTGGCCCATGGCGATGGACTGCGCCCCAGTCCCACCTTACATCCGACGCAGATCTACTCATCGATCCAGGGAGCGATTCTGGCTCTCCTGTTATGGCTCGCAGGGGGGCCGCTGGCGGCTCGACCTGGCCGTACTTTCGCCCTTTTCCTGGGGCTCTATTCGATCGGTAGGAGCCTCGTGGAGTCGATTCGCGACGATCATGGCGTGGTACAGGGGGAGTGGACCGCCTCTCAACTGGCCTCCATCTTGGCGTTGGCACTGGCCATCTGGCTATGGACCACGGCCCCCTTCATCGAGCCCCAGCCCAACCTCATCGCGCGCCAGCCTGACCCGGATCAGGGTTGATGCTCCTCGGTACCCAACTCCCCAATTGTATTGGAGTTGGAAACTCGTAGAAAATTGGAATTCGCTGTTGATGTTCCTGTATGGATCTGTAGGATCCCCTTTCTGCTCGCGGTTCGCCCTTCGGGACACTCCCAGGCAACTCCAGACCAGGCCGAAACGAGATTCGTCTCGGGTCGGTGCACGGTTTCGTTGGCTGAGGGGTTTGTTCCCGAATCGAATTCACGAGTTTGCTCTTTGAAATATCGGGCCCGTGACGCGAAGAAGGTCACACACCATGCCTCCCCGGGTGTGGTGTGATCATGACCTGAACGCAAGTTCAGTGAATTGACTAATTTGTAATTGACAACTAGTGACGCGATTGACCGGCTGGGTGTTCTTCGATCTCGCCTTAGTGCGGGTTTGTTGAATAAACTGTCGGTATGCCAGAATAAAACTGAAGGGTTTGATACTGGCTCAGAACGTACGCTGACGGAATGGATTAGGCATGCAAGTCGTACGAGCGAACTCTTCGGAGTGAGCGAGTGGCGAACGGGTGAGTAATGCGTGGATGACCTACCCTGATGAGGGGGATAACCATTCGAAAGGATGGCTAATACCGCATACGGTCGCCAGGTTTTCCTGGTGATCAAAGCTGGCTTAGGCTTCGGCTTAAGCTGGCGCTTCAGGAGGGGTCCACGTGCTATTAGTTTGTTGGTGGGGTAACGGCCTACCAAGACTATGATGGCTAGCCGGCCTGAGAGGGTGTCCGGCCACACTGGGACTGAGACACTGCCCAGACTCCTACGGGAGGCTGCAGTCGAGAATCTTCCACTAATGCGCGAAAGCGTGATGGAGCAATTCCGTGTGAGCGATGAAGGCCTTAGGGTTGTAAAGCTCTGTTGGAGGGGCGTAATCCCCGGGAGAGAATATCTTTCCGGGTTGAACTCCCCTCGGAGGAAGCAGCGGCTAAATTCGTGCCAGCAGCCGCGGTAATACGAATGCTGCAAGCGTAGTTCGGAATCACTGGGCATAAAGGGCACGTAGGCGGCCCGACAAGTCAGTTGTGAAATCCCCCGGCTTAACCGAGGAACTGCAACTGATACTGTCGAGCTTGAGTACGGGAGGGGAGAGCGGAATTCCTGGTGGAGCGGTGATATGCGTAGAGATCAGGAGGAACGCCGGTGGCGAAAGCGGCTCTCTGGACCGTTACTGACGCTGAGGTGCGAAAGCTAGGGGAGCAAACAGGATTAGATACCCTGGTAGTCCTAGCCGTAAACGATGGGTACTAAGTGGGGGGGCTCCCAAGGCCTCCCTGCCGGAGCTAATGTGTTAAGTACCCCGCCTGGGGAGTATGGTCGCAAGGCTAAAACTCAAAGTAATTGACGGGGGCTCACACAAGCGGTGGAGCATGTTGTTTAATTCGATGCAACGCGAAGAACCTTACCTGGGCTTGACATTCATGTGGTACCAAACCGAAAGGGGCGGGACCGTCTTTTGGCGGAGCATGAACAGGTATTGCATGGCTGTCGTCAGCTCGTGTCGTGAGATGTTGGGTTAAGTCCCGTAACGAGCGCAACCCTTATCCTTAGTTACCAGCGAGTAAAGTCGGGGACTCTAAGGAGACTGCCGGTGTCAAACCGGAGGAAGGCGGGGACGACGTCAAGTCATCATGGTCCTTACGCCCAGGGCCACAAACGTGCTACAATGGTCGGTACAAAGGGCAGCAAACCCGTGAGGGTAAGCAAATCCCAAAAAGCCGGCCCCAGTTCGGATTGAAGGCTGCAATTCGCCTTCATGAAGTCGGAATCGCTAGTAATCGCAGATCAGCCATGCTGCGGTGAATGTGTTCCTGAGCCTTGTACACACCGCCCGTCAAGCCACCCAAATGGTCCGCACCCGAAGTCGCTACCTTAACCAGCTTGCTGGAGAGGGGCGCCGAAGGTGAGGGTCGTGAGGGGGACTAAGTCGTAACAAGGTAGCCGTAGGGGAACCTGCGGCTGGATCACCTCCTTTCTAAGGGATAACTTGGACCACTGCGATGGGTGACCATCTAGTGGAACGCTTGGGGACTTTCTTTCAGTTGCGGGCCCAATTTTAGATCCGGTTACAACTCACGGGTCCATTCAGGACGTCTGTCGTGTGAAACCAGGGGCTTATAGCTCAGCTGGTTAGAGCGCATCCCTGATAAGGATGAGGTCGGTGGTTCGAATCCACCTAAGCCCATTCATTCGACCCCTTTTGTGACGAGGAACTGCCTGGCAGGACCTCTCATGACGTGATTTGTAGCCTGCTAGTGAGGGGATGTAGCTCAAACGGGAGAGCGCTGCCTTTGCAAGGCAGAGGTTAGGGGTTCGATCCCCCTCATCTCCATTCGTGATCGATCTTTGAAAATTCGGTGGTTGGTCAATAATGAAATATGAGCGACATGCTCTGCAATTTTTGATTTGATTTGACAAAACTCGAGAGCGCATAAGCAATCTCCGGATCACAGGAGACCCGTGCGCGCCGTTCGATTGCGTCATGGCCCGGCTTCATCTGGGTGTGGTGTGATGGGAATGCGGTGCAAACGAGAAATAGTGGTCAAGCTACGAAGAGTGCATGGTGGATGCTTTGGTGCCAAGAAGCGATGAAGGACGTTGCAAGGCTGCGATAAGCCTCGGTGAGCCGCCCAGCAGGCTATGACCCGGGGATTTCCGAATGGGGAAACCCCTTGCGTCGAAGGCGCAAGACTCAGCCCTGAATTCATAGGGGCTGAGAGCGAACGAGGGGAACTGAAACATCTAAGTACCCTCAGGAATAGAAAGAAACCTCTACTTCCTTAGTAGCGGCGAGCGAAAAGGAA
>DUAN01000106.1 GCA_012960845.1 Planctomycetota bacterium | reverse complement strand
CCCGGAGGTGGTCAATGACACAGGTGACCAACGTGAGGGAACTACTTTCGTTTCCTGACAACAACGGTACCGGCGAGCTTGTCGTGCCACCCCTGTTTCCTCTTATCCAGCCCGACCCAAAGGATCCCCAGACCGAGGGGAAAGAGGGCGATAAAATAGCCGAGATAGCGACCGATCATCTGCCTACCGCTGGGAACTTCTCCGGAGGTCGCATCGACAATCACCGCCGAGAAAACCATCTTGCCCGGTGTCGCCTGCCTGGCGATCCAGAACACGACAACGGCGAGCGCCGGCAATACCCATGAGATCAAAAAGTTAATCGTGCCGCCGAAACCTCCCGCTGTTTTTTCCACTTCCTTCCAGGCCTCGTCCAATTCCATCAGTTCTTCCACACTGGTGGCACCGAGTAAGTCGCCCCAGAGTTCAATCGACGACCAGCCGAAGGTGAAGATCGTGACGGGAAGGATGATCAGCAGGAGCAGCAGGGAATCGATCAATGCGGCAACGGTCCGAAGCCAGAAGCCGACGTACTGAGGTGCTGGATCTTGCGTCATTGTTTCTCCTGATCTACAGACCCCGATCGGCGACTCGGGAGTCCTGATCCATCATCATGCCCTGCAAGATGGCCCACCAGCCAGTGATTCAGGTGGGCAAGAGGCCACAGAAAGACCACGAATCCGCTAGCGGTGACCCCGAATAAGCTTGAAAGAACGCACTGATATACGACCTCGATGCTGCCTCTCGAGGCCCCTCCGGGCAATCCCTGGAGTGCATCGGTGATGCCCCACACCAGTCCAAAGAGGAGCGCGGACAGATAGAGGGTCAACAATGACATCGCCACCCTGCCAGGCCAGCGCCACTGATGGACCGGTCGATAGACCCATCCAGCGATGACCCCGATGAGGGGTGCCGTCACGAGACCTCCCCATAACGCAGCTCCACCGTGGCCTCCTGCGATGATAAATGCGATGACCGCCCACCCCATTCCGGATACCGCACACAGCAGGACGTAACGTTTCATCGTGCACTCCTTCGGCAGTTACTTATCAGAGTCGGAGTTGCGCTTGCCAAAGATCAGAGCCGCAGCCCCCCACAACGACAACAGCCCCAGCACAGTATAACCAGCTCGCCAACGAAACTGCTCGGAAGGATCCGAAGCTTCTGCTGACGCAAGAAAACCATAAACACAGAAGAGAGCCAATCCCAGCAGTGGAAGTACAAACACTATTTTCATCCGATGCCTCTCCTAGCCAGCGATGGCAACCGAACTGCTCACCTTCAGCAACCACACCCCGATCGCTGTCGCCAGAATGCCGAGAGATCTCATCCAGTGGGCCTTATCACAAAACCAGATGGTGATGGCACGGGCCCAATTCGTCCACCAGCAGAAGACCAAGCACTCCACTGCGGTCGCCCAGGCAAGCAGACGCACCAAACCTGCTGCGTCAGTTCCAATCGATGCATCCCGGGTAAGGACCAGCACGGCGAGGATGAGAAACAACAAACAGAATGATCTCAGCAGTGCGTCTTCCTTCATCGCACCCTGCAGCCAGCGCCCTGCAGCCAGCGGATTCATCAGCAACGGGATTCCGATCATGATTTCATACACTCCCACGACGATGCAAAATGTTTCGAGATTCACAGGCTCATCCTTTCACCACATGATCGACCTGAAGGGATCCTCGCAGCCAGCTGTGGCAACGTCCCAGCAGTGTCACTCGCTCCTCGTTGACGATGCATTGCAGCACTCCTCCCTCCTGCGAGAGTTGTTGCGCTTGCAAACGATTCTTGCCCAGCCTGTCGGCCCACAATGGAGCCAGTGCAGCGTGGGCAGAGCCGGTCACTGGATCCTCTACGACACCGATCCCATCACCGCCAAACCAGCGACTGACGAAGTCGACCTCGCCATCCCCTGCAGCGGTGATCGCAATACCTCGCACCGAGAGAGACTGAAGGAATTGATGATTCGGCTCGAGTTGAGAAACGATTCGAGCTTCCTCGACGGTGATGATCAGGTCGCGAGAGAGATGTACAGACTGGACATCGGATTCCCGGATGCCCAGTGCAGCCAGCAATCCCTCGGGCATCTGGTACTGCCGTGGTCTGTCGATGGGGAGATCGAGTGAAAGGCCACCATCTCCATCGGTATCGACAACCAGCTCTCCCGAGAGGGTCTCGAAGGCGATGGGACCAGTGGCGAGAGACTCCTCATAAAGATGATGGCCGGCAGCCAGGGTCGCATGACCACAGAGATCCACCTCCATTCCAGGAGTGAACCACCGCAGTTGCCAGCGACCCTCTCCTGCTGCGAGCAGGAAGGCGGTTTCCGAATCGCCGTTACGTCTGGCCAGAGCTTGCAGCACTTCATCGGGGAGCATTCTCGGGAGCCTGACCACCGAAGCGGTGTTGCCCGAGTACGGTCGATTCCTGACAAAAGCAGAAACTCTGACCACTGGCAATTCCTGCAACATCGAAACCTCCACAGCTGAACCTGGCAACTCAGTCCTGGTGATTCTCGATCGCCTCGGTGACCACCGGCTCTTGATCGAGAATCTCCAGCGCCGATCGGCGTTGTTTCGGATCGTCGGTGATGAGGTCGATCAGCGCCACGGTCAGGTCAATCCTGGTAACCCCTGCATGCCTTGCCAGCGCATCTTCATTCCATTTCGAGATCAGGATAAAAGCTCCGGCCTCTTCCAGCAGCATCGGCAGTTGCTCGCAATAGTGCTCCAGTATTTCATCGACAGGCGCGGTCCCGAACCCCTGCGCGTGCAATTCCTTCTGCCGCTGTTGCATCATCAACTGGATGCGGTCGAGTATCGCCCCATCTCCTGCTGCAGTCGCTTGATCGTATTCGCGGCGAATCTCCTTCATCGACTCGGCGAAGATCTCGCTGCCGACAAAGGCAATCGCCACTGCCCGGGAATCGTAGAGAGCAACTATCGGTTGTTGTGCATCTCCCGCGCCTTGCGGAAGTCCTGAACAACCCCACTGGGCCGAAGAGGCCACCAGCAGCAAGACCAGCCACGCAATCCACCTGCAATTCATCCTGGTCTCCTCTCCACTGTTGATGCTATTCGATCGCTCCGAAGTAGAGCCAATCGGTCTGGGTCTGGTCGATCAGTTGATTCACGTGGCTGACGGGCTCGACCCGCACGCGGTCCAGCGCATGATTCATCGCAGCGGCCAGTGTTGCACTCTCCTCGTAGGACCAGATACCCAGAACTCCTCCAGGAGCCAGGTGTTGACGTGCGCGGAGCAGACCTTCTTCGCTGTAAAATCGTTGGTCCACCGAACCGAGACGATCATCCGGGGAGTGATCGATATCGATGAGAATCAGGTCGTACTGAGATGTCGGTGGGTCCCACAATTTCTTGTAGGCATCACCCACCTCGACCGAAAATCGATCGTCATGATTGAGGGAGTCGGAAAGGGGAACCAGTCCATCTTCAAGCCACACCACCACCTGGCCCAGCAATTCCATCACCTCGACAGAACTCACCGTGGGATGATCGAGTGCGGCCTGTGCGGTGTAGCCCAGTCCAAGTCCACCGATCATCAGGGACAGATCCGAACCGCCATGGAACTCGAGCCCGATCCGGGCAAGAGCTTGCTCCGAATCAGTATGATAACTCGACATCAAGAATTCATGATTGAGAGTGATCTCCGTGACCATCGTGCCCGGCTCAGACAACAGCTCACGTCGACGTAAACAGAGAATCCCCAGCGGCGTATCTTCGTACGCCAGGATTTGGAGCGATGCAGCCAACCGGCCTCCCCTCGATGGACAGCATCGATGAGAAGCGAGGGCGGGGCAAGGGAGCGCAAACGCTCATCCGCCGACTCGCCAGTCCGCAGGGGCGCGAAACCGCTTCAGGGACAACTGTTATAGCTGGCACAATCCAGAGAATCGGCGGTCGGGTCACCTCCACAGGTGTAAGGGCCCGGATCGGGCGGCAATCCACCACCACTGAAGATGCTACTGAGCAGCGTGACGGCATCCGCCACGTCGAGCTGGCCATCATCATTGCTATCGCCAGCATCTAGACACTCCATGATCTGGCCGGAAAAGAGATACCCCAGCGATCGAATCGCATCGGCGATGTCAAAGAGACCATCTCCGTTGGAGTCTCCACGCTTGAAGAGGGTCTCTTCACACTCATCAGGGATCGAGTTCCCGTTGGAGTCCGCTGCTCCGTTGACCAGGTCGCAACTATCGAGAATTCCATTGCCGTTACAATCTTCGGCTCCCGCGGCCAGATCACATCCATCTGGAATTCCATTGCCATCGCAATCGATGCTGTC
>DUAN01000105.1:1504-4318 GCA_012960845.1 Planctomycetota bacterium | reverse complement strand
TCCAGCACACGCATCACCACCGACTCGCCGTACATCGTCGGCAAGGTGGAGACACGAAGGTCGACCGGACGTCCTGAAATGTTGAGTTCGATCCTGCCATCCTGTGGTAGACGGGTCTCGGCGATATCGAGATTTGCCATCACCTTGACCCTCGAGATCACGGCCCTGGCCAGCTGAATCGGGGGAGGCATCATCTCGTAGAGCACGCCGTCCACCCTGTAGCGGATCTTGAATTCCTTCTCGAAGGGTTCGAGGTGAATATCCGATGCGCGGTCCTTGATGGCGGATAGCAGCACCATGTTGAGGAGTTTCACCACCGGAGCGGCATTGACATCCTGCTCCAGTTGATCCATGTCCATCATGTCGTGACGGCTATCGTCGAGTACCTCGATGTCGCCCTGGTCCATCGAACCCAGCAAACTCTCCATCGATTCCGTGCGATCAGAATAATACTTCTTCATCGCGCGCTCGACCGATTCAGGATCGCTGAGTGCGCCCTTGACCTCGACATTGAGCATGAACTTCATGTCATCGAGAGCGCTGATGTTTTGCGGGTCCGCCAGTGCCAGAGTGAGCACCTTGCCATCGAACTCTACCGGGACCACCTGATAGGTCTCGGCCACGTGAGCGGGAACCAGATCCAGCAGGTCAGATGTCACGATCACCTCATCGAGGTCAATCGGTTCCATTCCCGCTTGCTTGGCAATCGCCACCCGGAGGTCAGCATCGGTAACCAAGCCCTTGTCGGAGAGAATCCGGCCGAGGGCACCGCCCTTCGACTTCTGCTCCTGCAGTGCCTCCTGGATGTCGAGTTCAGTGATGAGGCCCATCCCCTTGAGGATTTGACCTATCGGTTCTCCGGCCAGTGCCATGTTCCACCTCACCGCCGGCAAATCCGGGGCGGTACCGGTTCAAGTGTTCAGATTAGTTCGAGAACTCCGAAGAGTGCGTCACCCTCAAGATTTCCTCGATGGTAGTCATCCCCGACAGGAGTTTCCTCACGGCATCCTCCTGAAGGGAAACCATTCCCTCACTTCTCGCCTTGTTGCGAATGTCCTTCGACGGAGTCTTGTTGAAGGTCATGTCTCTGAGATCAGAAGACATCTCCAGCAATTCGTAGATTCCACAACGACCCTTGTATCCATTGGAGCACTTGGGACAACCGACCGGACGGTACAGGGTTTGATCCGCAATTTCGGAGCTACTCAATCCCACCATCCGGAGTTCGGTCTCGGTCGGCTCGTAAGCCTCCTTGCACTCCTTGCACAGCACCCGGATCAGTCTCTGCCCCATGATGGCGAGAACCGCAGATGCGACCAGGAAAGGCTTCACGCCCATATCGATCAATCGAGTCAGTGCGGAAGGCGCATCGTTGGTGTGCAGAGTCGAGAAGACCAGGTGGCCTGTCAGCGCCGCCTGGATGGCGGTGTCCGCCGTCTCCCGGTCACGAATCTCACCGACCAGGATGATGTTGGGTGCCTGACGCATCATCGCGCGAAGGATTCTCGAGAAGTCGAGTCCGATCTCGTGCTTCACTTCTGACTGGTTGATCCCGGTCAAGTTGTATTCGATCGGGTGCTCTGCGGTGATGATCTTGACATCAGGACGGTTCAGATCCATCAGTGCCGAGTACAGAGTGGTAGTCTTTCCAGAACCGGTCGGGCCGGTGACCAGGAAGATTCCATTGGGGCGCTTGATGATCCGATTGAAACGGGCGAGATCGGATTCGTGGAACCCGAGTTTCTCCAGGTCCACCAGTCCTGCGTCCTTGTCGAGAATCCTCATCACCACGCTCTCGCCGTGAACGCTGGGAATGATCGAAACACGAAGGTCGATCTCTCTTCCCTGGATCTTGATCTTGATCCTGCCGTCCTGAGGACGCCGTTTTTCGGCCATGTCCATTCTCGCCATGATCTTCAATCGCGAGATCACAGGGCCCTGTAACTTCTTCGGCGGCGATTCCATCACCTTGCAAACGCCGTCGATCCGGTATCTCACCCGGAGTTCCGACTCCATCGGTTCGATGTGGATATCCGAGGCGGAGGCCTTGAGCGCGTCTGCGATGATCATATGCACCAGTTTGATGACCGGAGCCTCATTGGCATCCGCTTCGTCTCCGGCAAACTCACCACGTCCGAATTCGAGGTCGTCATCCGACCCAGCGTCGGCACCCAGGACCGAGTCGTACCCCCCGGCAAGGCGGTAGTAATCGTCCAGCGCCTCCTCCACCGCGGCAGGAGTCGCCAGCGCGCAGTCGACCTCGGTCGAGAGGATGAAACGTAGGTTATCGATGGTAAAGAAATCGAGGGGGTCGCCCATGGCGATCACCAGGGTGCGACCTTTTCGTGCGACCGGGACGATCTTGTGTTCGAGTGCGACTTCCTTGGGCACAGAATCGATGATTTCCTGTGGGATGATGTGCTTGCCAAGATTGGCAAAGGGCAGCTGGAAATGAATTGCGAGAGCCCGAGAAACTTGTTCTTGAGAACAAATCTCCAGGTTCACAAGTGCTTCTCCAATCCTGCAGTTTTCTGCCTTGGAGTAGCCGAGCGCCTTCTTGACCTGCTCGTCGGTGACCCAACCCTTCTCCAGAAGGATTTCTCCGACCTTCTTCTTCATGCGTCACCTCTCCTGTCGGGTCCCTCAAGGATCCGCAGACTGACCCGCCACGTCGGGCCGGGTCCATTATCGGTCCGATACCTTCTGGGTACCAACCTTGGTCAGTGGTATTGAGAAGAAAAATGTTGAATCGGCATCATGAACATTGCCAGACCTGAGGAATACAGGTCTTCACAATTTCTTTCCGATCCAAAC
>DUAN01000105.1:0-1491 GCA_012960845.1 Planctomycetota bacterium | reverse complement strand
GCTTCGTCTCCTCCGAGAACTCTCGCCAGGGCTGCCGCGCCGCCTCAATTCCAGGCGAACCCCGCACGTCTACCCTTGAGCTTCCAAACAACTTTCCAGGACCTGGCCTTCCATTTCGAGCCCGGCAATCATGATCACCGAATCCGGGCAGGCTCTGTCGAGCAGGCGACTCTGGGACAGGATCACCAGTGTGGACATACCTGGAAGCCTGGATCCTACGAGATGGCCGTTCGGAGTCAAGAAAAGCCCACTTCTCTCTTCTTTCCGGCCATCGGCCCTGGCACCGGGCCGATCTCCGTCACAAGAGCAATTCGAGGGTCACTTGCCGCTGCTTCTCCTGCGGTCTAGAATCCCGCCTTCCCCATCCGGGTCGTTTCTGTTCAGGAGTCGGTGATGGTCAGTCGGAGCCCCTCCGAGTCGATTCTGCCGAACGCTTGGCGTGCGATCAGGAGGGCATCCCGGATTGACCGGGAACCAGGAAAGGTGTGATCCCGATGTTGAGCCCAATCAACTGGAGCCAATTGAATTGGAGACCAAAAGTGTGGAGTCTCAGAGCCCTTGCGCTTCCCCTGCTGTCCCTGGTCCTACTTGCCGGCTGCGCCGGCAATGAAGACTGGGTTCGCTTTCGCCCCGATGCTACTTCGCCCTTTTCCGGGGTAGAGCAGCCCAATCCAAAGCCCTACACCGGCCAAACGAGTCTCATCTATGGCACATACGACCTCGAAGAGAATCCATCGAATCTCGACGATGTCGATGGTTACGGCCTCTGGGTGAGTGCCCGCAAAAGTGCGTGGTACATCGCTCCAGAAGTGGCATACATCCAGGCCACTGAGAATGACGGTATCCTCGGAAAGGTACGCGACTCCGAGTTCTTCGTCGGAGGCAGGATCACTGCAGAACTCCCATTCACACCGTTGTCCTTGATCGGTGGAGGTGGAGTTTCGATGATCAGTATCGACGAGTACGGACTCTCTCCCGTTGCCGGCATCAAAGCAGATGAAACGGGCCTTTACTTCCACGGTGGAGCATTACTCCACCTTGGAGACCACGCTCACGTCGGCCTGGATTACAGGTTCTCTACTTACGATGGGATCTCGGACCGGTCCGTGTTTTCAGTGATGACCGGAATCAACTGGTAATCCAGAACTGATCGGTTCTTTGAGTTCGATTTCAATTATCGCCTGTGACCTGACCGGTCTCAGGCGATAATTTTTTTGACCACGTTTCCTGCGACATCGGTGAGGCGGAAATCACGCCCCGCATGGCGATAGGTCAACTTCTCGTGGTCAATCCCCAGCAGGTGCAAGATCGTCGCATGAAGGTCATTGACGTGCACCTTATCGACCACCGAGTGATAACCGTAGTCGTCCGTCTCGCCATAGGACATCCCCCCTTTGACGCCTCCACCGGCCATCCAAATCGTGAACCCATGCGGATTGTGATCTCTTCCGTTTCCATCCTGAGCTGTCGGTGTCCGGCCAAACTCCCCGC
>DUAN01000104.1 GCA_012960845.1 Planctomycetota bacterium | reverse complement strand
AGTTCGTATCCGGATCCAGTGTGGTGGTGGGCTTCATCATCTTCATGATTTTGGTGGTGATCCAGTTCGTCGTGGTGACCAAGGGAGCATCTCGAATTGCCGAGGTGTCGGCTCGATTCACCCTCGATCGAATGCCCGGTGCTCAGATGGCCATCGATGCCGACCTGAATGCTGGAAACCTCACTGGAGAGCAAGCGAGTGCTGCTCGGGAGGAACTGGCAGAAGAGGCCGATTTCTACGGTGCGATGGACGGAGCGAGTAAGTTTGTTCGTGGTGATGCGATCGCAGGTGTCGTCATCACGATGATCAACATCGTCGGCGGATTCGCCATCGGTATCTTGCAATACAATATGTCCTTTGCAGAGGCCGGACGCGTCTTCACTACCCTGACCATCGGAGACGGACTGGTCACGCAGATCCCGGCACTGTTTGTCAGCATTGCAGCCGGATTGATGGTGACCAGAGCATCGTCTCGGGGGCAAATCGGAGATGCGGTGGTCGGGCAACTGTTTGGCAATCCGAAAGCGATGGGGGTCACCGCATTGATCCTGCTGGGACTGATGTTCACCGGGCTCCCCCCGATGGTTCTCGGAGTGCTGGCCGTGACTCTGGCAGTGATCTCCTGGTCCAGCAGCCAGGATCGCGTCGTCACAGAGGCTGCGAGTAATATCCAGCAACCCACAGCGGTGGGCAAGATCGAGGACGCTGCGAGGAAGAAGATCGATCAGCAGAAGCCAGATGCCAGAGCCGATGAGTTCTCTCTGCAGCAACCGATCAGTATCGTGCTGGGATACAGCCTGTATGAGTTGATGGAGCCGCAAGGGGAAGGGTCTTCACTTCATGTGCGGGTCCAGCAATTGCGGCAAGATCTCCAGAAGCAGCTCGGGTTCTGGATTCCGCCGGTTCATGCCCGCGTTGAACTGCGAGCCATTCCGCGACAAGAGTTCCAGATTTCCCTGCGTGAGAACTGCTGCGCACGGGGAGAGTTGAAGGCGAACTGTTCGCTGGTGCTGGGAGATCAGCACCATCCGATCGATCGGATCTCTGGAGATCCGGTGCCAAGGGAGAGTTACGGTGCGCCGGCCAAATGGGTTTCACCCGAAGATGCTGAATTGCTGCAGAAGGGGCGTGGATACAAGGTTCTGTCCGTTCAAGACGCTTTGATCTTCCACCTGCGAGGGGTGGTGATCGAGCACATCGAGGAGCTACTGACCCAGCGTGAGACGCGCAAGATCCTCGACCGACTCGGTGACGAGTTCAAGCCACTGATCGAAGAGGTGGTTCCTGGGCGGTTGCGGGTCGGTGAAGTTCAAAAAGTTCTCCAGTTATTGGTCGCTGAGCAGGTCTCGATTCGCGACATGGAAAAGATCCTGGAGACCCTCAGTGAAGTGGTTCAGCAACAGACGGGGGAGACACCGTCCGCCGAAGCACTGGTAGAAGTGGTCCGGGTGGCACTGCGTCGGAACATCTGTTCGGCACTGGTCGATGCATCGGGAACGCTTCATGCGGTCACCGTGGACCCGGAAATCGAGACCCTGGTGCTGGAGGGGCTCGAACACCAGCCGGTCGGTGGCTCCCAGCCCTGCCTGTCGCCAGAGGTGCATGATCAGGTGGTCGGGGCCCTGAAGAGGGCTCTCGAGGACCAGGTCGAGGCGGGGTATCCAGCGTTGCTCATCACCTCATCCTGTTCGAGATTTGCAATCAAGAAGCTGATGGAGAAGGAAGTGCCCATGGCGTCAGTCCTCTCCTACAATGAGGTCGCCCACGGTGTTACCGTGGAGTCATGGGGAATGGCGGGGACCGAAGCCCGAGGCTGGGGAGTCAGCGGGTGAGTTTCTCAGGGGGAAGGGGAATGTGCTCTTGAATGAGCCAATAGCATCCACGGAAGCCGGACACACTCGTGTCGTGGCACCTGATTATGCAACCGCAGTTAGAATCCTTCAGGAGAGATTCGGCAGTGATTGGACCGTGGTCCAGTCTCGAAAGGTACGAAGGCCGGGATTCTTCGGGTGGTTCGGGGTATCTGATGTAGTCGTGATCATACGCTCCGAAGAATCGGTGTTCTTCCAGCCACAGGAAAACACGGCGGTCAGTTCGAGTGGGAAACTGGCGCCACTGGCGAGGGACACCCGTCGAGTTCCAGAGCCGATCCCTGATCTGGTCCCGGTGGTTTCGGGTAATTTCGAGACCAACCAGGAATCCGGCACCCTGGTTTATCGGCTAGAAGGAGCTCGTAGCAAGATTGCCGAGGAGTTGAAGCTTTACTCGAAATCGATCGCCACTCAGCACTCGCAAGCGCCACCTTCTTCTCCGCTGCAGTGGACTATCAACGAAGAGCTCTCTGCAGAAGTGAATGAGAATTCCGATCCCGCACCAGTCATATCCTTCGAGGAGAACCGAGCGATCTTCGTCGAAGATCCCCTGTTCATCGGAGCGGTGAAATCAGTGTGCGAGGTGGCGGGATTCTCCTCGGCTGCGCAGAATCGGATCCTCGAGATGGTCTGCTGCGATCCCATCGGTGATCAACTGAAGAAGGAGCAGTACCAGAGCATCGCTCGTGAGCGGATCGCAGCCTGCGTGGCTGCGCGAATTCCTGAGGCCTGTCCCATCTCCATAGCGAGCAGCGGCGAGCCGAAGGTGGTGGCCCTGGTCGGACCCACCGGTGTCGGGAAAACCACAACCCTCGCAAAACTTGCGGCTCAGTTCCATCTGGTGGAGAAGAAGAGAGTTGGAATGGTCACTCTCGATTGCTATCGGATCGGAGCGGTCGAACAGTTGCGTCGATTTGCAGAGATCCTTGGACTACCTCTCAAGACCGTCTCCGAACCGGGTGCAGCGGCTGAAGCGATCCAAGGCTTCTCCGATTGCGATGTGATTCTTGTGGATACCGCTGGCCGAAGTCAGCGAGATCTCGAGCGTCTCACCGAGGTGAAGGAATCTCTCTCCAATATCGGCGAGGTGGAGGTGCATCTGTGCCTGTCCCTGGCTGCAGCTCCTGAGGCGATCATGGCGACCGCTGAATCCTTTCGTGTGGTCGGCTATCAGCGCGTGATCTTCACCAAGAAAGACGAGTCGTACAGGAAGGGGTTCCTGTGGGATCTGTTCGGAGTCAGTCAGGTTCCTGTTTCGTACGTGACCTGTGGCCAGGAAGTGCCTGAAGACATCCAGGCCGCAACCCGGGAGTCCATCTGTGAAATGGTGTTAGAAGGAAGATGAGAGATCAGGCATGGCGCCTTCGAATGATGGTCGAAGAAAAGGTCGTTCCCGTCAGAGGAAAGGCCCGAGTCATCGCAGTGACCAGTGGCAAGGGGGGGGTCGGTAAGACCAACATCTCGGTCGGACTCGCCTTGGCCGCAGCCGCCTCGGGGCTACGTACAGTGCTGCTGGATGGTGATCTGGGTCTGGCAAACATCGATGTTCTTCTCGACCTTCATCCGAAGAGAAACCTGGGTCACTTGATCGACGGAAGAGCAACCCTTGACGAGGTCCTGATCAATGCTCCTGGAGGAGTCAAGGTACTTCCAGGTGCCAGCGGATTGACCAATGTCGCGGATCTAGGGCCACTGCAAAAGCAACGTCTACTGGATGCCGTGGGCCGATTGGTCGAAGAATTTGACCTGGTGCTGATCGATACCGGTGCGGGGATTTCTCGAGCGGTTCTCGATCTCTGCATCTGCGCTGGCGAAGTGCTGGTGGTGACTACTCCTGAACCCACGGCCATCGTCGACGCCTATGCGATGCTCAAGGTTTTCTCAAAGGAGGAAGATGCTCCGCGAAACTGGTTGGTGGTGAACCAGGTACTCTCTCGTGGAGAGGCCCAGCAGGTCTCCAGTCGAATGATCGGACTGGCCCATCAGTTCCTGGGACACGAGATCCGCGATTGTGGAGCCATTTTTCAGGACCCGAGAGTCAGTGCGGCGGTGCGAAAGAGACAGCACTTTTCCCTCTCCTATCCCTCCTGCCCTGCAGCGCGTGGAGTGAGGGATCTGGCCAGAAATCTGGGGCTGTCCCGACGTCAGAGCAGCCAGGGATTCCTCCAGCGGATAAAAGTCCTGTGGTCCGGGGATCTTAGCAGGGCGCATGAGCGTTCTGTTTGAGGAGATGAACTCGATCTTGCGAATGAATTACATTTCCAGGCCCGGTGATTGCCACTGGTGGTAGGGGATTGGCTCTGATGTGGTGCGCTGAGGCGGATCGCCACATCCTCGAGATGGCCCTCGATGGGAGCCTACGGCGACAGATCAGAATCAAGAGTGCAGTTGACAGGAAGAGGAGACTCCATTGACACCACTTGAGACCGCTGAAAACAGGGAAGACAACCCTGCAAATGATACCTTGGTCGGCAAGCCCAGCATGCATGACGCCCCGGCACTCGAGTCCTTGGTCGGCAAGACCCGCATGCATGAGGACCCGGTACTCGAACGGGTGTGGATCGATTACAAGAAAACTCCCAGCTCAGGTCTGAAGAATGATCTGCTCGAGAGATACCTACCCATCGTCCGCTACACAGCCGATCGACTTCACATGAAATTGCCGCAGCAGGTCGAGGTTGAAGACCTCTACAGTGCAGGCATCTTTGGATTGATGGATGCTATCGATAACTACGACTTGACTCGTGGAGTCAAGTTCGAGTCTTACTGCTCTACACGGGTTCGTGGTTCGATTCTCGACTCACTCCGGGCTCAGGACTGGGTTCCTCGGCTGGTCCGATCCACCGCCAACAAGATTGACGCTGCCTGGAAAGAACTGCAGAACCAGAATGGTAGAGAGCCCACTGATTTCGAGATGGCGATTCAACTGGGTGTCGACGATGAAGAATTTGAGAAGATGCAACGAGAAGCCTCTGCCGCCTCGATGGTCTCCATCTCGGAGCAGATCTCAGATGATGGAGAGTCTCGTTCTCTGAGAAAGATCGACGTGCTTCACGATGTCAAGACCAAGGCGCCCGATCTCGACCTGCAACGTCAGGCGATGATGGATTACATCTACGAGCATCTGGACCCACGTGAGCAGAGCATCATCGATTGCTACTACATCGAGGGCTGGACGATGAAGGCGATCGGAGATTATCTGCACCTGTCAGAATCTCGAGTCTGTCAGTTGCACTCGAGGATCATGAGCCGCTTGCGCCAGGTATGTAGCAAGCATCGTTTAGACTTCATGCAGGATTGAACACTCTGGATTCCAGGTGTCAGAGACCGTAACTTGTCGGCATGAGCCTGTCTGATCCAGAATCCCAGCGGCCACAACCGTCGCATCGGGTCCCATCGACCTCGATGTCACCGACTCGGAGTCATCCTCAGTGGATGCTCTATCTTGCGGTGTTGCTCGCCTCTCTCTCTGCATCCCAGTTCTTGATCCGCAGCGCGTCGCTGGTCCGATTTCCTCATGAGATCCGATACGGTGAAGCGATCGTACTCGACCAGGCGCGTCGAGTGACGGCTGAGCCAGGTCTCTACCCTGAGATCGGCAAGGAGCCATGGCTCCTCGATCAGTACGCTCCGGTCTATCTCCACCTGGCACGCTGGAGTGGCGAGCTCTTCTCGAGCCCTTACGGTGGAGGGCGGGCACTCTCTCTCCTCTCCACGCTGGTCTCTGCGACGTTTCTGACGCTGCTGGTCGCCCGACGTTCGGGTCTCAGCGCCGGACTGCTGTGCGGTGCGACGATGCTGACGATGTTGGAGTTCCTCCGCTTCGGCTTCCTGATGAGGGTCGATCCGCTGTCGTTGGCATTCGCCATGGCGGGGGTCTGGTGCTCGACGCAGAAATCGAATCGGATGCGTTTCATCGGTGCAACTGCGTTCTTCCTGGCGGTCTATACCCGGCAGACGATGGTCGCTCTATTGCTGGTGACCTATCTCCAGATGTGGAGAGAGGAGGGGAAATCCGCTCTTCGATGGCCGGTTGGATTGCTGGGGGCAGGTTTGCTCTGCTATGCCATCTTGAACGCATCGACGGGGGGCTTGTTTCATCAGCACGTAGTGATGTCGAACCTGTTCCGCTTCGAGTGGGGGGAGGGTCTCAAGAAGGCCTTTGGCACCTTCATGCCCTGGAGAGTTCCCCTCTTCATCGCCGTCTTCCTGGCGTTGATCCCCTCCACGAGAGAGGGCACGAAGGATGGCAAGGGCACAGGAGTTGTCGATCGTCGCATCGGTTTCGTGGCGATGGGCCTGGCACTGTGCTGCACCATTCCGGCGATCCAGCAGTCCCTGGGGAATACGACACGACCGTTTCATGAGGTTCTGACCTGGGTTTTCCGTGGCCATCTGGTGCTCTTTGCCTATGGGATACTGGTGACGATTCGAACATGGGGAGATGCTCAGCAAGGGGGAATGCGAATCCTCCTGGCGCTCGCTTCGATTCCACTGATCGGTCGCCTCGGGTCCGATCTCAACTACCTGTTCGAAGCGGGGATTCTGATGCTGCTGATCTGCGGAGATGCCATCGGCCGAGCGGGGAAGATCCGGGGCCAGGTCATCGCACTGTTGCTGTCAGTTCAAGTGGCCGGGGGGTTCTTCCTGAGTGGACAGCAACTGGAGTTTCAACCCGATCGTCTCGACGAGATGCAGGAGCGACATCGGATCATCGATCGCCTCGAGGAGTTCGCTGATCCGATCCTCAGCGAGGAGCCGTGGGCGCTGGCGGAGACGGGTCGGCCGCTAGCACTAGGTCCCTATACTGCTCGTCAGATGTACGAAATCGGCATGTGGGATGGCGAGGATTTGATCGAAGCTCTCGACGCCCAGAAATTCACGGCCATCGTGCGGGCCCAACAGAGGGTGGCAGCGGGCTACGAACGTAAGGATGGCAAGATTCTCATCGATGAGGCCGATGGACTCCCGGTGCCGTACTTCGGACCGTGGACCTTCAACGAGGTGAGGTCGCTACCGCCGAAGATACAGAAAGCGATCGATCGCAATTACCAGCGAGTACCTCGCACGTCGATGGTCGAACGGGTGACCAAGTACTTCCTCGAAGGTCGGGAAATCTGGCAACCGATTCCTCGCTGAGTTCGCCGATCCTCTATGGTGGGAGTAGAGGAAAAGTGGCGGGGGTGCATCGGAATCGAACCGACCTACGACGTTGTTCGCGCCGCACCATGGGTTTGAAGCCCAGGAGGCCCACCAGGTACCCATTCACCCCCGACGAACTGAAGAGTGTCCCAATTTGGGCCCTCGGGATCAAGTTGGTTGCGGATCTTTCCCGAACCTCATCCAAGAATTCGGATGCGGAAAGAACCTTGAGGTGGCTTCACCTCCCCGATGATGGAGAAATGGCGGATCTGCTCTCGACCCATCGACTCCTCGAGATCTGCGATTCGATCGGGGGAAATCGCCATCAACAGGCCCCCGGAGGTTTCGGAATCGAGCGCCAATCCAGCCAGGTGAGCGGGAACATTCCCTGCCAGATCGAGACGATCTGCCAGGTGATCCCTGTTTCGCTTTGCTCCCCCCGAGGTCAATTCCCTGCGGGCGAGATCCTCGGCGCCGGCGATGATGGGCAATTGTGAGGCGATGATCTCCAGCGTCATGTTGCTGGCGGTCGCCATCTCGGCCCCATGCCCACAAAGTCCAAAACCGGTGACATCGGTCACCGCGTGAGCATCGAGTGCGATCGCCACTCTTGCTGCAGCGGCATTGAGGGTCGCCATCGATGCGGTGGCCGCGGCCAGCACATCCGCATCCGCCTGCTGCTTGTTGAGTGCGGTACTGACGCTTCCGGTTCCGAGGCCTTTGGTCAGTACCAGCACATCTCCTGCTTCAGCTGCGCCATTGGTCATGATCCGGTCGGCGTCGATGGTTCCGGTCACTGCGAGTCCGTACTTCACCTCGGAATCTCTGACGCTGTGTCCGCCGAGCAGAGCACAGTTCGCCTCGACCATCTTCTCTGCGCCTCCGGCGAGAATCTCACTGAGGATCGATGTCGGAAGTTCTGCCGGAAACCCGACGATGTTGAGCGCGCTCAAGGGAGTCCCGCCCATCGCATAGATGTCAGAAAGACTATTGGCTGCAGCGATCCTGCCAAAGTCTGCCGGGTCATCGACGATCGGTGGGAAGAAATCGACGGTCTGGACGATGCAGTGATCGGATCCGGGAATCCTGATCACTCCGGCATCGTCGAGGGTTCCGGGTCCGTGGAGGACTTCTTCACGAGTCGGGAGTTGCAAGTTGGAGAGGACCTCGACCAGGTCCCCAGGGGGTAACTTGGCCGCTCAGCCAGCGCAGGATGCATAATCTGTCAGGCGAATCGGTGTAGTGGACATCTGGAAAACTCCTTCCTGGATCAGCGAGGATCTAACAAGGGGAGAAGCCAGTCAAGTCAGGCGCCCGAGGCGATTTCTGCAATTCTTGCGGTGATCAGGTCCACCTCGTCGTCGGCGATGGTCCGAACATCGAGGAATACTGCATCATCCTGGACGGTGGGCAATACGGAGGGCTCTCCAGTTCGTAGATTTCGGGCCAGTTCCTGTGCCGAGCAGTTGGAGATGGTCACCCGGGCCGCACGAGATTCGATGGGTCGAGCCGGTAGTGATCCACTGCCCGCAAATCCATCGTGTGAGAGTGCGCTGGCTTGGACTCCAGGAATCTGTGAGATACCTGTGATCAACTGTTCCAGTCGGCCGTCCAGTTGTTCAGCAGGAGTCAGAACTCGGTTCAGTGCCGGAATCCTATCGATCGCCTGCTGCTCCCCCCGAAGATAGATTCGCAGGGTTTCCTCGAGTGCGATGTAGGTCATCCGTCCTGGCCGAAGTGCCCGGTAGAGCGGGTGCTTTCGACACTTCTCGATCAGTTCATGGCTGCCGACGATGATTCCCGCCTGAGGCCCACCCAGTAACTTGTCACCGCTGAAGCAGACCAGGTCACAGCCGTGGGTGATGCTCTCGCGGACGTACGATTCGCCCAACTTACCTCGCGCCGCCAGATCGACCATGCAGCCAGAGCCGATGTCATGGACCACCGGGACCTGGTGCTTCTCTCCGATCTGGCATAGTTCCTCGATCTTGGTTTCTTCGGTGAAGCCGACGACGCGATAATTGGAGGTGTGTACCTTGAGAATCATCCCTGAATCGGGAGTGCATGCCTGATCATAATCCTTCGCACGAGTCCTGTTGGTGGTGCCCACCGCTCGCAGGCGAGCACCCCCCTGCTCCATGATGTCGGGGATACGGAAGGAGCCGCCGATCTCGACCAGTTCGCCGTGGGAGACGAGCACTTCCTTGTCCTTCGCCAGCGCCGACAGGAGCAACAGGGTCGCTCCTGCATTGTTGTTGACGATGGTGGCGTCCTCGGCACCCGTCAGTTGCCTCAGCAGTTCTGCGGCTCCTTCGTCACGCCCTCCACGTTCTCCACTCTCGAGGTCGATCTCGACCCTGACCGGGTGACGAAGGGTCTCTACCAGAGCATTGGCGACATCGGGTGGAATCGGGGCGCGCCCGAGACCCGTGTGGAGCACGATCCCGGTGGCATTGATCACTCGGCGGTAGAAGGGTTGATCTCGTTGTTCGAGACGAGTGGTCAGCGTCTCGACGACCTGATCTTCGACCACTTCCTCTGGCTGGAGTTCACCAATCAGAGCGCGAGCACGAAATCCGTCGAACAGGGATCGGCATTCTGAGAGGACCAGAGCCCGGGAGTAGCGAGCGGAGAGTTCGCAAACGTCCTCTCGTTGGAGCAAGCGATCGACCTGGGGAAGTCGTCGCAGTAACTCGCCCGTGTCCGGCTGGTTCATCGAGGTCCTTTCTTGGAACTGGATGATTCTGGATCGCTCTGCTGAGCATGTCTAGCCTTGACCACTGCAGCGTCACTGACGGAGATCAACTCGATACGCGCTTTGAGTTGCAAGTAAGCAAAGGGAAGGGTCCCCTCGATCAATACTGGGCGTCCGCTGATGGAATCGAACCAGACGCGGAGAGTCCCGTGAATCCCGAACAACCCCTCGAATCGCTTCTTGTTATTTCCGTCGGAAGCGATGGGATTGAGAGCCATCTCGATCGCCTCGTATTCACCTTCCTCGACCTGAATCGTCTCGGTTTTTTGCGGTGAGACCTCGACATACCACCTCGAGTCATCATTGACCACGGGGATGATGAGGGGCTGAACTCGGGAAGGGGTGGCTGCGGTTCTGGCGACGTATATGGCGGTAAGGAGGTCGACGTACGGCTCTTCCACCTGGTGATCCTTGATGTGGATCCACACCTCGTGAGCGGAGTTCCCGCAGTGAGGGTCGTCGCAGTGCTTCTCCTTGGTACCCCACGGTATCGGGCCTTTCCAGGCGACCTTTGCGACCAGATGCGTGGAATCGGAGCAGTTCTTCTCAAGACAGTGTTTTCTCCTGGAGAAACTGATCTTGCCATCTTCGAACGCCAACTTCTTGGTGTGCTGCTCGGTTCCTCGCTGGGTGTTCATGAAGGAGACCGGCCGCTCTCCCTCGAGGTTCATCGTGCTGACGATTCGCTGATCGATCGAATAGCCAAATCGCTGCCCTCGGCCCCTTGCGTGGAGCACTTTTCTCGAATCGTCATCTTCCCAGGTGGCCAGTTCGAGGTATCCCACCAGCACACTGGCGCCCTTCCATTCGACGGTGGCCTTGAACATCAATCGCTCTCCCAGCGGAAATGACGAGGGAACGATACGAGCCAGATCGTCGATGGCAGTAGCGGTGACCGGATGGGGAGCTGGAGATTTTTCCGGATCGTCTCGCTCGATGGGGGGGGGCACAGGTGCTGGGGCAGGTGCTGGCACCTGGAGAGGGCTCAGGACAGAGCCCAACAAAATCAGGAAAAAGGCCCCAGATAGCATTTCCGCCCCATTTCTAGTGCAGCGGGACAGCAGTCCCCCCGAAATCACCAGTGATCCCTGGTTCCGATGTTATACCGAGGTCACGATTCTGCCAACGCTAGAAACCCATATCTGGGTTCCCGCCTGACTATCCTGAATCACCCGATTGGAATTCTGCCATTGATCGCTTCCAAGATCCTCCCTGAACTCCCATACTGACGCTCCCTCGGAGAACCGTTTTTCCGCAGGGTGGTGCAGGATCTAGAGGGTTCTGCACGAATTGTCTGGGGTTTTGAGATCCGATGTGGAGCGAGGGATGACTCCCTCCACCTCGACAGGCTTTTTGCCCCTACCATTTCAGGTGCGCAGTCGAAGTACACTCGCAGAAAGGGGTACACATGAACAAGGCCGAACTCGTTGGAGCCGTTCAAAAGAGTCTCGATGATTCGAAAGCCGGAGCTGAGCGTGCGGTGAATGCCGTGATCGATGCCATCAAGAAGGGCGTCAAGAAGGACAAAGCGGTTCAAGTTGTCGGTTTCGGAACCTTCAGCGTGCGGAAGCGTGCTGCTCGCCAGGGCCGTAACCCTCAGACCGGTGAGACCATCAAGATCAAGGCCTCGCGCAGCGTTGCCTTCAAGCCCTCGAAGACTTTCAAGGATATGGTCTAGTCGGCACGAGTGAGATCTGAATGATTGCGGGTGCGTCTCGTCATGCGAGTCGCACCCGCATTTTCATAGGTGATCGCAGTTCATCATCGTGGCGCGGATCGACGCACTCTCACAAGAGATTTTGGGGATCAATATCGAGCGTGATACGCGTCGACGCCCATCGGGGCCTGGTGTTCAGTGCAGTACTGGCCACTTCTCTGAGCGGCCCCCTGTGCAAACTCTTGAGCAGCACGTGTTGACGAAATCGTCCTCTCAGACGTTCGATCGGTGCCGGGGCGGGACCGAGTACTTGCACCGAATCGAGATCACACTCCTTCATCGCTTCGACCAGAACCTTGGCACTTTCGTAGGCCTTCTGCTCCTCTTCATCTTCACATAGGATTCTTGCGAGATGACCGTGAGGAGGATATCTCAACAACTTGCGAATCGAGTTCTCCTCTTCGAGTAACTGGCTGAGATCCTGGCGAGTGGCACAACTCAAGGCATAGTGTTCTGGCTGCCTCGTCTGAAGAATGACTCGTCCAGGTCGATCTCCTCTACCCGCTCTTCCTGCGACCTGGCAAAGCAACTGGGCGGTTCTTTCTGCGGAGCGGAAATCGGGGAGCCCCAGGGCGATATCTGCGTCGAGAACGCCGACCAGGGTGACTCCAGGAATATCATGCCCCTTCGCCACCATCTGGGTTCCTACCAGGATCTGGGTCTTTCCCTCCTTGAAGCGCTGGAGGATCGAGGCCATCCGTTTTGCGCTGGTCACGGTATCGCGATCGAGCCGGTCGATCTCGACGCCCGGGAACAGTTTCATCAGAGAATCCTCGATCCTTTCGGTTCCAGGAGAGCGCTGGTGCATGCCGTGGAACTGGCACTCGGGGCACCGATCCGGGATCGGCTTGTGCTCACCGCAGTAGTTGCACTGGGAACGAGCCTTGCTCTTGTGGTAGGTGAGAGGGATGTCGCATTGATGGCACCGCAGGTCATGTCCACAGCTGGGGCAATGCAGATTCCGAGCAAAACCTCTGCGGTTGAGAAAGAGCAGTACCTGTTCGTCTCGATCGAGGGTGGTTCGAATCCGTTCGATGAGTCTTTGCGACAGCAGCCCGCCACCTCCTACCGATTTATTTTCTATCCTGCGATCGACCACCTCGATGGTTGCCAGCGGCCTACCGTTGGTACGTTCCGATAGTAGGAGTTTCTGATAGCGACCTGTTCGCGCATTTTCGAGTGACTCCAGCGATGGAGTCGCGGATCCGAGGACACAAGGGACACCCAACTGGTGGGCACGCATCACGGCCACATCGCGGGCGTGGTAACGAGGGGAATTTTCCTGCTTGTATGTCGATTCATGAGACTCATCGACGATGATGATTCCGAGGTCTGGAACAGGAGCAAACACTGCACTTCGTGCGCCCAGTGCGATGCGAACCTCGCCACGCCGTAGTCGTTCATAATGGACAGCCCGTTCCGAATCGGGAAGCATCGAGTGAAGGACTGCAACAGGTCCGAGGCGTTCGGTGAATCGTTCGACTGCTTGCGGGGTGAGGGCGATTTCAGGCAGTAGAACCAGTGCACCGCGCCCCTGATCGAGTGCCTGCTGAACGGTCCGTATATAGACTTCGGTCTTGCCACTACCGGTGACCCCGTGAAGCAGAAAGGTACGATATTCCTGCTTCTCCAGCGTGGCGGAGATGGCTGCGATCGCCTCGCCCTGTTGCGGGTTGGGTTCGAAGGGTGGAGTGATCAATGAGGACTCGAGTGGCTTCCCTGAACCATCTGGAATGCCAAACTCTGGTGGAAAAGCGTCGAAGATTTCGATCACACCTCGACGCGCCAGGGTTTTGACCGGGCTATCGCTGATGTCGCAGCTCTCGAGAAGTCTTCTGAGCGGAACCGGGTGACCCTGTTGGCGCAGGTGATCGATCACTTTTTTTCGTGGCTCGCTGGTGGCTCCAGAGGGCTCTTCTGCGACTTCTTCCGAGGTGAGGCGAACCCACCGAACTGTTCGTACCTTGCGGTTCCGAACCGATTTAGGCACCGCGCTCTCGATCACCTCACCAATTCCACAGAGGTAGTAATCCGCGGTCCAGTTCAACAGTTCCAGCAGATCGGGTTCGATCGCCGCCGAATCCGTAATGACGCCATCGAGGTCGCGCAACCTGGGATGGGGAGAGTGATCGGTGATTTCGACGACCCAGCCGATGCGTTTGGAAGGCCCGAAGGGCACCCTCACCTGGACTCCGGGGCGCACCTGGTCCACTAGCGCGGAAGGAATCCGGTAATCGAAGGGCTCCCGGCGGGGTATCGGGAGTGCTACACGGGCTATGCTGGTCACTGATTTCTCCCCCCCTGAGTCACTTGAGACGCAAATTCCGGCCAATTTCCAGTCGTATCGTTACCGTCGATGGCTACTTGCAGCAAGGGGGCAGGGTTTCCTTGTGAACAAAGTCATGACACGGGATGATCTAGGATGGAATCGACCCTCCCGATCGGGATCGGGGGAACAATGGCAACAGAAGCCGGAGAGACACCAGATGAACCCTCGGAGTACCCAGAAGACGGAGTGGTTTCAGTCTGCCTTCGAGGCGGATTACCTCGAGGTCTATCCGTGGCGAGATCTCGCCTCCGCAGAAGATGAGGCGGTTGCGGCACTTTCCTGGCTCGGGATCGGGCCGGGAGATCGAATTCTCGACCTGTGTTGTGGGGCAGGGCGCCACAGCCACTGGTTGAAGAGGAGTGAGGCTCAACTGGTTTCCGTCGATCTGTCGCACAGTCTGCTCGCTTCTGCGAGGAGCCACATGGGCTCCTCGGCGTCGCTGGTGCGGGCCGATATCAGGGCACTCCCCTTCGTCGAGAACTGTTTTGATCATGTCATGATGTTCTTCACCTCGTTCGGATATCTCGCGACGGATGCGGAGAATGGTGCGGTACTGGAACAGGTGGCGGGTGTGGTCCGTCCCGGGGGAGGGTTGTTGCTCGATCTTCCTGACCGGGACTCGACGATCCAGCAACTGATCGCGACCTCTCGTCGAACAGAAGGGGATCTCGAGATCGAAGAGTTTCGTTCCCTCTCCGCGACCGGTGATCGTGTGGAAAAAAAAGTGGTGCTGAGTAGAAGTGGCCAGCAGCGCAATTACACCGAATCGGTGCGCCTTTATTCTCGAGACGAGATCGAGTCGCTGCTGAACTCGTCCGGCTGGGACCTCACCGATGAGCGAGGAGATTGGCAAGGGACTCGTTACCAGTCGGGAAGCACCCCGCGGATGATCCTGCTGGCAAAGCGCCGAGAAGTGCTTCGATGAAGGGATACGATTCTCACCCCCTGCTGTCTCTGCTTCGCAGTGGCGATTTCGATTCCTTGAGTTCCCTTGGAATGGTCGACACCAGTTCCGCCGAACTGTACGAGCAGCTGGCGCAACGGGATCCGGATCCACAACGACGCGCATCATTGTTAGAGGTGCTGGAGCCGCAGTGGCAGCAAATGGAATTGTCGCACTCCGCGCGCCAGGCCGCTCGCCGACTGCAGGACCCACGCACCCATATCGTGATGGCTGGTCAACAACCGGCACTCTGGGGTGGGCCTGTGATGATCCTGTCCAAGGTTCTGGCTCTGTTGACCCTGGCCAGTCAGATGGAGGCCGCTGGGATCCCGACCGTACCCATCTTCTGGATCGCAGATGATGATCACGATCAATCCGAGCTGGATTGCGGCCACTTTCACAGCGGCAAGGAAGCGGGGCAACGATTCCCCGTCGGGCGTCGGCCCATCTTTGATCTGAACCATCTTCAATCTTCCCA
Source organism: Planctomycetota bacterium (assembly GCA_012960845.1). GTDB lineage: Bacteria > Planctomycetota > UBA8108 > UBA1146 > UBA1146 > QNYK01. The sequence continues at coordinate 11,008 of DUAN01000104.1, read as the reverse complement.
GGATCGTCTCGCATCTCTTCAGCAGGCGATCGGGGCTGCTCCTCACGCAGCGTCAGCGCTTCGTCTGGCAACGAACTCGCAGGAGAATTCTCCTGCTGCTGAGTTCGTCTCCTTGCTCGGGCAGTTGCTGCCGGAAGCTCCACTGTTGCCGATCTTGCCACGCTGGTTGAGGACATTGCAGCAACCCCTGGTGGCGCAACTGCTGGCAGATGTCGATCGATATCGAGAGCAGATCCAGAATGCCATCGATCACCAGGTGCAACTGGGGATTCCCGCTCCGGTTCCAGCGCCGCGCGGAATGCCCCTGTTTGTCATCGATGGAGAGGGGCAACGGCGGCGACCAGAAGAACTGGACCTCTCGGTATCGGACGTGCTCGCACTCGACCCCCAGCGCATCTCACCCGATGCCTTGATGAGAACCATCGTGCAGGATCAGTTGATGGACCCTGCTGCAGTGATCCTCGGCCCGACCGAGTTGTGCTACGCCATCGAGACGCGCGAGGTTCGCAGGTGTCGGGGATATTCGATGCCAGCGTGGCTGCCGAGGCCACGATTGAGACCGATCTCTTCGACGATCCTCGATCGATTGGAGGCGCAGGGAGTGAATCTGCAAGATGTCCATCCCGCTGCAGATGCGGTGGAACTGATTCCTTCACCTCTGGCCGCGCGCAAGGCTCAGGAGATTTCCGAGCAAGGTACCGAGTTGATCGATGAGATCGAGAAGGTCGGCTTCAGTTCAGATGCGACTCCGGCGTTGCGGCGCCGTTGCGCACGCCTGGTCAAGAAATGGCGCCAGCAACTGGTACAACTGGAATCATCTGTTGAAGGTGGTCTGGAACTGGGAGTAGAGGCGAATCGTCAGCGGGTCAGGGCGCTACTCGAGCAAGCATTTCCAGCAGGGCAAGAGCCGGAGAGAAGCAGGAACATCCTCGATCTGGTGGCGCACCATGGGTTGGCGGTGGTCGACCGGATGAGGCATGCGATGGAATCTGCCGAGGAGCCATGGGATGGTGGCATCCTGGTGTTTGAAGAGAACCCCCAGATGGAACAGGAGAATCAAGATGCCAGCGGTTGATCAGAAACTGGATCTACTGGTGATTGCAGCGCACCCCGATGATGCAGAGATTGCCGTGGGAGGCACCATCCTGGCGACCATCGCCAGCGGTGCCCGGGTCGGAATCGTCGATCTGACTCGTGGTGAACTCTCGAGCCGAGGAACTCCGCAACTGCGAGCCGAAGAAACCGCAAGAGCGACCGAACTGATGGGTGTTCACTGGCGATCCTGTCTCGACATCGCCGATGGCTCGGTGCGAGACGATGACGAATCGAGGGCCGCACTGGTCGAGGTGATGCGTCAAACACGCCCGAAGGTGGTGCTGGCCCCATGGAAAGATGATCTTCATCCCGACCATGCCGGTGCCGGCCTACTGGCACATCGCAGTCTCTATCTGGGAGGTGTACGCCTCTACCCTGCGGGGTGTTCAGGGGATGTGCAGCATCGGGCGGCGGCTCTGGGGTACTACATGTGTCACACACCCTTCGAGCCCAGTGTCGTGGTCGATGTCACCGATCACTGGAATCGAAAGCTGGAAGTGGTGAATTGCTACCGCTCCCAGTTCCATGACCCCGAGCAATCGGGTGCTCCGACCAAGATCTCGCGTCCAGGGTTCATGGCATCCGTCGAAGGGCGCGCCCGCTCCCTCGGATCCAGAGCCGGTGTCGAACTGGGAGAGGCCATCATCTGGCAAGATCCTCCTGCGGTGGCCAATCCTGTCGACATGGTGGTCGGCGCGGGGCTCACCTCGATCCCGGATGTTCAAGCGAGTGAGGACCTCAGTTGAAGATCGCCATCGCCTGTCATCCGACTCATGGTGGTAGTGGAGTGGTCGCTGCAGAACTGGGCATGAGGCTCGCTGCTCGAGGCAACGAGGTGCACTTCGTCTCCTACGAGAGGCCCTTTCGACTCGATCCGCTGACGGAAGGGATCCACTTCCACAAGGTTCAGGTCTCCTCTTATCCGTTGTTTCGCTACCCACCCTACGCTCTGGCACTGGCCAATGAGTTACTGCAAGTAGTTCAGCGCGAGGGGATCGAGATCATCCACGCACACTATGCCATCCCGCACTCACTGGCGGCGATCCTCGCGCGAAACATGAACGTCGGTGGGGATGTCAAGGTTTTCACGACCTTGCACGGAACCGATATCACTCTGGTGGGATCCGATCCCTCCTATGCGGGGATCACTCGCTATGCGATCGAGCAAAGCGATGGAGTGACCGTGGTCAGCGACTGGCTTGCCAAGGCCACCATCGATGAACTGGCACCGGCTGTGGAGATCGAGACGATCCCCAATGCCATCGACTCTTCGGTCTTTTCGCCGCAGCACTTCGATGCGCAACTGCGCAGTAGATTCGCGACTCCACAAGAGTTGTTGGTGGCTCATGTCAGTAATTTTCGACCGGTCAAGAAGGTCTGCGATGTGATCTCAGCGTTTGCCATTGCAGCCAAGGACTTGCCCGCACGACTGTTGATGATCGGTCAGGGTCCTGAACTGGGGCTGGCCCAGGAACGGGCACGAGAGCTGGGTGTCTTCGATCGAATCTCCTGGCTGGGTCTCATCGATGACATCACCGTACTGCTGGCGTCGTCAGATCTGTTCCTGTTGCCCAGTGAAAGCGAGTCCTTTGGCCTGGCTGCGCTGGAGGCGATGGCGTCGGGCTTGCCGGTGGTCTCGACCCGATCCGGCGGCATCCCCGAGGTGGTGATGGAAGGGCAGACTGGCTTCCTTTCCGAGGTGGGGGATGTCGAGTCGCTGGCCGCCCACTGTCATCGATTGCTCACCGATGATGCGCTACGCCGCAAGATGTCGAGCGCTGCCAGGAAGGTGGCGACCGAAAGGTTCGGCTGGGAATCGGTTTTGCACAGCTATGAAACGGCCTACCGACGGTTGCTATCCTCGGACGAGTGAGGATCGGCTGCCGCATCGAGGGTTTCTCCGAGCGATCCCCCGATGATCTCGATGGCATGTGGAATGGCGGGCCAGATCGCATCCATGCACTCACCGATCGCTCGTGGATGACCAGGAAGATTGATGACCAGGCAGCGATCGATCAATCCAGCGGTGGCCCGAGAAAGGATGGCGGTCGGCACCTTCTGCCAGCTGCTGGCCCTCATCTTTTCACCGAACCCGGGAAGAAAAGTGTGGCAAGCCTCTTTCATCGCCTCGGGAGTGATGTCTCGAGGACCGATTCCGGTGCCGCCGGTGGTCACGACCAGCGAGCAGATTCTCGCCATCTGCTGGAGGTTCTCGGTGACCGGTTCGAGCTCATCGGGGACCGATCGCAGTTCAAAGCGTCGTGGGTCCTGAAAACGGGACTGGAGCCACTGCTGCAGCGCTGGACCGCCTCGATCCTCATATTCCCCTCGAGAGACGCGATCCGAGATGGTCAGGACTCCGATGGGGGCAATTTTGTCACGGTTCATCATTCCTCCGGAAATTGATCGTAAATCAATGTGGTGTAACGAGAAAGGGGGTTCGGTGAGGGCTGCCCAGAGAGGCCAAATTGGGTCAGTTTTAAAAAAAGTAGACTTTTCCAGGGGAATTTCCCCCTCCGAGCCGTCATCCTAGTGACAACTTTGTGAAAGACCTCGTACATTCATTCCCTGGTGGGAATCTGGGCGCCTGGACCTTTTGGTCTGGACCCACGAGGTGATTTCGAGAGGGAGAATGGCATGCGCACTCTTGGCTTACTACTGGTTCTTTCCTTTATCGTGAGTACTACCGGCTGGATAGTCGGACAGTCCGATGAAGGAGCTCGCAGACCCCTCGATCTACCTTCAGGTGGCGCCGGAGATGGCGACGATGAAGAAGATGCCCCCGAGACCATCAACTTCTGGGGTGGTGAGTATGAAGGAGATGCCTTCTTCTGGTGTCTCGACAAGTCCTGCTCGATGAGTTGGAACGGCGAGATCGAGGATCTCAAGCAGGAGTTCACCCAGACGTTGAACTCGCTTTCTTCCCAGGCGGAATTTGGCGTGGTGGCCTTCTCAGAGGGTCATGTCACCTGGAATCCTTCTCCTCAGCGAGCCAACCCTGCGAACAAGGGATCGGCCACTGCATGGGTGTTGGCTCTCAATGCTGCCGGCTGGACCTGTTTGGGTCCTGCAGGAGTCGAGACTCTCAACATTGCCAATCAGTCCTCCAAACAGATGAAACAAATGTTGGTTTTATCTGATGGTGAACCGTATTGCAATGGAGCTAATACTGCAACTCAGAGCCTAGCAAACATTAGTATGGCTAATTGGCAACAGATCCCAATAAATACTATATATATAGCTACGGATAACGGTGGGATCACGTTCATGCAGCAGTTGGCGTCTCAGAACAATGGTACCTTCTTTAATCCGCTTTAAGATTTATTAAATCATTTGAAGCCTTTACATTCGAAGCAAAAGCTGCTTGAATGAATTTACTGATATGAAGGAAATGATTTAGAATAAAAAGGACTCAGAGAAATATGAGAAAAGCTACTTTCGTAGTAAGTTATTATGATCTAGAGCTAGAGTATCTTTACGATCCAGAATATATTTATTATGAAGAAGCCATAGAAATGATCTCTTGTGTTTGTCAGAACACAATGTTTCCTAAATCGATAAAAAAGATGCAGGCTATCCTGTATGCCTGTGCTCATGTTAGAAGTAATAAAAGATGGAGAGACGATACCTTATTGCCGAGATTATTCGATGACGACAAAAAAATTGATATTTCTGATTATTTAGTGAAGATTGGAAATCCTAGTGCTAATTTTGATGCCAAAATATCAGTAGAAGATATATGGATACGAAGTAGCGATGGATGGATCATGGCAGAAAAAAGATGTGTAAAATGTTCTGAAAAGAAACCTTTTAGGTTATTTAATGAACATAAGACAAGCGGGGATAACCGATCAAATAAATGTTCAAGATGCTCAGACAGAAACGCCGTGGAAATATATACTATATAGCGTTATCATATTTCCATCGAGGAGGAGCAAATGAAAAATTCGAGTAGTTTTATAGAATTCTTAGAAGATATTCTTATTAAGCTTAAGGATGATTCAGTATATTTGAATGAAGAGATAGTCGATCAGATACGTTCAATGATAGAAGAACTACAGGAAGACTAGATGTGCTTCCCTACCGATTCACCTCAGGGCTAGATAGCCTTTCTAGTATTTTGTCTAGTATAGACTCTCCTTTTGAGATAATCAAAGTAGATGATTTTGAGTTTTATTATACAAAGAACAATACAAATTTTCTATATATGGCGAAAAATACTGAAAAAAATTACCGGCTAGATTCGAAAAACACTTTTCGCTCTGATATTTGGTGGATAATTTGCGAATTTTTCCCGGAAGTAAAATCTTTAGGAAGAAATGTTTTGGTTGGGTGGACAAATTGTCCTGAGATTTTTTATCACTCAAATAATCACATAATCACGACAAACAAAATATGTAGAATAGAATTTAGTCTATTGATGGAATGGATTGAAAATGTTACTTCAGAAACAAAACGAAAGCAGAAAGCTGGTGGATTGAAACATGGCTATAGATCATGGTTTACAAAACGAAGAGCAGATATATCTAGACCAGATACTGGATCTTCTTAGAAAGACTTTTGGATATGATTCATGGATAGCTAATGGATTTATAAAAGAGATATATGCTATTAATGTAGAAGATCCTTTGAATGAACAGATCCCGACTCTTGCAATTACAAAAGAAGGTATTCTTTATTATAATGTAAGTTTCTGGAAAAAACATGTAGATACTCCGAATAAAGTTATCGAAGTAATAACCCATGAGTTATTGCACAAAGTTTTAGGTGATTTTAGTAGAGATTACAAAGAAAACAGCGAGTTACATAATTTCGCGTCTGATTCAGTTATAAATATGACTATCTATTTTATGCTTGGTCATGCAGATTTAATGCAGTCCTTTTATGACACAAAGCCACCTATGGGTTTATTAAGATCAAAATCTGGTAATTCAATGCTCAGAAGTAAATTTGGTGAAATTTATCGTCATTTATACGATGATTCTAGATATGGAAGCAAAGATACAGATTGTTCGATAGATCAAGTATTTAATGCACTTAAATTAGTAATGCCAAAGAAATATAAGAAAGTAGTGTTTCTTGGCAGTCATGACAAGAATAAAGATGAAGGTCCGGACGGAGAAACAGATACTATCGATATGGATATAGATAGTGATACTAAGTCTAAGATTGCATCTGAAATTGTAGATAAGTGTAAAAAAGCAGGCAATGGATCTAATCTTTGGAATTCAATGATTTCGTTGATACATAGTAGATCTAATTTAAGAACTAGATTACTAAGAGATTTCTCAATAAATAAGAATATAAATAAGATAACAGAATATATGAAAGAACAGAAAATAGTATCTTCTGTAATACCTATTGATCCTTGCAGAAGAGATCTTGCTATGCTTGCAGTTGGTATAGTGCCTGTAATTTGGAGAAATAAGATAAATGATACGAAGAAAAAGGATTTAGGCATTGCTGTTTACGTAGATGTTTCTGGATCAATGTATAATATTTTACCTAAAGTTGCTGGAGTTATATACTCATTGAGAAAGAATATTAAAAAGGTATTTCAGTTTTCTAATCAGATAGCAGAAACTAGTATTGAAGAACTAGGGCGTGGGGTTATTAGAAGTACTGGAGGAACAGATTTTGATTGTATAATTGAACATGCCGTTAAAAATGACTATAAAAAGATTATTATATTTGGTGATGGTTGGGCTAATGCATCAAAAGAGAACAAAGACTTAGCTAAAGCCAAGATATCTAAAGTATGTATGATTCTTACTGATCTAGGCGACGATAAAGATAATTTCTTTTCTCAACAATATAAAAATACATATTATATAAATGATATATGTTAGATGAATTCTACAGACGATTTTGTTCATACAGACAAAAACGGCTTTCCGGTTAAATGTGCAAACTGTCTTAGTACGATAGAACATAAGCCTGCCGTAAAAATAAGTAATTCATTTGTTAAATCGAAAGTCGATGGACCATGGCCAATTTCATGGTCCATTTCATACACGTATTATTGTGAGAATTGCGCAGTAATAGTTCTTTTAAAGAAACGAGGATCTAAGTGGCCGAAGTTTTTGATTCGCTTGGTATTTGGGGTTTACCTAAAAAGCAAGAAATAATGATGTTACAGAGTCTTATAACCGGAGATCCACTTTTAATGGTCGGTAGGCATGGTGGAGCAAAGACAAAAGCAGCAAAGGATATTGCAAAAGCTTTAAGATTAAATTTTCAATCATATGATGCGAGTAAATCAATGTTTGAAGATATGCTTGGACTACCAAGCCCCAAAGCAATGCAAGAAGGGCGAATGGAATATATCTCTAGCCCTATTACTTGCTGGGATAAAGAATTTATATTTATCGATGAGGTGAATAGAGCACTACCAGAACTTCAGTCTAAGTGGTTAGAAATCATTAGATCAAGAGAAGTAATGGGATTTAAGTTAAACACCAAGTTTATATGGGGTGCTATGAATCCCATGGGTTATGAAGGAACTAACATGATGGACGAAGCCTACATAGGTAGATTCGCCAGCTTCATTGATTTTCCTTCTGTTTTAGAAATGAATAACGATGATCGCATTGAAATTATCGATAGTGTTGGGATGGATGATGCTCCGGCCCTTGGTTTCTGGCTCAATGATAAGAAAGAACCAAAAGATGATACAGAACAAGAGAAAGACCTACAGGTGCATAGAAAGATAATTGCGTTACTCACATTAGCCACTGAGAACTATATACTTATGTCTAAGCAAATGGAGTTCAATAAGATCAGTAGTTTTCTAAGTAGATTTGCTAAGTCGATAGAAGCTAGAACTTCTTCAACAGATACTGAAAAGAAACGAGAAAAGATTGAGTTAGATGGAAGAAGACTAGGATATATACGAAGATGTATTATCGGATATCGAGCAATGGAAATAGCTCATAGCAATTTATATATGTCAGAACTTAGCTCCTTCGAAGACTCTGTCAAGGAAGCAATCCTAGGTAGCATTCCAGTAGGAATAAATGCAGAGAATGCTATTGACGATTTTGCAGAGACACAACTTAAGAATGTATTTGATCAGCTAAAAGATTTCTTTTTAGAAGACAAAGATTTAGTTAAAGTTAATCTTAACTACGAATTAATGGTTAGTCCTGATCCTATAAGAAAAGCAGAAATACTTATCAATGAAGATATTGGCAAGATAGCTAAGAACTCTGCTTGGACAAGAATCATGGAAGAAACTAGCATAGATATTTCGATACTATGTATGTTAGCACTTAACATAGAATCAGTAAATCGTGGAACTATACCACCTAATATTTTAGATCAAATGACTACGAAAATAGATAATAAGACTATTAAGATTCAGAAGCCTATCTTAATGGGCGAAAGTATTAAATACTATGACAGAGTTACTGATCTGATTACTCAAGGTGCCAACAAGATAGAACAGATCATAATTTGTAACGAAGTAAACAAAGGTATTAAGAATTCTAAGAACGAAATGTTCTTCACGGACGATGATTTTAAGGTAATCGTAGACTCTTGTAATAAATCACTTGAAAAGATACGTAAAATCTGTAGGTACAAAGGTAGTTTGGAGGCTTAATGTTTGGGGTATGTTTGAAAAGAAGAAAGAAAGAGAGTGGACTCATTGAGTACATTCCCTTTTTAAGAGATATAACTTATTCGCAGCATGTAAAGCATGATACGCCAGTAATTACTTCAGTCTGGTCAGAAAGCTTGTTGAAATTTATTAGAACAGTACCTGATATGTATAGTCCGTACTTAGATCTAGAAAAGTATATGATTTCTCCTACTACTATACAGAAGGAACATATGCTTTCTTCAAGTAAGAATAGTCACTATTTCGAAGTGTCTTCTGTCAATGAAATAATTAAAGATAAGTTTAAAAAGACTCCAGAGGAAGATGCATATAAAGAAGTGTTAGCCATGAATACTCATGGTATTCATGTGAAGAAATTTAAAGACATTGCTAGTGATATCATGCCAGGTTTGAATAGTGGATATACGACGTCATATTATCGAACAAATGGTAACGTAATGTTAGATTATTGTAAGTTATGTATAACAAATTTACGAAATATTAGTATAGTTCCTATCGGATCATCGTATCGTGATATACATAAAATAGCAATTGAAACATTAAAAGCTAATTGGAATCACAATAATCTTATTGGAGTCTGTTGTGCTATATCAGATGCAGATGAATCCTCATTTAGAGAGATGAGATCTGCTATTTATGAGGTCAAGCCTGAATTGAAGGGAACATTGAAAAAGACAGAAGATATTAACGACTTAGATTTAGATTTGTTCTCGATAGAAGACTTTACCAAGGAAGAATATGAATTTGCATTAATAAGTACTATGCTAAATGAAATTATCCTTGAAGAAGATTTTTTGAGAACTTCTACAGAAATATTAAAAGAACAGAAGTCCTCTAATGGTACTGACACATATTATACTGAATCAAATGCTCTTGATTATGTATCTGATTCATATGATACTGTAAAGAATGCTGAGATATTTGCATTTTTGAAGTGGCAGTTTAAGCCATTTCATAATAATTATAATTTTAACTCATTAGACTATCAAGTATGTGTCGATCCTGGATTAGAGAATATGTGGATAATTGAGTATTCTCTTGAAGCTAAATATCAATTTAAGTTGTATCCAATTGATAATAACGAGGTCCATGACAATTTACTGTCGGATATATCGGAAAGTAAATATGATTTCTATAAATTAAGTACTAGTGATCATACAAACTCTATTGAGCGTGATCGAGATAGGATATGCACTTTTGTAAACAATATTAGTGCTGTTAATAGTATACCTATTAATTTAAATGCTAGCCAGATAGACAGATATATGAGTAATGGAACAAGTAAAATAATAAGTATGGGAAAATTTAGTCCTAATCATAATTTTCAAGATTTTATTACTAGAGTGCTGACAGAAGAACATGCGAAGAAAGTAATACCTTCAGCTGAAATTTGTGTCGATGACACAGAATTTTTATCTTACTTTTGTACTTATGAACCTATACTTAAAGATGATCCTACTATTTTAGAGATAAAAGAACTCATCAAAGGATTTGGATGCTCAGTTCCTGCAGGAAACAAAGATACAATTATTAAAAGACTAGCTGAAGTTATGGCGAATAGATATGATAAAGTCGAAAATGATATTGCTAAAATGTTTAGCAACAATATGATACTTGTTAAAGGAAATTATAGTAAAACGAATAAAGAAGTTGATGTTTGTAAAATGTTAGACAGAGATGTTAAAGATAAGATCATAGCTATGCCTAGGAATAGGAATACTGGTAATAGTTCTAGCAATTTTACTCATTCGAATAGATGTATAGAATTGATCTATCCTTGTTTCATAGTTGCATATATAATGATGCATACGTATGCTGGATCTATTTTTATGCCTGACTATAAGAATAGATTGATTACGACTAAAGGATGTTTCGATGATCTTGTTATGCGAGGTTGGGGAAATGGAGAAAACATCACGATGATAGAAGCATCCGGAATAGGACAATATAGTAATGAATGATCCAGACTTTCTAGAAGGTATAGAATCTGAGTACATTCAGCCTAGAGAACATGTAAAAGAACCCATTGATAAATCTAAGAAGGCACTCAACTCCTTAGAGCGCATTAAGCAACGTCTTGCTCAGGACGAAAAGGATGAGACAGAGTATAGAGCTCCTAGCTATGAACAAGTGCTATTCGATGACAAGCATTGGGAAGATATTGTATACATCTATAAGATTATGGAAAAATATAAGGATGGAGATTTTGATAAGTTTATAGCAGAAATAGACACTGATTTGATCATGCTAAGTGCTGGTATAGTTAGATTATCTACTTTAGTAGGGTATATG
>DUAN01000103.1:25607-26607 GCA_012960845.1 Planctomycetota bacterium | reverse complement strand
GAGCATCTTGATCATGTCTCGATCGATGTCCCACACCTGCCGGCCGGGTCCCCTGCCATAGGATGGTGGATCGATGATGATTCCCTGGTAGCGTTTTTCTCGGCGTAGTTCGCGCTGCAGAAATTCCATCGCATCGTCGATGATCCAGCGGATCGGGGCATCCCCAAGATCGGATGATATGGCATTCTCTCTGGCGCACTTGACGCTCGAACGTGAAGCGTCGAGGTGGCAGACCTTGGCTCCTGCAGCAGCCGCAGCCAGTGTACTTCCACCGGTGTAGCCGAACAGGTTCAGAACTTCGATGGGATCACCAGAAATCTGATCCGAAATCCAGTTCCAGTTCTCCTGCTGCTCGGGAAAGATGCCGATGTGTCCATGGACATTGGGACGAAGAGCCCAGTGGAGTCCAGCGTGCTGGCCGGTCCACGGATCCGGTGGAACTGAATTCCAGTTCCAACTCCCCTTCCCCTTGCGATCCCGCACATATCGACCGTCGACATCGTCCCAGGCCTTTGGCCGGGTACGGCTACCGGTGGCAGAGGTATCGGGGCGGATGAACTTCATCCCACCGATCATCTCCAGTTTCTGCTGATCTCCGAAATCGATCAGCTGGTATCGGGTCGGGTCATTTCTCATGATCCCGAGAGTATACGGTGTGAAGCCCTCCGGATGGGGAGATCCAGACGGTCGGCGATCAGGAATCTTTCTCTCGAGAGTCAAGATTTCGGATTCGAACCTGATCGAGAGGCTTCCTCGCGATGTCCGGGACCTCGCACCGCTCAGCTGGATAGCCGACAGGAAAGAGCAGATACGGTCGTTCATTGGCGGGACGCTGGAGGATCTCTCTCAGAAATCCCATCGGAGAGGGTGTGTGTGTCAACGTTGCGAGCCCCATCAGATGGAGTGCCGCCACAAACATTCCGGCGGCGATCCCGACCGATTCCGAGACGTAATAGTTGCGAGATTTGCTCCCCGACTGATCGATTTGATGGGTCTCCGC
>DUAN01000103.1:3670-25380 GCA_012960845.1 Planctomycetota bacterium | reverse complement strand
AATGCCAACGGTACCGGATCGTCAGAAAAAGAGCGTACCGACCTCCGGCTCCCCAACTGCTCCAGTAGTTGAATCGAAATCTGTTCCATCTGAGCGGGATCGAGCCGCTGATGGTCGAGCGGTATTGGCTTGTATCTGGACATCTAAAACACTCCTGTGTACTACGAGGAACCCCTGTGAGATTGATCCTATTGGCCCCAGCCGATCTCAACAACGGTCGCTCCTGGCCTCCAGCACAACCTTGCCCGCCGGCCTCCACGATGGGATCATGTCGGTCGATACAGAACTAATCCTGCCAGGAAAGGTGGTGACCCGGATGAAAATATTGCTGACGATACTCCTGGGAGTCTCTCTCAGTGGACCCTTGTACCCTGCCGATGAGCCGGTGCTCTCCATCGGGGACCCCCTCCCCGCCATGGACATCTCCGACTTCGTCCAGGGTGGCAAGGTGACCACTCTCGATAAAAATCGCGTCTATATTCTCGAGTTCTGGGCGACATGGTGAGGACCCTGCAAAGGTGCCGTGCCGCACCTTGCAGCGATCCAGAAGAAGTACAAGGACCAGGTCACGGTGCTCGCCCTCAGCGATGAAGATCTCGATACGGTCACCGCATTCATGGCGAAGGACAGCATCATTCCAGGGAAGTCATGGGCCGAGGCGATGTCCTACATCGTCGCCACCGATCCGGACGAATCGGTCAAGACTGAAGTTTTCAAGGCGGCCGGAGGACGGGGAATCCCCAGCAGTTTCATCATCGGAAAAGATGGAAAGATCGAATGGATCGGCCACCCGATGAGCATGGATAAACCTCTTGCTGCGGTGATCGATGGCAGCTGGGATCGGGCCGCCGCTCGTAAAAAGCATGATGCTGACCAGCTCATGCAGAAACAGATGAACAGGATTCGTAGTGCTCTCTCCGCGGCGATTCAAGCCAATGACCAGACCGCCGCGATGGAGATCCTCGACGATGGAATCCTTCGCTTTCCCGAGAACAGCTCACTGAAGATGCAGAAGTTCAACCTGCTGTTGACTCGCTTCCACCAGTACAAAGCCGCCTACATTCTCGGCAACCAGCTGGTCGACATCAATTTCGAGGACTCGCGAGTGCTCAACTCCATCGCATGGACCATCGCCGATACTGAAGGCCTCGAGGTTCGGGATCTTGAACTTGCGATGAAAGCCGCCGTTCAGGCCAATCAATTGACCGGATCGGAAGATGCCGCGGTACTCGACACCTTGGCACGGGTTTATTACGAAACAGGAGACCTGAAAGGTGCCCTCAAGTGGCAAAAGCGAGCCAGCAAGCACGCCGCTGCTGGTGGCCAGGGAGATTCGATCCGCCAGGTACTCCAGCAGTACCAGGACGAGTTCGACAAGAAGTAATCCACCTCGCTCCGTCGAGGACTCTCCGATGTTTGGCGTTTTTTCGCTGACCCGGATGGTTCGATGCGATTCGGTGCGATGCGATGCGATGCGATGCGATTCGGTCGGATTCGAAGCGAAAAAGTGAGGGGCCTCCGATCAGTCGGTCGGGGGCCCTTTTTCCATCGGCTCGGGTTCCGTCGGCTCGGATTCCAGCGACTCGGTTTCCAACCGTTCGGGGGAATCAGCGACTAGCCGTGCATGCCTCGCGAGGGCTGCCGCCACCAGTTGCCTGGTGAACCCTTCGTGGCCCGCTGGATCGAGAGAGAGGCAGATGTCAGCACTCCCCCAATCCGCCTCCGGATAGTAGATGCCACAGTTTGCATTGAGTTCCAGCATGTACGGGGTGCCTTCCCGATCGACCCGGATATCGCAACGACCGAAGCTGGCGCCCTTCAACCCGACAAAGAAACGTGCCGATTCATCCCTCAAGCGCTCTGCCAGCAGTGGGTCTGGTACTGGAAAAGAGGTCAGGCCCTGATACTCGACCCACTTCAGATCAGAATGCTTGAAACTCTCCCCTTTCGGGAAGCGATACTGTGCCGGTGTGTATGTGATGGGGTGGTTCGCGTCTTGCGGATTCTCCGCCACCAGCACCGTACACTCGATGCCATCGATGTATTCCTCGATCAGCGCTGCGCCATGGCGAGACATGATCTTGCGGGCCTGAATCCTCAATCCTGCAGGACTATGGACCTTTGAACGGCGACTCAGATCGACCGATGCATAACTGCTATGGTGCTTGACGAAGAGCGGGAAGCGCAGCGTTTCCGCAGCTCTTTCCACGTCTTCTTCAGTTCTGGCGAACACGTGCGCCGGAGTGGCGATACCCAGATCGTGACAGACCTGTTTCATCTGCTCTCTCGTCGGTTCGTAGCACTCGGAGGAAGCACCCGAATAGGGAACCCTGTGCTTCTCGAGGGTCTCGATCACCTCGATACCCGGGGTATTCTGATCCGCGGCTCCATCACAGAGGTTGAAGTACAGATCGAAGTCCTGCTCGATCAGTTGCTCCACCTGCGCGATCGACTGGTACTTTCCTTTCAGCACCGCAACATGCCACTGTGCTTCGGGAATGTAGGGTCGAGGATCACAGGGCCAGTCATCGGAAGGAAACGGATCAGCGTCGAGATCCTGGGTGGTCAGCAGGCAGATGCGCACGTGTATTCTCCCTGCGTCTGGTACGGCAAGACTGTACCAGTCTCGATTCCCTCGGAGTAGACCGAAGCGAGAGCACGATCTCGAATCGGATCAGGCCTGAGAAACCCGTTGCTCCTTCGACATCCAGATCTCCGCCGCTTTCATGCCATCTAGCGCAGCGGACAGGATTCCTCCGGCAAATCCAGCGCCTTCCCCGAGAGGATAGAGCCCTGCCAATCCCTCACTCTGAAACGATTCTACATGACGATCAATTCGCACAGGACTCGACGATCTCGACTCTGGCGCCGTGATGATGGCATCCCGGTGCCCGAACTCGCGAAAGCGTCCGGCCAGATCTGCCAACCCGACTCGAATCGGGTCGAGGATCATCGCCGGGAAGATCTCCTCGAAGAGAGCTGGCGTCAATTTTCTCGGGTAACTGCTCTCGGGAAGATCGGTCGAGAGTCGCCGATGAAGAAAGTCCATCAATCGCAGAGCCGGTGCAGAGAAATCGCCACCGGCGGCATCGAAAGCAGCCTTCTCGATCTTTTCCTGAAGTGCGATTCCCGCCAGCGGATCACCGGGATCTCCAAACGATTCCGGATCCACCGTGACGACGAAGCCACTGTTGGCCCACGGGCTCTTTCGCTGGTACCTGGATGCTCCATTGACGCACATGAACCCACTCTGCTCCGTCGATGGCAAGATCTCTCCGCCAGGACACATGCAGAAACTGAACACGTCTTTTTCCGAGCGGCGCGAGACCAGGCTGTAATCTGCCGGCGGTAACTGAGGGTGCCCGGCCGATTCACCGTATTGCATCTGATCGATGGCACCCTGCGGATGCTCGACACGAACACCGATCTGGAATGACTTCTGACTCATCGGTACCTGGTGTTTCGCCAGCATCCGGTAGACATCGCGAGCACTGTGGCCAGTGGCCAGAAACAGCGAGTCCGTCTCCCACTCGACCTTCTCACCATCATTCTCGACGATGATTTTCTTAATTTTACGACTCTCTGCAGCTCCATCGACCTTCAGATCCACCAATCGATGATCGAAATAGAACTGCGCACCTTGTTGTTCCAGTGCATTTCTCATCCGCTTGACGATGCTGGGGAGCAAGTTCGACCCGACATGAGGTCGACCGTCGGTCAGGATCTCCTCGGGGGCACCATGATCCACCAGTGCTTGCAACACCTCTGGCACACGAGGATCCTGGACACGGGTGTACAATTTCCCATCGGAATAGGTTCCCGCTCCGCCCTCACCAAAGAGCAAATTGCATTCCGGGTCGAACTCACCACCCTCGATGAACTGGTGCCAACGCTTCGAACGCGTCACCACTTCCGGCCCTCGTTCGAGGATGCGAGGCTTCGCCCCTCCCTGGACCAATCGCCAGGCACAGAAGAGACCTGCAGGGCCGGTGCCGACCACTACAGGACTCTGATCCGAATGCGAACTGGAGATCTCTATCCTCTGTGGATCCCACTTTTTCGCTCGCCCCTGTTTCAACAGTTGATCGGACAGGTGTGAGGGCACCTCGATGATGATGGCATATACCCAGCGAGGGGGTCGCCCCCGCCGACAATCGAGCGAACGGCGCTGTACTTCGAGAGTGAAGATCTGTGAAGGCGCAATCTTCAGGCGGCGTCCTGCAAAACGCGGAAGGTCCTGCTCGGTCCTACCCAGCGGCAAGACCACATCGTGGATGAGCAGTTTCATCGGGATCGTTCCCCTGTATTTCGACGATCTGAATCATCACGTCTCTTCTTCTTCTGAAGTTCCTTTCGGAGAGTCGATCCCGACTTCCCCACCGCTGGACCCTCTGCATCCATCAAATAGTTAGCCAGCATCAATGGGATCGATTTGTAGTCCCAGTTGTTGGCAAAGAGGTCCTGGTTGAGTTGGTCGCGACGCTCGATGGACCGCCTGCCTTCCTGACTGAAGGATTCATCATCGCGGATGGCAAGACACTCGATTGGCTTTGCACTTCGATGAACCAGACAGGTATCGTCTTCAAGGAGAGGACAGGTGTAGGGCTGCGCCTTGTTGGTGTCTCCGATGAATGTGAGGGATACACCCATCCGTCCCAGCACTTTCTTGAGTTTCCCCTTCAAGTGGGGTTTTTCAGAAAATGCTCGACTGATGTCGATCGCTTCCAGGTCGGTGATCCGCATCCGGTTCTGTGGCCGTCGACAACACATCGGATCACGATGCCCATCCGGCCTTCCAGGAGTACTCGCTGACTGCTCTTGCTTCTCGAGAAATAAAGGTCCTCTGGATCGATCCAGAGACACCAGTGATTCATCCAGAGAATTGGTGCGCGAACTCGATCCGCGGCCACCTCTCTTCCTCGCCATCTCATCCTCCTGATATTAATTCACTACTCACCGAACCACAGAGATCCGAACCACAGAGATCCGAACCACAGAGACCCAAACCACAGAGATCATCGATCGCTGTCCAGCTCCTCGGTTCTTCGAGCGGGTCCCTTCCCGAGGGAAAACATCACGCCCGCTGCAATCATCCACATCAGCATGGAAAATCCAAACACGTAGCGTGGATCTCCGGTCGATTCTGCCAGAAATCCGCCGATCGGGTGGCCTATCAACCCTCGCACGCACACCAGGGCCACGTGAACCGCCATATAGGCTCTTCCCTGATCTACCGTGGCAAAGGAGATGGGCCCGACATTCCACGCCAGGATCACTGCTGACATCGAAATCCCGAAGACGATTTCAGCCACGATAAAACTGGTGGTGGAATCAGCAGCCGCCAGCAAGACGGCGTAGATCATCAGTCCACAAAAGGCTCCCCCCGAAAGCCAGCCGGGCCCGATCCTATCGATGGTCCGACCAAAATATGGAGTCAGGAGCACTGCGGCGAGACTCACGATCCCCTTGGTCCCGAGAAGTACCGGCCAGGAGAGTGACAGGAACTCGGCATCGACGGTCCAGATCGGTTTGGCAGTGATCAATGCCATGAAACCAGTGCCGTACAGCACGAACCCCAGCTCGTAAGTGAAAAAGCGGCGATCTCTCTTGAGAATTTGCCACAGGGCTGTGGCACTGTCGATGCGCGGAGCATCGACCGCTGATTTTTCTCGGCTCCTCAGCGGAACCCTGGCGAAGATGAGGCAGGAGAACCAGCCGGCCACCGCTGCGATGATGTAAATCCAGGGAAATGCATCGCTACTGTAGTGAAGCCAGACTCCCGCTCCGAGGGTGGTGATTCCTGAGAGCAGCGATCCCCACCTCTGCGCATTCCCGAAGAGGCTTCCCCGTCGTTTATCGGTATAGTTGCCTCTCAGCACTCCGTTCCAGGCGGAGGTGATCGGCACCATCGCAACAGCCTGAATCGTCACCAGCAACAGGAAGAACCAGGGTACCAGCCTCAGTCCTTGCTCAGTTTTCGACCACTCTGCGACGGCTGGAACCAGCAGTAGGCCGACCAGTGCGATGGGCAACCGGCCCAGCGTTGCTGCACGGCGGAGCAATCTTCTGGGTCCCGTTCTGGAGATCCAACCGCCGAAGAAGAGCACCGCTCCCTGTGCCACTGCGGGAGCCATCACGATCAACGTCAACATCAGCGTGTCGACATCCAGTGCCTTTCGAGCAATCTCTCCGGTCGACCACATCAATCCACCGAATACCCCCTCGAAGAGGATCGCTCGGACATGGATCCGATAGGTTTTTTGCTCGATCTGGTCCACGAATACCCATCATCTGTGCTCAACCTGGATCCCCGCTGCACCATCAGCCCAGCACTGGATGGAACTGAATTCGATGGAACCACTCTCCATCTTGAACCGATGGATTCCATGCCGTCCAGCGGACCCATGAAAAGGAGACGGATCTTGGTGGAATTTCCCTCGAGGATACTTCACCATCCGGAGACAAGGTGAGACCCATCCAGCGAGTGACGGTCCATCGAGCGACAGTCCATCGAACAGCAGTGTTTTTCTAGCCGAGATGCAGGGAGTGAAATCATGGGCAGAATGTGTTTACTTGTTCTGAGCATCTCTTGGATGGCCTGCGGCTGCGGAATTATGCTCCAATCAGGTCTTCAGGGATCTGGAACCTCCGCGACTCAGATCCGAGAAGTGAGTTCCTTTGATCGAGTCGATCTGGAAGGGATCTTCGACACGACCATATCCATCGGTCCCGAACAGAGCGTGACGATCACAGCGGATGACAATCTGCTCGGGAATGTTCGTACCAGTGTCAGAGACGGAGAACTGCAGATCGATACCGCGGGTTCCTTTGGCACCCAGATCGGAATACAGGTCGCCATCGTGATGCCGGCTCTGGTTGCCTGTCAGAAGAATGGAACCGGGAGCCTGCAGATCATCGACTTCCAGGGAGAAGAACTGGAAATCTCCCAATTTGGTATCGGGGACATCTCGGTGCGAGGGTCGGTGAATATCGTCCATGCATCGACTCATGGCATCGGCAGCATCGAGCTTGGCGAGTTGGTTGCAAAGGAGGCGGTCGTGGCAACCCATGGAATCGGCGACATCAGAGTGTATGCCACGAACAAGATCTCTGCGGAGATCAATGGAATCGGAACCATCACGGTTCACGGTAATCCTGAGGAGAGATCGTCCCAACTCAATGGCATCGGCGACCTGATATTCGACTGACAGTAACCCGGAAGAGGGGATAGATGAGCTGGATCTGGGCTGCGCTGGGTGGAGCTGCAGGCGCCTCGTTGCGCTACGGAATCTACCAGTGGCTGAATCGATGTGAATCCTCACCGCTTGAAGCGGTCGCACCTGCGGCAGTGGTACCCACGGCAGCCGGGACCCTGGTGGTGAATCTACTCGGCTCTCTACTGATCGGGCTGGTGGTCGGCTTCTTCGATGCGAAGTCGATCACCGATGAACGCCTGCGCATCTTCCTGGTTGTAGGTGTGCTGGGTGGTTTCACCACCATGAGCGCGCTCGGCATCGAGGGCTGGCAGTTGCTACGCGAAGGGCACACGGTCAAATCCTTGCTCTTGATCCTCGGACAGAGTGTCGGATGTGTACTCTTGGCGGCAACAGGATGGACTCTGGCTCGTACCTTGTGGGGAACCGCTGGGAACTGATCAGCGCTGCTCTCCGAGCGCAACGACATGCTCTTCCCCCTCGAAGGTGATTCGATCCCCTTCTCGCAATACACGGCCACGCCTCGTCTCCACCTCTCCGTTGACCTCGACTTCACCTTCAAAGATGACGATCTTGGCCTCGCCCCCGGTTCCGCACAGCCCTTTCCACTTGAGAAACTGCGACAGTCGAATCGTCGCTTTCGAATTATCCTTCATCGGTACCTTTCCGGAGGTCCAGCCAGACTCAGCCCTTCGATCAATGCATCCATCACCAGAGCATCCGAAGCACAGATCGGTTGGCTACAATCGACATCCCACACCGCAACCACTTCCCCCGATGCATCGATGATCGGGCGAGCCATTCCCGCCACCGTGCTCAAGCCACTTTCACCATCGCACGAGATGTATCCAGGCCACCTGGAAACGTCAGCAGCGACCAAGATGCTTCCCTGTTGCACCGCATCGAAGCAGAAACCACTGTGCCCTTGCGCCTCTTCTTCGATGGGAGAACAAACCGGCGGACCGGCTGCCGGGCCCAGTTCCAGTCGCCGTCTGGGGATCTGCCCTCGAAGCAGGTAGATCCCATTCCAATCCCAACCAAAGGTCCCCATCTCTTCGGCAATGATCTGCGGCAGCGATTCCCAGTGAGTCCCTTCATCCAGAGTTGTCACCGATCGACGAGCCAGATCGCGGTATGCCTGACGTCTCTGCGGGTGAAGGTCTCCGGGTAGCTGCTCGATGATCAGTTCCATTCGCTCGAGCAGATCGAGCACTCGCAGGTGGTGCTGGATTCGAACCCGAATCGAGTCTCGCGCGACGCGAAATACTTCGAGTTGTTGCTGGTCGAGTACGGTTCCGTCGAGATGCTCCGCCGGGTCAGGAAAGGGCCAGTGAAGCGTACGAGTAGCAGATGGAAACACCGGGCATTGCTTCCTGGCGGAGTCACAAACCGTCACTGCCAGATCAAATGTCTCGCCCGAGAACTCATCGATCGACTGACTCCTGAGAGATTCGACAGAGATCCCGTCTTCCTCCAGAACCGCCAATGCAGCCGGATGCGGTGCGCCGGTCGGTTGAGTCCCAGCAGATGCACAGCGCCAGCGCCCCCCGGTCTCTTCACGCCATAACGCTTCTGCCAGGATCGAGCGGCACGAGTTCCCCGTACAAAGTATGACGACCGATGGCATCGATTCCTCCTTGGCGTCCTGGCCCGTGAGAAGTGCAGGATAGCAGCGAGACGTGTGGAGTGTACCCTGATCATTGAAAGGAGGAGATCATGGTGGAACTTTCTAGCATCTGGTTGCCGATTCTTCTCTCCGCGGTATTCGTTTTCATTGCCAGCTCAATCCTTCACATGATGATTCCGATTCACTGCAAGGACTATTCTGCTCTGCCAGGGGAGGATGAGATCCTGGCAACGATGGGTAAACATGAAATCACTCCGGGGCTGTACAGATTTCCCTTCTGTGCATCGATGAAGGAGATGGGAAACCCAGACCACATGGAAAAAGTGAATCGGGGCCCCAATGGAATGTTGACGATCACTCCCGACGGACCGATGGCGATGGGCAAGTACCTGTTGCATTGGTTTGCCTTCTCCTTGCTGATCACGCTATTTGTCGGCTATCTCTCATCGATGGCACTCGCCGCTGAAGCCACTTCCCGGGAAGTGTTCAGATTCGCCGGAACTGCCGCCACTCTCGGCTTTGCCGTCCCGGTGCTGTGCGATTCGATCTGGAAAGCTGTGCCGTGGCCAGTGACCCTTCGCTTCTTCTTCGATGGAGCGGTCTACAGCCTCGTCACCGGGGCGACCTTCGCCTGGCTCTGGACTTGAAATAACTGACAGGAGTCAAACTTGCATTCCACAATTCTGATGCTGCTCTTCTGTGCTTCCGGCCTCAACGCTCCGGTTCTGGAGGAAATAAAAGCGCCTCCACCCAACATCATACTCATCCTCGCCGACGACCTCGGCTACCGGGAACTGGGATGCTACGGCCAGCAAAAGATCAAGACTCCGAACCTCGATCAGCTCGCCGCCGATGGGATGAAATTTACCCAGCACTATTCAGGAGCTCCGGTCTGTGCATCCTCACGCTGCGTATTGATGACGGGGCTCCATTGCGGTCATTCTCTGGTCCGAAATAACTGGGAGAATGGCGGCTGGGGAGAAGATGAGCCTGAAGGGCAGTACCCACTACCGGATGGCACGGTCACCATGGCGAGAATGCTCCAGGATACAGGCTACGCTACCGGAGTTTTCGGCAAGTGGGGACTGGGCGGACCGGGAACCTCGGGAGCACCGGAGCATCAAGGCTTCAATACATCGGTGACGGTGTTGTGCCAGCGCAAGGCTCACAACTTCTACCCGACTCACCTGTGGAAAAATGGCGAGAAGATGCTTCTCGACGGTAATGAGTGGTTCAAGGCGCACCAGAAGATCGATAAACCGCTGCCCGAGGATGAGGATTACTACGATCGCTACCTGGGCCAGACCTATTCGCCGGATGTCTTCCTCGATGAAGCGCTGGACTTCATCGACGAGAATTCCCAGAAGCCATTTTTCCTCTACTACCCCAGCCCCATCCCCCATGTCGCGCTTCAAGTACCCGTCGAGGATCTGAACCAGTACCCACGGGAGTGGGATGACAAGCCCTACCTCGGCGGCAGTTATCTTCCGCACCCTCGTCCAAGAGCGGCTTACGCGGCGATGATCACCCACCTCGATAAGGAAGTGGGTGCCATTCTCGATCGTCTTGAGCAGCATGGATTGTCAGACAACACCCTCGTGATGTTCACCAGCGATAATGGCACGACCTATGCCGGCGGAGTCGATCACCAGTTCTTCGCCAGTACCGAGGGTTTGAGCGGTCTCAAGGGCAGTGTCCTCGAAGGGGGAATCCGCGTTCCCCTCATCGCCCGCTGGCCCGGCAAGATCGCCAAGGGAAGCACCAATGATTTCCCGTCATCCTTTCCTGACATGATGCCGACGGCCGCAGAACTGGCCGGAATCCCCTTCGATCTCCCCATCGATGGTGAAAGCCTGATCCCGATGATGACCACAGGGTCCAATCCGCAGCGAACGCATGATCTGTACTGGGAACACGGCGATCAGCAGGCACTTCGCCACGGCGACTGGAAACTGGTTCGAAGAAGACTGGGAAAGAAGAATCAAGAGACGCGGCTCTTCAACCTCGCCACCGATGCCGGAGAAAAGAAGGACCTCTCGGAAGAAAGACCGGAGATTCTTCAGATGATGATGAAACGGGCAGTCTCCAGCCGATTCCCATCACCGATCTTCCCCAACAAGGCTCTCGATTCACTTCACGACCAGCAATGACTCGCTGGCCTTCAGCCGAATCCTCGCGACTCTCTCTTCGAACTCATCTCTTCGAACTCATCTCTTCGAGCTCAGGGGCAACCTGCATCGGGGAAGGGTGCCGCAGGTGGTTCTCCTGCATTGAACAGATAGAGCAGCAGGTAGATCGCATCCGAGATGTCGATCGATCCGTCAGCGTTGGTATCCCCTGCCTCTTCCGGGTTCGGTTGGGCCCCCGTGGCGAACAGGTAATCGAGAAGAAAGATCGTATCCGAGATGTCGAGGGTGCCGGAACCGTTGGTGTCTCCTCGGATGAATGGATCGGTGCATGGACTCGGAGGCAGCATCCACTCGAGGATCCGTGCCAGCAGCGGAGTACGATCTGCAGCCACGACAGACGAGAAGGGGAATGCCATCACTGCTGCCTTGTGCCCCTGATCGACCGTCACCACTGCGGCCCCGCCCCCTTGAAGTGTCCCGGTACCCGATGCCGGGTCGTAGGAGAACGCCCTCTGTGCCGGTGGTAGCGGAGTCATTTCCGATTGGTAGGCACCGCTCGACAGCTGCAGGTCGAGGCCATCCCCGAGCGGGTTTCCCGCCTCTCCCAGTAGTCCTGGCAGACCCATATCCCACTGTTCGTGCTGGAGGAACAGGTAGTTGCTGAACAGTGCAGTGGTGTCGAGATATGCGGTGGCATAGGCACCCGAGAGCACCAGGTTTCCGCCGCCCTGGAGATATTCCATCAACAGTGCCTGGCGCGCCGGACCCAGCTGGTCGGGGTAGCCGCTGTGGAAGTAACCGACCGGCCATATCACGACGCCGTCGGTATATTCAGCGAGCAACGCGGTAGTCAGCGGACCATCGACAAACGGGTCCCATGCCTGGTAGCCGATACCGAGACCATCGAGAACATCCAGGTAAGTGACTTGATACCCGGAATTTCCTGCATCGAAGTAGCCATTGATCACCAGGATGTCGATGGTGGACTCGACCGTCACTTCCAGCGATGGCAACGATTCATTGTCGGAAGCATCGATCGCAGTGATCACGTAGTGGAGTTGGCCCGCTCCCGCTTCACTGTCGACAAAGACATTTTCCTGCAGTGGAAGCGGATTCACCAGAGAGTAAGGCCCGCCAGCAACCACAGATCGCTGGACGAAATAGCCACTCAAGTCGGGCTCCGGGTTTGCATTCCAGGAGAGGGTCACGCTTCCATTGGCCGAGACTGCAACGACTCCGGTCGGAGGCGAGGGCGCGACCACATCTGCTGCCGTTGCAGAGTAGGGCCCCTCGAATACGATGGTCGATGTCGCCAGATCTGCCGAGACGGTGGTCTCGCCGAACCACGCCACTGCTGAGGTCATGTTGTCGGAGAGCCCGGTGAGTTGCCCCAGTTGACCATCGAGCACCAGGTCCGTCGATTCCCGGTAATCCTCGATCGGTTGACCGCCGAGCGGGGTCGTCTCGCTGTACTGGTACTGAAAACGATTTTCCCAGACATGGAATGCCCCGCCGCCAGGCAGGACCGACTGAAGCTGCCCCAACACCTGGCCGGCGTTGTCATTTGCCAGCGTGGTCGGTGTCGCAACGGTCGGTACATCTTCGGCAAAGAGCCCGGTGCCCTGTTGAAGCAGAGCAATCTGAGCGTCGATGAAACTGTCGTAGTCCACTTGCAGCTGCGGATCATTCGCCATCAACGAATACAACGCATCGAGAACCACGATGTCATTTCCGAGCATCGCATCGAAGAGAGCCACCAGTAGATCGGGGCGCTGTTCTTCGAGGAATTCGAAGTACACGCCGGCGTACCTGTAGAAGGTAAACGATCCATAGGTCGCACTGGTGATGTCGGCCACCGTCAGTCGGACGCTGTCGGTTGAAATCCGATCGAGCAGAATTCCTCGCGGCAATACCCCGTTGATTCGAGTCGCACCGACCAGGTATTCCGCCAACCCCTCGTTGTACCAGACCATGCGGTTTCCTTCGTACAAGGTGCCGGACTCGCCGAAACTCCCGGTGATCAGGTAGCGGCTGTCGAGGAAGTGCGTGTACTCGTGTCGGAGCAATTCTTCCAGGGTGTAGATGCTTTGAGCCGGTGTTCTGTCGTAGGTGAAGAGAGTCCCCCACCCCTCGATGAAGATGCCGCCGTTGTTGGTCGAGAGACCGTACAAAAACGGCTGATAGGTCCAGTAATCCTGGGGACTGCCGTAGATCACCAGCGTCAACACTTCATTGCTGTCTCCGGGAACCGGCTCGAGGGCACCACTCTTCCGGTAGAACTGGCTCTCGACCTCCTGGATGGCGTCATAGAGTTCTTTCGCCACGTCGAGGTCGATCGCAGTCAGGAATTTCAGCCTTCCCTGATCGAACAAGAACTCATTGGGAAGTGCGATCGCCATCACATCTGCGCGGATCTGCACCAGGTCCAGCGAACCCCCGCCGTAGAGGAGGCCATCGAACTGCATATCCAGGTCAGTGACCGCCCTCAACCACGGTCCGGAGTACGGAAGATGGAGGTTGTAGGCCTGCGTGAGGATGTCGTGAGCGGCATCCCGTGTCCCCTGTTCCAGGAAGGCGAACCGGTTCATCACCCACAGGGCATTGAGCACGACATACTCGCTATCCGCGGTGTAAGTCGTATCGAGGGCCAGCACTCCTACTGCGGCCACCAGAGACGGTGGCACCGCAGAATACCAAGGGCTGTTGACGCCACCGGCATTGTTTTCATTGCCAATCTGCCGCGCGAGAGTGAAGAGGCAACGATACGCCATCAACCGTTCCTGGTATTCGCCTTCATGGGCCAGATCAGACGAATATCGCTCGAGCACCGCCTGGAGCTGAGCCATCAGCTGTACGCTGGCATCGGTGCTGTCGATGCTCACCAGCCATTGCGACAGCAGTGACTCCGGTGGATTCACGGTGATCAACTCCGGCTGCTGTCCAACGGTGACCATCGCCTGCACCGCCGCGGCAAAGGTCGGGTCGTCGTATGCCACGCTCGCCTGATAAAACTGGTGATAGAAAGCGATCTGGTAGAAGTAGCACAGCCGGCGTAATCGCTCGGCATTGACCAGGAGATCGAGAGCCTCCACCTCGATGGCGGCGGCGATCAACACGACATTGCCGGGTGAGATCGCTGTCTGCACATCGCTGTCAAAGGTCCACAACTGTTCGAGACAGGCGTCGGTACTGGTGGCGACCATTTCGACGAACACGGCACCGGTGGCGGCGGCAAAGTCGGCGGAAGTACAGGGGCCAATCGGGAAACTCGACGGTGTGGAACCGGAGCCTCCCCCTGTGGATGGCGAACCCGCCCGGGCAGCGACCTGAAGATCGCGTCCGCATCCTCGCACCAGCTGAGTCATCGCTTGATTCGGATCCACTGCATGACCACCGCTACAAGGCGCATCGAGGGTGGCGATTGCGGATTCGAGATCTCCCGCAGGCGGTACCGGATGAATGAGTTGTCCCTGCGGCGCGGATGGGGTGGCCGGAGGCTGCGCCTGACCGGTCACAGTAGTCACAAAAATGCACAGGACTGCCAGTGTCAATTTGAACATGATGAGTGGGATTCCTTGAATAATGAGTCTGATAGCGGGCGAGTACAAAAACAAACTCACCGCTGCTGCTCAGCGGCTGAAACCACACCTGGCACAGTCCACTCAATAGCACCATCAAGGATACAATTACTTGGTCAGAGTTGCCAATAATTATAGTTCGACCTGAACCTTGACAAACTTGTGCCCCAGCGATCACCGCATGTCTCCCGACCGAGACTCGAAGAACTTTCATGCCAGAAGTTTTCAGTAGTGGTCAGTTCCAGGGAGGATCGATCAGAACAGCGCCGATCAGACCAAACAGGGCTCCGGCGAAGATGCGCCTGACGAGCAGTTCATCGAGTCGCGTTCGAAGATGCGATCCCACGATGATTCCCCCGAGGCCAAGCACTGCGAAGGTGGCAATCAACCGGATATCGATGGCCATCCCTGCCGAACTGAGTTGGCTCCAGGAGGCCAATGCACCGGCAGTGGACTGCACGGCGATCAGTGCAAGACTGGTACCTGCAGCCTTGTCAAAGGCGAGACCACCAAAGATCACCAGTGCCGGTACGATCAGAAATCCACCTCCGACTCCGACGATCCCGGTGAGGATTCCAACTGCTGCCGCTGCAATTCCAAGATGCATCGGCCGGATGGTCAGCGAATCGGTTTCTTGTTGCCGTTTCCCTCTCAGCATCGCCACCGCTGCGCCGACCACGACCAATAGCAAGATGGATTCCCGTAGTTCCGGTGAAAGCCAGCCTCCGATACCCGCCCCCAGCACAGCACCGAGGATTCCGGTCGGAGCAGCAACGAGTGCCGTCGAGAGCGAAAAGCTCCCCGATCGAATCGCCCCCACTGCGCCGGTTCCGGCGATGAGCGCGACGATCCAGAGTGATTCGGTCACGGCGATCTCGAGCGGTCGCCCGAGGCCGTGGACCAGGATCGGAACGGTAAGAATGGAGCCGCCGGAGCCGAGCAGGCCCAGTGCCACCCCGACCACGACGGCTCCGAGAAAGGTAATCATGACTGGCAACTCGTGGTGCGGTTCCACGGCAGCCAGGAGATTGCAGTTGCAAGGGCACAACTACCGGAGAATCCGGCATGAAAGAGGCCCGTTCCTACCGCCACAGTGGCTGCGATCCACAGGGGGGACACGAACCAGGAGAGAGCCGAGAAGGTCAACAGGGCCAGCCCCGCCGCCATCTGCGTCTGACGCATCACGTCGATGCTGGTGCCGCTTTGTGACTTCTTCACCGGCTTCCCTTCCTTTTTCCACGCTTCAATCCCCCCGATGATGTGCTGAGCGTCGAAACCCGCTTGTAGCATCTTTGCCAGTGCCTTTTTCGAGCGAATGCCCGTTCTGCAGTAGAAGATCGGCCGCCGACCATCGATTTCCTGGTTCAATGCGTGTGCATCAAAACCAGAAAAGGGATGGACGATGGCATCGGCGACCGTCTCCACTTGATGTTCGAATAGTTCTCGAACATCCACAATCACGTACTCTTCCAGAGAACCATGCTGTTGGGCTTCTGACGAAGTCAGTTCAAATATCAAATTATTGGGCGATTGAAGTTGTTGATCTGCTCCTACACTCATCGGACTACCTTTCCACTGCGGACATTTTGCATTCCACCGGCCAAGTTGATCACCGAGTATCCTCTGGAAGCGAGGAAGCTTGCGGTGCGTTCCGATCGATCTCCTGTTTCGCACATCAGGTGCCAGGTCGTGTCCTTGTCCAGCTCGTCGAGATGCAGTGCCAGACGAGTGTGGGACAGATTCAATGCTCCCGAGATGTGCTCCTCCTGGTATTCAGTGGCACGCCTCAAATCGAGTACCTTCACATCGTCGCGGTGAACCACCGAGTGAACCTGATCTGCATCCACTTCATCCAGCTGCAGCCAGCTACCGTCAAATCGACGACAGGACTCCATCTTGTCGGAGGGGAACCAGCCAACGATTCGATCGAAGCCAATCCTGATCATCCGACGCACCACTTCCTCGATCTCTGCCTCTTCTCCGACGATGATGTAGGGCGCTTCCGCGTCTCCGAAGGAACCAAGGTAGGAGCCGAGGCGGCTGGTCATCGGAATCGACCAGGCTCCCGGTAAGTGTGCCTGCTGGAACCGTTTCCACTGGCGGGTATCAATCACCCGCACGCCCTCCTGGTAACTGGCAACGAACTGATCCTCGTCCATCTCTTGCGGAGTCGGAAGTGCTCCGAGTACCGCAGCTCCGTCGCGATTGAGCCTTTTCATGTTTGCAAAGTACAGCGGTGGCTCCGGTTGTCCCGACAGGATCTCTTCGACAAACCGTCCTTCGTCATCAGAGAAGGAGAGTGCGCCATTGAAACGACGCTCGTACCCAATCGTGCTGGTTGGAACTGCCCCGAGAGCTTTCCCGCAGGCGCTTCCCGCACCATGACCCGGCCAGACCTGAAGGTGCTCCGCCAAGCCATCGATCAACTGGATGCTCTGAAATAGCTTCCTGGCCGAGGGCTCCATCGATCCTATCTGGCCCGCGGCGCTCTCGAGCAGATCCGGCCGGCCGAGATCCCCGACGAATAAGAAATCGCCGGAGAGGATCGCCATCGGCGAATCGGCTCCACCACCATGATCGGTGACGAGAAATGAGACGTGTTCCGGTGTGTGTCCTGGTGTGTGAACCACCTTGAACTCGATGTTCCCGATGGAAAAGGTATCTCCATCCATGATCAAACGATGATTGTAGGAGGATCCAGAAGAATGCTGATCGAGCCAGCCAGGAGTCCAGTCTGCTCCTCCTTCACCTGAGACCAACAACAGCGTGTCGTTGTGCTCTCCGAACTCTCTCAGGCCAGAGATGAAGTCGGCGTGGATATGGGTCTCCGTGGCCGCAACGATCGTCAAGCCTTGCTGCTTCGCAAGATCGATGTAGCGATCGATGTCCCGCTCGGGGTCGATCACGATCGCCTCTCCTGTACGCTGGCATCCGATGAGGTAGCTCACTTGGGCCAGTTGCTCATCTTCAATTCTTCGAACAAACATGGTGTTTACCTTTCAGGTCAGAGGAGTTGTTCCTCACCCCATGAGAGACACGAACCGGGGTGATCGTTCCCTGATCTCCAAAAGAAAATACAAGTTGGTTCGTAGTAAGGGTTTACAGTTCGTCTAGCGCCGTCAGTAGGCGCTCCTGAAGGCCGTCGGGGACCTTCCCGTTGGCCAGATCGGCACAGATCTCCTGGGTCAGATCGAGCGAAGAGAAGACGGACTGGCAACGCTGGCAGATCACCTCGGATCGAAATTCCGATTCCCGATCGAGAGAGGACTGCTTGGCAGCGAGGAGATCGAGACATACCTGGATCGGATACGCCGCTGCTGGAGGAGCGTCCTCGGTTCGAGGCAACCTGTCATCGATGAGCAACCGGAGTTTCAATCGAGCGCGGTGAACTCGGCTCTTGATGGTTCCCTGTTCAATCCCGGTCGCCTCGGAGATCTCAGGCACCGTCATTCCAACGATATCCTTCAACACCAGTGGCATCCGGAAATCCAGAGGAAGCGCGGCAATCGCGGATTCCATCTCGGCGACCGATTCATTTCGAATCTGTTTCACCACTTCTTCTTCCAGGTCGGAAGCCACCTGTGCGATCAGCGGCTCGCCAAAGGGAAGTAACTCCTGCAAGGATCCGATGTGATCAGGTTCGCCAGCACGCTTCCTGTGCATCCTCTGGCATACTCTCGAGGCGATACTGAAGAGCCAGGTCGAAACCTTCGATCGATGTTCAAAGGAGTCCCAGCTTCGATACGCCTGGATGAAGGTTTCCTGAACCAGATCCTCCGCCTCGTCCGAGTCACCGCAGAAACGCATTCCCAGGGAGAAAAGCAACCCTCCCTGCTCCTCGACCAGGCGAGCCATCGCTTGTCGTGGATCGGACGGCCAGGGCTGCTCAGATTCTTGTTGGTTTTCCAAGTCGATGTGCTCCTATGATGGCGCTGCTCACTACTGAGAAGTATCCGTTTGGCAAGCGGGAGACGCCAGTCTATCACGGTGGAGGACCAGCATCTTGAAGACCATAAAACCGAGGACGACAGCGGAGATCTGGAAGGCTGGAATCGGCCATCTGTGCCGGGTCGATCCCCATCTGGCTCGGGTGATCACGGCCTACACCGGTCCACCGCTAGACAACCAGCGACGACGTTCCCCCTTCGAGTTCCTGTTGCGATCCATCATCTACCAGCAACTCTCCGGCCAGGCCGCCGGCACGATTCATCTCCGGTTCCTCGCTCTCTTCCCGATGAAACGGCCGACTCCCGAGCGAGTCTCGCAATTGAAGCCCGCTAGTTTTCGCAAGGTTGGAGTCTCTGGCGGCAAGGAGCGCGCCATCCTCGACCTGGCTCGCCATGCTCGCGCAGGGCTGATTCCAGGATTCGCAGCGCTCGAACAGATGGACGATGAACAGATCATCGAAACCCTCACCGCCATCCACGGCATCGGTCGCTGGACCGTCGAGATGTTACTGATCTTTCAACTGGGGAGACCCGATGTGCTCCCTGTCGCCGACCTCGGTGTCCGGAAGGGATTTGCACGGATGCGTGGCAAAAAGGTACTGCCAACCCCGAAGCAACTGACCCGCGCCGCCAAGAAGTGGCAACCCTACCGCAGCATCGGCAGCTGGTACTGCTGGCGAGCGACGGAGTTGTAGCCGTTACTTCTCTTCCAGCAGGAGAGATGTGGGAGGGTGGTGCTCCCAGCGATCGAAGTCGTCGTGCTGCACTGCAGCAGCTGCAAGATGGATATTCGCATCCATGTCCTCGCGCGATCTCCAGCGGCACATTCCGATGAGTTGCCCGGTCTTTTCGTCCTCGAAAACACCTCCATCGATGAAACCATCGACATTTTCCAGCGCACCGCCGAATCTATGCATCGAATCGCGCAGATGATCTCGGAATGCATCCCGGGGCGAATGAATCGACATGTGGACAAACACTTCTTATTGTCCCTCCCGCAACTTGGCCAGCTTGTGCACCGTGAAATGGACAAATGACTCCGCAGAACCGTTCCCATCGAACTCCAGGCCCCAGTTCAGGTGCATCTGCATGGCGGGTTTCATCGTCGGGATCATCAGTCGCACTTGATGGCCATCTGCCGACAAGGTTGCCGAGTCGATGGCCAAATCGGTGGTTCCTTCATCCCCTTGATCCAGGTCCAGCTTCGGTGAGCCGTAGTTGCTGCTCCAGCGGTAGTTCCAGCCCTCCAGCTGGAAGGAACCGGCAAGAGATTCAAGTGGCGTGGTGACTTGTTGATTGAAGGTGATCAACAAACCATCGGTGAGTGCTCTGACCTGCAAGGGATAGGGCAACGGAGAATCTGTTTTCCTGACCCGGTAGAAGCCACCCGGTTCGGTCTTGTCGGAGGACCAGCCAAACAAACCGGAGAGATAGAGACTGCCGTCTGGATGGAAGCGACCTCGCATCGTGCCGGTGGGAGTTTCGATCGGCAGTGGCACGAAACCTCCCTGATGGATGCCATCGACCTCATCTTCTAGCAACAGATACACCTCGCCGGTGCCATAGGAGAGTCCCAGTAATTTACCCGACAGATCTCCCCACACACCTTCGGGTACCCGCACCTGTGCCGCCGGAGACCGATCCACCGTCGGATGAATCCAGCACAACGGAGCTTCGTACTCGGTTCGCATCTGCGCGACACCCAGCATGACGCCACTCCAGTTGTTGCCATGAAAGGAACCCGCTGCGATGCGGTTGATGCGATTGGCGGGCATCCAGTGGCCCTCCTGATCGGAACCCCAGGCGATACCATCGGCATCGACTGCCAGACCATTCGGTGCACGGAAGCCCGAGGCCACCATCTTTGAACTGGAACCATCCGCTGCGATCTGGATCAGCGTGCCGTGCTGAGGATGCGCCGGCAACTTGGCATGACGAGCAGCTTTCAGGTAATAGATGCTACCGTCGGGGCCCTCCTGTAAACCACCCGCCGGTTCATGGAAATGAGGAGAGTTCATCGCATCAACGTTGAAGCCCTGGTAGTGATCGGTTTCGCCGTCGTCGTTGAGGTCGACCAATCGTGTGATCTGATCTCTTCCCAGCACCAGGATCTCTTCCTGTCCCGGATCGCCCCGGGTCAGTAGCCCGAGCGGCTGACTGAGGCCACTGGCGATGCGCTGCCAGTGGAGGTTATTGAGCCCGGCGTCGAGGCCATCGACTCGCCAGACGTCACCGTTCCAGGTCGAGATCGCCGCCGAGTTCCCTCCATCGAGGAAGTCGAAATCGCCAAATCGCATCCAGGAGTTCCAGGGATTCTCGTCGGGCCAGGAGATCCTGTCGATCTCGAAGGGGTGTTGTTGAGTGGTGGCGCTTGCCGATTGCAGATCGGCGATGAACTCACCGAGCCTCGATTGCGGTCCATGCCACTGGAGTAGTTCTCCCTCGACATCTGTATCGGTGGGAGGAAGCAGAACCGAGGCCTTGCGCTGCCACACCGGAAACTCCGCCGACGTATCGGCACTTTCCACGATCAGGAACTGAGCGTCCAGGTCGCCGCGCAGCCCGTAGGCGGTCACGATCGGCTCGCCTGATTCTGCTGCGATCGCATCGATTCCAGCCGCATCGAAATGGTCACCATAGATACGAATTCCATCGATGTAGCCGCTGAACCAAGGTTCTTCGGGGAAGTTCTCCGAGGTGAAGCCGATCTGGATGACGGTATTCTCGACCGGTCCACCTGGATTCAGGGTTCCGTCGCCATCCTGTTTTCCATCGACATAGAGCACGACCCTGGCTTCCCAGGGATTCCAGGTGAAGGCGACATGGTGCCAGCGACCGTCGGTGATCTGCTGCTCGCCAGCCACCGCTCCAACCCAACCGATGTCGAAGCAGAGATGTCCGTCACGGATGAAGAAAGTCTTTCCGTCGTGAATCCACGGACCCTCTGCGGCGGTCTGAGAAAAGATGCTGCCGTCCTTGGTGGTTTGAATCCACGCGGCAAAGGTCATCTGATCACCTGTGAACTCAAAATCGTCGTGACGAGTCCAGATGGCTCGGGCCGTTCCATCGAAATCAAGAGAGCGACCCTTGACTCCTCTTCGCCAGGTCACCCCTTCGAGTTTCAGGTCCTTCACACCATCGACGACACTGGTCATCCACTCGCCGGAGCTCTCGTCGCAATCCCAGCCGGCCAGGGGCCGGGGAGGAGGTGCGCT
>DUAN01000103.1:0-3596 GCA_012960845.1 Planctomycetota bacterium | reverse complement strand
GAACCTGGTGAGGAAGTTCGAAGCGATCCATTTCATCTCCAGCACTTCTGGCGATCAGATCTGCTTCATTCTCATCCCCGAAGATGGCGTTGCGCTCTCCGGAGAGAGTGATCGTTTCGGGCCACAGTGGATCACTTCCCTGGTTCCATACGCTGGCTAGCGGTGACGGGTCGCGGAAATAGACCCGTTCGGTGATGACGCGAAATTTCGCCAACTGCTGCTGGCCGGTGATGGGGGCGATGTAGATGTGAACCGGAGCCGGATCTGCCACCTCTGGGCTGGCCAACAACACAACGCGTCCCTTGTGCGAGGAAACTCGGATGGAATCTCCTCCACCACGGATACCGATGACCATCACAGGTTTCCCACGCTGCAGTAATACAAACTCGCCCTTCGGCCCCCCGATAGATGGTGAGAGAACCATCCCGTCTCCGAGGCTCAACAACGAGATCCTCAACACGTCATCGACCCCGATCAGCTGAATCGATCTCTTCCAGGCGTACAGATCTTCTCCGCGGGTGAATGCTGCTCGCTCGAACACCCGTGTCTTTCCGATGTTGTAGTGAAGTAGCACTCCATCTCGATCGCGCTGGAGCCCTTGCCAGCGCCCACCTTCGAGCGGCCCATAGGGTACCGGGCGTGTCTCGTCGAAGGTGCCCGCCTTACCCACCGCAAACCCGGGACCTGGAGGATTGATCCAATCAGGCTCTCCTGCGATGCGTGGCCAGATCCCGTGGGGCCCGTCGTAGACAATTCCGCGCAACTCGACAAACTCACCCGACCATGCGGCAGCCCAGCGCAACTCGGCCGTGTCGAAGAGCATCGCGTGCTCTCCATCATCATCGAGTGGGATGGCGATCCCCTTGCAGGCGATATTGTCGGGGGTGACCTCGATGGCAGCAGAGAGAAATGGGCCGTAGTCCATCGCCTGCCACGGCTCATCCTGAGCCGAAGCAGCAACGGAAGAGGCCAACACCAAGCACATCATTGCCCAGAATCGCGGGTTCTTAGACGCAGAGACACACATCGCAAACTCCTTCTGACAGTCCCTACTTCAAGCTCAGGGCCTTCACTTAGTTCCCAACAAGCAAATTCCTGTTGAGCAGATCAGTTTATTGCCTCCCCAATGCAAGGAAGAATGAGGTCACGAATCCTCCAAACAACATTATTAATCCCCATAGGATGATCATTGCCGGGATGGATGCGATCGCCCACTTGACCATGAAGACCACCATTGAGACGAAAGGCATCGAAATGTCTCTCACAACTACACCATTATTGTTTTCCATGAGATAACTCCTGACTCGATTTTCCAATGGTCCGATGGATCAGCCACATTGCTCCATCATCTCCACACGGTCCACGAACCTCACCCTGGCGGTTCCTCTCCGCGACGGCGAGTCTCTGACTGAATCCGTCGTGAATCAAACTGGTGGCTCGAATTGCATATGCTAGCCGCACTCTCCGAGGAATCCGACCATGAAAAGACCACGTAGATGAAGAAGAGTTCCCCGCATCGCTGGCCCTGGGAATGGCTCTTGGGGTACCCTGTCTGCAGGTCGAGCAGAGCCGGGCGATGGCCTGGCAGGGAGAATGCCGATGGAGCACCGCATCGAGAAGGACACGATGGGTGAGGTCAAGGTTCCGGCGGATCGACTGTGGGGTGCACAGACCCAGCGCTCCCTCGAGAACTTCTGCATCGGACAGGAGCGGATGCGCCGTCCGCTGATCCGCGCGATGGGGCTGGTCAAGCAGGCAGCGGCTGCAGTCAATGCAGAACTGGGGGGTATCTCCTCCGACATCGCCAGTGCCATCGATTCCGCAGCCGAAGAAGTGATCCACGGCGATCTCGATGATCACTTCCCGCTGGTGGTCTATCAGACTGGATCCGGCACTCAGTCCAACATGAACTGCAACGAGGTGATCGCCAATCGAGCCAATCAGATGCTCGGAAATCCCCTGGGCAGCCAGGACCCTGTACACCCCAACGATCATGTCAATCACGCCCAGAGCACCAACGATTCCTTTCCTAGCGCCATCCATGTCGCCTGTGCCAGCGAGTGCCACGATCGACTCCTCCCCGCCATCGATGCCTTGAGGAAGTGCTTGAATGAGAAAGCTGGGGAGTTTTCAACCGTGGTCAAGATCGGCCGAACTCACCTGCAGGATGCCACTCCACTGACCCTCGGGCAGGAAATCTCTGGTTGGTCCGATCAGCTGCGCATCACCCAACAGCAGATCCAGCACTCCCTGACACTGGTTCACGAGTTACCGATCGGGGGTACAGCAGTCGGTACCGGTCTCAACACTCGCCCTGGATATGCCGAGAAGGTTCCTGCGGCACTGGCGAGTAAGACCGGCATCTCGTTTATCCCGGCACCCAACAAGTTTGCGCAGCTCGGTGGCAAGGAAGCGATCGTCGGTCTCTCCGGCAGCCTCAAAAGTCTGGCCACCGCACTGCACAAGATCGCCAACGATGTCCGCTGGCTCGCCAGTGGTCCCCGCTGTGGCATCGGAGAGATCACCATTCCCGCCAATGAGCCGGGGTCCTCGATCATGCCGGGCAAGGTCAATCCGACCCAGTCCGAAGCGATGACGATGGCGTGTGCACGGGTGATCGGCAACGACGCCTCCATCGGATTCAGCGGTGCTCTCGGCAACTTCGAACTGAATGTCTACATGCCCGTGATGGGAGATTGCATCCTGCAATCGATCGACCTGCTCTCATCTGCCATGAATTCGTTCCGTGAGAATTGCGTCGCCGGCATCGAGCCGGTCCAGCAACGCATCGATGACCTTCTGCATCGCTCCCTGATGCTGGTGACCGCTCTCAATCCCCACATCGGCTACGACAAGGCCGCCGATGTGGCCAAGACCGCTCACGCCGAGGGCAAAACACTTCGCGAAGTGGCGCTGGAAAAGGGCTACTGCAGTGGTGTGGAGTTCGATGGTTGGGTCGTTCCAGCGGATATGACCGGCCCCGCCGACTGACACCTCGAAGCGTGCCAGATCCAGTTCTCTCAGGCTCCATCAGGAGGAGTTCATGCGGATCTCCGGAGAACAATTCGTCACTTTTGGCGTCATCACTCTGCTGTCGACGCTCGGGCTGATTCTGCTCGGTGGTTGTCGGGGACAGGTCCACGATTCGGAACGCAATATAGCCTTCGACTGGCCCTCGAGACCACCCGCCGACTGCCCCTTCGAGCCATCCGAAAACATCGTGGGGATCACCTTCACCGGCAGCCACCGCGAATACGCACACGCGGACTGCTGGTTCCCGTCGTGGGCATCCGATGGAAACCTGTACTCTCCCTTCTCCGACGGCACGGTGCAAAACGTGTTGCCGGACGGGAGCCAGGAGCCTCTGTGGACCCTCGGCCAGGAGGGTGCAGACGCAAACTGCGGCTATGGCAAGATCGTCGGCGACGATCCGCTGAACCTCACGGTGATCGGGCTGGGCGCGCTGCCCACCCCCACCGGCCCCTACAACGCGCGATATCCGTCGGGAAGTCTGGTTCACGATGGCATCTGGTACTACGGGAGTCATCCGGAGGGCCCCGGCGGACTCGGCCCCCTCGTGGGCTTCAGGATCTCCC
>DUAN01000102.1 GCA_012960845.1 Planctomycetota bacterium | reverse complement strand
TGGTTCCACAATTTTTGCATATCCCCGCGCTGGAGGCCCGGGTAGGTGCTGAGTGCGATGATCTCGCCATTTCGAGGGTCCATCACGATGCCGGTGACACTTTCAGCTCCGGTACTGAAACAGGTCTCCTCCAGCACCGATTCGAGCAGCGCTTGTTCGTGGATTCCGATGGTCAGTTGTACATCTTCGCGCTCCATCGATGGAACCTGCTCGGTCGCCTCGGCGAGGCGTCTGCCCCCGGCATCGGTACGTTGGCTCAACAGGCCACTACGTGCTTTCAGCCGATCGTTGCAGGAAAGTTCAACTCCGTGCAGACCGATCTGTCGATCCTTTCGAAGTTCTCCGACAACCAGAGTCGCGCAATCTCCGAATGGATAGTGCCGCTCGAGAAGGGTCTCCAGAGCCGGCACTACCGGCCGTTCCAAATCTGTGTGTAAGCGCAACCGGGCTCGAAGAAGTTCTATTTCTGCGAGGCCCGCCTCGACGATCCCGACCGGGTAGTACTGGATCAAAGGCGCACCTGGTGAATGCGGTCCCGGTGCGGAAATCTGCTCATTTCGAAGAGCGATCTCGACGATCCTCGCTTCGATCTTCGACCTCGGCTCCCTGGATGGCGCGCTGCAATCCTTCGACACCGGTTTCGTTCGAGACCACCTTGGCTGCGGAAAAGGGATCGATGGCGACACGATAGCGAATCCGGTCCTGCGCCAGCACCTGTCCATTCTTGTCGAGGATCTTTCCCCGGGTGATCGTCGAGTGACGCGTTTGACTCTGGGTTTGCTGCTGAGTGAAGGTCCACTGCTCTTCCTCGACCAGTTGCATCCAGCCGCACTTTCCCAGCACCGCCAGGAAACTGGCTGCCACCCCGAGGAACACCAGAGCGGAGAGGAGATCTCCCGATCGAGAGGTGAGGTGGTGCTCCCCTTCGATGGCAGAGGTGTTCGGGGCCAGCCCCAGAAACGACTTCCAGTTCATTTGCCCGGCCCGTCTTCCTCGGCGAAGAGGTGATCGCGTACCGAGATCGGTACCACTGACCGGGAGAACTGACGGAGCTGAGTCCCATCGACGAGAGCCATCTCTTCCAGTGGCTCCAGCGAAATTTGGTCGAGATTCTCCGGGGCAGTTCCCCAGACCATCTCGAAGACCTGCACCTGTAGCATCGAACGGGAGGTGGAGAGGTCGAGACGCAGGCGGCCGAGGGTTTCCTTTTGCACCTCGACGCTTCTCTTCAAGCGAATCTTCTCGGCTCCGTCACGCGCCAGATCAAATCCCAGCACCAGCACACAGGCCGCCACCATCGCTACCTTCATCGCTGTCATGCTGAACCTCCGAGCCTCTGGATGATTCGCATCCTGGCGGATCGGCTTCGGGGATTGCGCCGGATCTCTTGATCCGAAGGCCGAACTGGACGAGTGGTCAGCAACTGATGGTCCCCTTCCCGGGCCAGGGTGCGAAATCGCTCCTTGACCTTTCGATCCTCGAGCGAGTGGTAAGAGATGATCGCCAGCCGGCCGGCCGGAGAGAGCAAGTTGCCGATGCGATCGAGCAGGTGCTGCAATGCCTCCAGCTCTCCATTGACGGAGATCCGCAACGCCTGAAAGGTCCGGGTGGCCGCATCGAGGTGGTTTCCTCTGGCGACGGGAACGGCATCGCGAATCACCGAAGCCAACCTTGCGGTGGTGGTGATCGGTTCGACGGCACGAGCCCTGACGATCGCCGCAGCGATCTTCCTCGCATGTCGATCTTCTCCCAGTTGCCCGATCAAATTCTGCAGTTGTTCCTCCGTGCTCGATGCCACCAATTGTGCGGCGGTTTCTCCGCGGGTCGGATCCATTCTCATGTCGAGCGGACCGTCAAATCGGAAGGAGAAGCCGCGGTCTCCCTCATCGATCTGTGGCGAGGAGACTCCCAGGTCTGCCAGCACCAGATCCCAGGTTCCGCTACCGATCCTCTGACGGAGATCGGGAAGATCTCCGAAGTTGCCGTGAATCAGTTCGATGCGATCTCCCGGCAGTTCATCTGCAGACCAAGCGTGGGCCTGGGGATCTCGATCGACACCGGTCAGTCGTCCATCCGGTGCGGTCGCCTCGAGAATCCTTCGTGCATGCCCTCCGCGGCCCAGGGTCAGATCCAGCAGGTGTTCACCGGTCGCTGGAGCCAGGCCCTCAAGGACCTCATCGAGGAGTACCGGGTCGTGCCCGTTCATCCGTCGACCTCCGCTACTTCAAACGCCCTCGGTAAGAGGGGCGATCGCCTTGCCAAAGGCACGAGCTCGCGCCACCGACTGGAGTTCCTTGGAAAGACTGATCCCGGTGACTCCGAGACTCCTGGCTCGCTCCAACATCTCGTACAGACGATCGACGTCTGCCAGGATCGACTTTGGCGCATGGTCCAGTGGCTTACCGGTCGCCAGGTAATCGATGACTCTCTGACGAACCGTCTGTTGCTTCTTGACCGGTTCGACCTGTTGTTCGATCAATGAGATCATTGCTTCCCCCTGTTTCTTCCTCACAGATCCGCACCTATCCCCAAGCGAAGATCTGCGTTCCCACATTTGCTACTTCTCTCCGGTGATTTCCCCACCGAAGTACTTTTCCATTCGATTGGCGTAACTTCCGTGCTCCTCGAGGAACGCATCGAGACGACGACGGTAGGCGTCTCGGTCCTCGTTGCGTTCTTTCCACACCTCTGCTCCCCAGATCTCGATGCGGTCGAAGCACCCGACAAAGACCAGTTCCTTGTCGAGCTGTCCCCAGCTGCGCAGACGCTCTGGCAACAGCACCCGCCCCTGGCGGTCGGGAGCGAGATCCTCGGCCTGACCGAAGAAGTCTCGTTGCAGTTCGTGAAGTTCTGGGGAGCCTCGCTCGAAGCGGCGCATCTCCTTGTAGATGTGCTCCCACTCGGCGGTGGTGAAGATCCACAGGCATGGCGCGGTACCGGCGGTGGCGACGAAGCCCTCGCCATCCTCGCGCGGATCGATCTTCGAACGCAGCCGCGAGGGGATGATCACTCTCCCCTTCTCGTCGAGGGTCAGTTCGAACTGTCCCTTGAAGTGCACGGCCATCTGAACTCCCTGGTGCGCCGACTGCCGGCGCGATCGATTCGGGCTTCGCGGTCGAGTGGCTCGCCAGGGCTTGCACCCCACTCAGCCTCCCCCGACCTCCACTTCGCCCCACCTTATGGGGCTAACGCCCCAAAGCAACCAGGTGATCCTCACAGACCCTTATGATATATAGAGTTGCGACAACTCTGCCACACTCCATGCCCCCCTGGATCGGAGCGCCCCCCCACATCTGGTGCTTTCCCCGGGCCAATTTTTTTTCTCGCCGGGTGAAATCGAATGCCTCCAGGATTGAGGTCATTTTGGCCAATACGGGCCATTTTTTGGTCGAATACCACGAATACAGGGAATCAGACCCATTCCAACCTCTCGGGAAGAGAGCAGATTGGTGGAGTGAAGTGGGGGATTTTATTTCACGAGGTATCGCAGGTCGAAGCGAGGAAGCGATGAAGGCGCTGGAAAGTGACCGCTGCGGTGGAGATCACCACCGCCAAGAGGTACCGCGACCAGAGGTACCGCGACTATCCGAGCAGTTGCTCCATCTCTGCGACCGCCTCTTCCAGTGCGGCAGCGTCGATGGCGGGGACCTGTACCCGGTGAATCGCTCCTGAGCGTTCCTTCACCGTCAGCGATTGCGGATCATGGCTGATCCAGCGCAAGGCTCGCTTGCGCACCAGAAACAGCGCCAGCAGGTAGGCGAGCCGGATCCGGTCTGTCACCGCAGAGACTTCGAGAGCGGCCCGCCGGGGCGGCCTGTTTCGAGCCTCGAACTGCTCTTCTTGCGGCTCTTCTTGCTCCTCCTGCGCCAATCCCATCCCTGCGGAAGCCTCATCCTTCGCCGCTGGTGTGGAACTCTCCGACGACACCGGATCTGCCGTCTCATCTGCCCCGGCGAGAGCACCCACATCCTCGCCACCATCGAGAGAATCGATCAGGGAAAGGAAGGTGGCATGAAGAGATGCGATGTTGACGATTCGCCGTGGCGGCCCCTCCGGGGCTGGCACCGTGGTCTTCCAGCGGGCGAAGAAGGGATCTTCATCCAACGACTCAATACACCCCTCACAGTGGTCCTGGCGGCAAAAAAACGCCGCCACTGCCTCCCCCGCCTGGTCTGGATCCGCCTCGGCCAGGACGGTCCAGAAGGGGTTTCCTCGAGGGATCTCCTCAGCGCAACGATGGCAGTGACGACGGCTCGCATCGACGCTCCAGCGCCCCCCTCCTGCCACTCTCTGCTCCTCGTCGCGCAGACGGGCGAAGGCACGGCGAGGAGTGGTAGAGGTGCCCGTATCCCCCGTCTCGGGAGACTCCTGCTCCTCCGCCTGAGGGTCGGCATGAGGTTCGGACGGAACCGCCTCCCCCACCACAGAATCCACTTCCTGGCCCGGTTCGGGCTGGCCCTCTTCTGTCGACTTGTTCGGCGAGTCTGGCTCTGCTGGAATCAAAGGTTCCCCCTCTCCTTTGAGGATCACACCCAACTGCGATGGCATCAAGTCTCCGTGGCACTTGCCCGTCCCCTGTCTGGCCCCTACAACCGGGACTGGGGAATCATCCCCTCGAACAATCATCTCAGCAGCCGGAGGAGTCTTGGCACAAGTTTCCGATCAATATTGCCATCTTCATGTGCACAGCCATTACAGCCTGCTCGATGGGGTCAGCACCATTCCAGCACTGGTATCGATGGCGAAAGACCAGGGAATGCAGGCGCTGGCGTTGACCGACCACGGCAACATGTACGGTGCGGTCGAGTTTCATAACGCCTGTCACGCCCAAGGCATCAAGCCGATCATCGGAATCGAAGCCTACATCACCGATGGAAGCCGACACGACCGCAAGCGAGAAAAGGGCAAGCAGCACGCATTCCACCTGGTCTTGCTGGTGGAGAATGAGATCGGATACCGAAACCTGCTGAAACTCACCAGTGCTGCCTACACCGAGGGATTCTATTATAAACCGAGGATCGATCACGAGCTGCTGCGCCAGCACTCCGAGGGTCTCATCGCGACATCGGCATGCCTCTCCGGGGAAATCAATCGAGCGTTACTCCATGGAGATTCAGCAAAGGCGGAGCAGTGTGCACGAAGATACATCGACACCTTTGCGCCGGGACGCTTCTTCATGGAAGTACAAGACCATGGCCTGGTGGAGCAAAAACGCATCCTGGAACGTGCCCCGGAACTGGCCAGAAAACTGGGTGTTCCGGTGATCGCGACCAACGATGTGCACTACCTTCGCAAGGAAGATTCACACGCACAGGAAGTGCACCTCTGCATCAACACCGGCAAGCAAATGGAGGATGAAGATCGGATGGCATTCGACTCCGATTCCTTCTACTTCCGCAGTGGCAAGGAGATGGCACAACTCTTCGGTGACTACCCCGAGTACATCACCAACACGATGGATGTCGCCTCGATGGTCGATTTCGAGCTCGAGACGGGAAAGACATTCCTGCCCGTCTTCATCGAGGAAAAAGAGACGCCAAAGAAGGCTGACGAGGCCTCCTCCACCGCCGAAGCGTTGCAGGGGCAGAACGAGGAACGATTCCTCGAACTTGTCGAGGAAGGTTTTTCGAGACTCTACCCCGAACCGACCGAGGAAGCGCGCCAGCGCCTCGCCTACGAGATCTCGGTGATCATCGAGATGGGATTTGTTTCCTATTTCCTCATCACCTGGGATTTTTGTAGGTACGCCAGATCGGAGGGGATTCCGGTCGGCCCCGGTCGAGGATCTGCGGTCGGCTCGATCGTTTCCTACTGCCTCTCGATCACCACTCTCTGCCCGCTCAAGTACGACCTCATCTTTGAACGATTCCTCAACTCGGACCGGATCTCGATGCCTGACATCGACATCGACTTCTGCATGGAGGGCCGTGAAAAGGTGATCCAGTACGTGCAGCAGAAGTACGGCAAAGATCGAGTGTGTCAGATCATCACCTTCGGGACGATGGCGGCCAAGGCGGTGATTCGCGATGTCGGGAGAGCCCTCGGTATCCCTCTTAGCGATGTCGATCAACTGGCCAAGAAGGTTCCTGACACTCTTGGCATCAAACTGGAAGAAGCTCTGGAACAGGAACCAAAGCTCGCTGCCGCGGCAAAGGATCCGCGCTTTCAGGAGTTGTTCGATGTCGGGATGCGA
Source organism: Planctomycetota bacterium (assembly GCA_012960845.1). Taxonomy (GTDB): domain Bacteria; phylum Planctomycetota; class UBA8108; order UBA1146; family UBA1146; genus QNYK01. The sequence continues at coordinate 20,640 of DUAN01000102.1, read as the reverse complement.
CTGGAGGGGCTCAATCGTCACTGCTCTACCCATGCCGCCGGGGTGGTCATCGCCGACCGCCCCTTGACCGACTTGATCCCGCTCTCCAAAAACGGCGATGACATCGTGACCCAGTATCCGATGGAGACGCTGGAGCAACTGGGTCTGCTCAAGATGGACTTCCTTGGGCTGCGCTATCTCACCATCATCGATCGAGCTTGCCGCCTGATCGCCCAACAGGGTAAATCGATCGATATCGAGACCATTCCGCTCGATGACGAGGCCACCTACCAGTTGCTCTGCAAGGGCGAGACCCACGGCATATTCCAGCTCGAGAGCGACGGCATGAGAAAGTTGCTTCGAAACCTGGTTCCCGACTGCTTCGAGGATCTGATCGCAGTTCTGGCGCTGTATCGACCCGGTCCACTCGGTTCGGGTATGCATACCCTCTACTGCGACCGCAAACATGGCAGGGAAAAGGTCGAGTACCTCGACCCTTCCCTGAAGCCGATCCTGCACATGACCAACGGGGTGATCCTCTATCAGGAACAGGTGATGAAGATCGCCCACGACCTTGCGGGCTTCTCGATGAACGACGCAGACAACCTCCGGAAAGCGATGGGCAAGAAGAAGATCGAGTTGATGGAGAAGTACCGGGATCAGTTCGTCGAGGGAGCGAAGACCCAAAGCGACATCGAGCCGAAGATCTCGAAGGCCATCTTCGAACAGATCGAGCAATTTGCCAAGTACGGCTTCAACAAGTCGCACTCGACCGCCTACGCGCTGATCTCCTACAGAACCGCATATCTCAAGGCGAATCATGGCGAAGCATTCCTCGCCGCAGTGATGTCTTGCTACATCTCAGCGGTCGATCAACTGGTCACCTACCTCGACGAGTGCAAGAGGTTGGGCATCGAAGTGCTGCCGCCCCATGTCAATCAATCGAGCAAGACCTACTCGCTGCAGGATGGCAAGATCGTCTACGGACTGGTCGCCCTCAAGGGAGTCGGAGAGAAGGCCATCGAGGCGATCGTCCAGCAACGTGAGAAGAAGGGTCCATTCAAGAGCCTGTTTGATCTGACCTCTCGAGTGGAACCGGAGCTGGTCAACAAGATGGTTCTGGAACAACTGATCAGTGCCGGGGCCTTCGAAGGTCTGGGCCCGAGTCGCTCGGCTCTCCATGCGGCAGTCAAGGATGCCATCGAAGAAGGAAAACGGGTGCACGCCGAACGACGTGCCGGTCAGTTGAGCCTGTTTGCAGCGGACTCGGCCCCCACCGTTGAGGAATCTTGGCCCGACGTCCCGCCGTGGAGTGACGGTGAGACGTTGTCGAGGGAGAAGGGGTCGCTGGGCTTCTACCTGAGCGGCCATCCGCTCGAGCGGATCGAGGCGGAGATTGAACCACTTCGCACCCATCTGATCTCCCAACTGACCACCAAGCAGGACCAGAAGTTGGTCACACTTGCGACGATGGTCTCGAAGATTCGAAAGGTGAAGACCAGACGCGGTGAAGCGATGGCCGTCTTGACCGTGGAGGACCGTTCAGGTTCGATCGATGCGGTGGTCTTTCCCAAGACCTTCAAGACCTCTAGCGAGTTCCTCGAAACGGATCAGGTTCTCATCATCCAGGGAACCGCAGAGATCCAGGGAACCTCAAAGAATACGGACGACCAGGAAAGGGGTCTCAGCGGCAGTCAGATCAGGGTCAACAGAATCTTGCCCCTCGAGGTGGCTTCCGAACAGTTCGTGAGACAGATCGGCATCCAGTTCCCTTCCGATAGCGATGAAGCGATGCTATTCCAGACCAAGGAGATCCTTCACCGTCATCCAGGCAAGTTGCCAGTGACCCTGATCTTCGATCAGCATGGACCAGATTCGTGGAGAATTCCCTGCGGGAATCGACTCCTCACCAGTGCGACCCAGGAGTTGATCGAAGAACTTCGTGAGTTGCTAGGCCCCGAGGCGATTCGCCTCGACATCGCCCAGACGGAGGAAACCACATGAAGAGAAGCCTGCTGGCTCTCGACATGCCCCTCTTCGAGGAGAACTGGAATCGCCTCAACGCTCAGGTCAGCGACCTGACTCCACCGGGTACCGAGCCCGCTCGAATTCTTCCAGTGACCAAGTACCTCGTTCGAGATGATGCTCGAATGCTGCTCGATGGCGAATATGGACCCCTCGGCGAGAATCGAGCGGACCAGTTGGTCGAAAAGACCAACCCTGGCCAGGATCCAGACGGTTGGCACTTCATCGGAAGGCTGCAACGCAACAAGATCCGTGACGTGGCTCCACGAATCAGTTTGTTTCACTCGCTCGATTCGGAACGGCTCGCCGCTTCACTCGACACATGGGTGGAGGACCATCTGGTGGCCCAGTTACCCGTGCTGGTACAGGTCAACATCGCTGGAGAATCTCGCAAGGCGGGCATCGACCCGGTGCAGGCTTCCGATCTGATCCTCCGCTGGATCGATCAATTTCCGGCCCTTCGATTCTGCGGTTTGATGACGATGGCTCCCGACTGGTCTGCCGAACAGAGCCGACCGGTCTTCCGCGCCCTGCGTCAACTGAGGACCACGATTCAGCAACAACTTCCCGCCACTTCTGTCCCCCAATTCGAGCACCTCTCGATGGGGATGTCGGGAGACTGGAAGGTTGCCGTAGAAGAGGGCGCCACCTGGATTCGCCTCGGCCGCGCACTCTACCAGTCGCAGGAAGAGGTGAACTGATGCCTCGGATCGTCGCAGAGAAGGGACCTGACCGGGGAAGTACATGGTCGATTCAAAAACAAGCGGTGCTGCTCATCGGCCGCGACAGCACTGCCCAGATCTCATTGCGAGACGAGGAGATCAGCCGGCGACACTGCCAGATCGAGTGCCGAGATGACGCCTGTATCATCCGTGACCTGGAGAGTACCAACGGTGTGCTGGTCAATGGCGAGGAGATCTCCGAGCCCACTACCCTGCGTCACAATGACCACATCGAAGTGGGCATCACACGGCTCACATTCCTCACCGATGACGATCCACTGCTGGGTTCCGAAATCGGCGGCTGCCAGGTCGAACAGAGAATCGGGCGAGGTGGGATGGGGACCGTATATCGTGCCCGCCAGAAATCTCTCGATCGCCCGATCGCCCTCAAGATCCTGGCCGAAAAGTACACCCGGAATCCCCAGTTCATCTCCTTGTTCATCCGTGAAGCCCGATCCGCAGGTCGCCTCAGTCACCCCCACATCGTCCAGGTCTACGATGTCGGGAAAGAAGATTCCCATCACTACTTCACCATGGAGCTGGTGGCTGGAGGATCGGTAGAGAAGTTGATCGATGAGGGTGGAGCCCTCCCTCTGGATCAGGCTCTGCGATGTGCGAGGGACGCAGCCACCGGTCTCGAATATGCAGAGAAAATGGGAATGGTTCATCGCGACATCAAACCGGGCAATCTGATGATCTCCAGCAACGGTGCAGTCAAGATCGGAGACCTTGGAATTGCACGCACCACTGACGAATCGGGCGTCGCTTCCCAGAAGGACGGCGTCAGCGGCTCTCCGCACTACATCGCACCGGAACAGGCGCGTGGAGATTCCATCGATCAGCGTGCCGATATCTACTCTCTCGGCGCAACCCTCTTTCATTGCCTCGCAGGTCGTACCCCGTATCGCGGAGCTGGAGCGCGAGAGGTGATCCTCAAACACATCCAGGCCACGTCTCCCCCCGATCTCGCAGAAGTGGCCCCACAGGTCCCCGCCGAGGTGGTTCAACTGGTGGCTCGAATGATGGATCCCGATCGGGATCAGCGACCCGCCAACGCCAGGGTCCTCGGAGAGGAACTGGATCAACTGTTGCAAGATCACGGCTCGAGAGGGATCGACGGCTCCGCCGGAAAGAGCGGTCCATCGAGGCTGAAACTGCTGATCTTCCTCGTCATCTTGATCGGATCGATCGCCGGTTGGATGCAGTGGCAGAAGAACCAGGACGAGAAAACTCGTGCCGCTCAACAGGCTTCCCAGTACTTCGACGCAGTCTCCAAGACTCTCGACCTGGCCGAATCCTTCGTGAGTCGAGGGCACCCTGAGGGCGCCGAGGAACTGCTGGAGTCGATCGAAAAGATACCGTTGGATCTTCAGCCTAGAGTGACCGATCTGGAACTGGCCATCGAAGCAGAGCATCAGCGAGTCGATGCACTCTCTCGCGAAGAAGGTGCTCGTAGCCATCTCGCCGACATTCTCTCCGCCACCCAGCAGGAGGTGAAGCCACAACAGAAGCTCCAGAAACTACTGGAACTGGTCGAAGCACATCCGGGGACCCGAGCGGGAGAACGTGCCAAGGTGCTGGCCCAGCAACTGAAACTGGAGCTGGAGCAGGCCGCGGAACTGGAAGATCGTGCGCTCTTCACCTGGCAGGAGGCACTGGCTCGAGCCGAGGGTTGGAGATCGTCAAGGAACCCTGCTCGTGCACGTGAAGAGGCTCTCACCCTCTCCGAAGACTTTGCCAGCACCGAGGCGTGGCAGCAGCGCAATCTGTTCCTCGAACGACTCACCAGCGAGGCGATCATCTTGTGGGCCGAGGCCAACAGCGAGGTAAAAACGTTGCTCGAGGAGGGCCGGTTTGCCCAGGCGGAAGACATCATCGACGGGGTCGTTTCCAGGGCACTACTTCCCGAGACCCGTGATCTGGAACCGCAGCTACGTGCCCAGGTGAGTCAAGCCCGCGAGGCTGCAGCCGCGGTACTGACGCCAGAGGTGGGCCCCGTGTTGAGAGAGGGCTGGAGTGCCTTCAATCGATCCTTTGCCGGACGAGAGTCTTCCAGCATCCTGCGCGATGCCGCACTGCGCGACGGCTTACCAGAATCGGCGATGCTGGTGATCGACCACCATCATGAATTCCTCGAGCAGTTCGACCTGGCCCTCGCCAATTTGCCACCCATCGACCTCCCACGGCGCTCCGGCCGCCTCATCGAGGGAAGTGCGTCCGGTGATTTCGCCGCCAGTATTGTGAGGATCGAGAAAGATCGGGTGATCTACCGGGATACCGAAGAGCAAGTCGGGCGTTACCTCCTGTGGAAGGAAATCGCCCCTGGATCGAGACTCGACCTGTGGATCGAAGCCGGTCCGCCGGCGGAAATGTTGATCTATGTCACCTTGCTGCTCGAGTGGGCAGAGAGGAAAGAGGATGCGACCCCTCTCTGGCAAAGGATCGCTCCCGAGACGGTGCCACGCCTGCGTCAGATGCTGCGTGAGACCCGGGATTAGGATGGAAGGATTTCCATGTCATCCTATACTCCTGTCTCACTGATCCAGACTGACGAGGGAGTCGAGATGTCGATCAGGGCGATCGCCGGAGCTTCTCGAAACGAGATCACGGGCATCCGCGACGGATCACTGGTGGTGAGAATCACCACGGCTCCCGAAAAGGGCAAGGCCAACCAGGCCATCGTGGATCTACTGGCCCGGAGCCTCGCGATGCGAAAGAAGGACCTGAGATGGATCCGCGGGGAACGCCATCGGAACAAGTGCATCCTGTTGTGTGAGGCTGAACTGGATCAGGTAAAGAAACTATTGAGTCGATGGACCGGTCCTCAGAAGGATCAGTAGGGCGAAGAAGGAGTTCGAATGAATCGCATCCTCGAGGCAGGTCAACAGTTCCTGCAACGAGTCGAAAAGGCTGCCGAGGCGATCGCATCGCTCAACACCGGAGCCCCCCCTGACACGGTCCTGGTCCTCGGTACCGGACTCGGAGCCCTGGTGCACGAGATCTCGCAGCCGTTGACGATTCCCTATGAAGAGATCCCAGGATTCCCCGTATCCACCGCACCGGGTCATGCCGGCCGACTCCACATCGGTCAAATCGGGTCGGCCCGGGTGCTCGCCTTCGAGGGGCGATTTCACACCTACGAGGGCTGGTCGATGGCCGACATCTCGATGCCGATGCGAGTCGCCGGACGACTGGGAGTGACTTCTGCCATCATCTCAAATGCCTGCGGCGGAATCGATCCCGATCTGCAGAAGGGAGACCTGCTGCTGCTCGATGATCACATCAACTTGCTCGGGCAGAACCCCCTGACGGGGGCCAATGTCGACCGTTGGGGACCTCGATTCCCCGACATGTCGGAACCGTACTGCCTCGAATCGGTGGTCAGGATGGAGAAAATTGCCTCCTCTCTGGAAATTCGAGCGACTCGAGGGGTCTACGTCGCCGTTCCCGGGCCCAACCTTGAAACCAGGGCCGAATACCGGATGCTTCGCACTCTGGGGGCGGATGTGGTGGGAATGTCGACCATCCCGGAAGCCATCATCTGTGCCCATGAGGGGATTAGAGCCACCGCAATCTCGGTGGTCACCGATCTTTGCGACCCGGAAGACTTGAAGAAAGTGTCGGTCGAGGAGATCCTTGCGGTGGCTGCTGAAGCAGAACCGAGACTGACACGCCTGATTGTGAACTTTTTGAATTCATGAAACCTGGCCGCTGAGGCCCAGGAAGGAAAGAAAGCGGATGACAGAATTTGATTACTCGTACGATGCGTTCGAGAACAGCGACAAGGAATCCGACGACGAGAAGAAGAAAAAAGCCAAGGTTCCGTTCATGCGTGAACTGATGGAAAAGCAGCGGACCCTCTTCATCTCCGAAGAGGTCTCACCGAAGTTGACCAGCAAGATTGTGCCGGCACTGATGTGGCTCGACTCTCAGTCTGATGATCCGATTCGACTGTTCATCAATACTCCAGGAGGATCGGCCGATGATGGTTTTGCCATTCATGATGCCATCCAGTTCATCCGGAGTCCTGTGCTGTGCATCACCAATGGACTGAACGCCTCTGCCGGGACCGTGATCTTGCTGGCCACTCCCAAGGAGCGTCGTTTCTCCCTGCCCAATAGCCGGATCATGATCCACCAGCCATCGAGTGGTGTCCGTGGCAAGGCGTCGGAGATCGAAGTCACCGCAGAAGAGATCATGAAGTTACGCAAGCGCTGCAATCAGTTGATCGCAGATGGAACCGGAAAGACCTTGGAAGAAGTCGAGAAGGACACCAACGGAGACTGCTGGATGTCACCTACGGAAGCGCTCGAATACGGACTGATCGGCCAGATTCTCACCAGCCTGAACGACCTGTAGGCCAGGTGCCAGTGACCAGAGTAGCGGATCAAACCCGATGAGCGCCGACCCGGCGAGCATCGGGTTTCTTCTTTCCGGCGGAGGCCGGAGCCTGGAGAACTTGCACCAGGTCATCGAGCAGCGGTCGATCGCTGCCTCCATCGATCTGGTGATTGCCAGCCGGCCGGGTGCCGGCGGCCTGGAACGTGCCTCTCGCCTGGGTATCCCCCACCAGATCCACCGCTGCAAGGAGCCGGCGGCTTCCGACCAGATCTTTCAAGCTCTCGATGATGCGGGATGTCAGTTTGCACTACTGGGCGGCTGGCTGCGCAAACTGGAGATACCACAGAACTGGCTCGGCAGGGTACTCAACATTCACCCCTCATTACTTCCGTTGCACGGCGGCGAGGGGTGCTATGGAGATCGAGTTCACCAGAGAGTGCTCGAAGCGGGTGAATCGTTCAGTGGTTGCAGCGTCCACTTCGTCGATGACGACTACGATCATGGCCCGGTGATCCTTCAACATAGAGTAGCCGTCGAGGCAAAGGATACGGTCGAGGATCTGGCCCAACGCGTCTTCGATGCGGAAAAGATCGCTTACCCACGTGCCCTGGAACTGGTGCTCAGTGGTGAGGTGAAATTCGAACGGCGCTAGCCGACTCGGATCCGACGAAACTTGCGCTTGCCGACCTGGATCACCATTCCATCACGAACCTCGATCTGGCTGCCATGATCTTCGAGGCGCTGTTCGTCGATTCGCACGCCACCGCCTTCGATATTGCGACGAGCCTCGTTATTCTTGACCGCCAATCCGGAGTCGACAATTAACTTCACCACCCAGATCTTGCCGTCTTCCAGGTCTGCTGGTGAAACCGTGTACTCCTCGATCACCTCCGGCATCGCCTTCTGGCTGAAGACTCGCAAGAAGTGAGCCTCCGCCGCCAACGATTGTTCCTCGTCGTGGTAGAGGCGGACCAGGGTACGGGCAAGGTTCCCCTTCGCTTCGCGGGGAGATGCAGCAAGAACCTGGTCAATCTCCGAGAGGGACAGATCCGATGCGAGGGTGAAGTACTCTCTCATCTGCTCATCGGGGACCGACATCGTCTTGCCGTAGATCTCCTCGGGGGGGTCGCTGATTCCGATCGAGTTCCCGTAACTCTTCGACATCTTCATCGATCCATCGGTCCCGACCAGCAGCGGTGTGGTCATGCAAACCTGTGGCTCCAGGCCCTCCTGTCTCATCAGATCGCGCCCCAGCAGTAAATTGAAGGTCTGGTCCGTTCCCCCCACCTCGATGTCGGCCTCGACCTGAACCGAATCCCAGGCTTGCATCAGGGGGTAGATGAACTCGTGAACGCTGATCGGATGGCCTCCGGAGTAACGCTTGCTGAAGTCATCTCTTTCCAGTTGCCGGGCGACCGTGGTCCTGCCACAGAGCGCGATCACATCGAGAAATGACATCTCGCGAAACCAATCGCCATTCCAGCGCAGTTCTGTGCGCTCCTGATCGAGGATCTTCCAGGCCTGCTTCAGATAATCCTGAGCATTCTCACGACACGCATCATGAGTCAGTGTTGGGCGCGTCTTGTCCTTCCCCGATGGGTCTCCGACACAAGCGGTGTAATCGCCGATGATCAGTACTGCGACATGACCTGCGTCCTGGAACTGGCGCAGTTTTCTGAGGGGAACCGCATGACCGATGTGAAGTTGAGGGTTGGTCGGATCCACTCCTAGTTTGACCCGCAGAGGACGATCTTCTTCACGGGACCGGATCCACTTCTTCTTCAACTCTTCTCTGGTGTCTATGGTGACTACCCCACGTGTCACCTCATCAAAGGCAGGATCGGCAAGGTTGAGTTTTTCTTCTGACATCAGTTCCCCCGCAATCAGTCCTTGAGCTTGTCGGATCCACGGCGAACCTGACGAGTCACTCCCCATATCTTCCATGCTCTCGCAGATCGCTCCCGGATCAACCCCGTCACCTCTTCCAGGGACATCACGATCAATCCGTCGAGCACTCCTCGATGAGACCCCAGGGAGGCGAGCAGGTCGTCGACGATCGGGTCGAGAGGATTGGGTGACCTCTTCGAATCACGCCGCTGTTTCAGCCACAGGTACTGAGAAATGGCCATCCGGATCGGATCTCCATCGAGCAGCGACTTTCGCAATTCGCCCTTCGGATCGTTTTCAATCGATTGGTATCCATCGGGAACCACCAGTCCAGTTTCCTCCAGCCACGGGATTCCTCGGCTGACCTCTCCCTCGGCGGTAACCAGCCGGACCGGCATCGTCACCCCGGTCACGGCCCATTGCTGGAGCACCGGCATCGCGCCCGGTACCGGTAACGGCAAGGTGACTGGAATGGCACGGCTGGCACCGGCTTCGACCTGAAATCCACTCTCGATGCGCAAGACACGGACGTCCGAGAGGGATCGAACCGTGCCATTCTGGTAGACCTCATGGACGCTCCACGCCACCTGGCCAAGCACCGGATTCTGCTCCTGATCTCCAAACAGAATCTTCTCTTGCGATAGATTTTCCAGCACCACAGAACCTTCGAGCAAGGACAGCGGGAAAGCAGACTCTGCCTCGTCACGTTCGAAACGGACCACGAAAACACTATGACTGAGGTGTCTCCCGTGCGCCCTTCGACGCAGTTTCCTGACATCGAGTCTCAATGGAAAATTGTCAGGGGCCAGCACCATCAGTGCTTCGCAGATACGCCACGCCTTTTCGAAGTTGCCGTTCTCATAGGAGCGAACGGCATCCTGATAGCGAGAGGTGAGAAACTCAGTCACCGCATCGCCTGCGGCTTCCCTCGGAGTGGGCCCTGCAGGCGACTGCAGTTCCACTCTTGCAGCGGCATTGGACACCGCTTGATCGGACAGGGCTGGATTCAATGACCGAGGGATCTGGTCCTCGTCACCGCCAGTGGCAAGAGCCACTGCGGTGACGAGGACACAGAACAGCATCAAACCAGCGCTGCGCTTGGTTGTAGTCATCCACTCGAACATGAGAGCTCCCGGGAATCTAGGATTCCTGCGACTCCCCATCTTTCTCTGGGGTCGTCTCGTCTTGTGCCACTTCCTCCGCAGCCGGTTCCTCCGCAGCAGGTTCCTCGACCGCAGATTCGACGGTCTCGGCAACTTCAGCAGATACTTCCTCGACAGCCGATTCCGCCGCAGCGGGTTCTTCCGCAGCGGGTTCTTCCGCAGCAGGTTCCTCGACCGCAGATTCGACCGCTTCGGCGACTTCATCCGAGGCTTCCACCGCAGCCGGTTCGTCAGCCGGAGCTTTGTCCCCCGCCGCATCGTCTTCCACCGCAGCAGGCGCATCGATCTGGTCGACCACCTCGCCAAGATCGGGGATCTCATCGGGCAAGTTCTCCGGCACCGATCCCACAGCAGTCGGCGACTCCCCCTCAGCGGCTTCGGCGTAGAGTGCCGACAGCTGGCCACTCTCTTCCTCCGTGACCTCCTTGAGGCTGAGACCGATCTTTCGGTTCTCCTCGTCCACCTTGATCACCTTCACATCGACCTGCTGACCGATCTTCACCACCTCTTCAGGAGCTTCGACCTTGTCCTCGGAGAGCTCCGAGATGTGTAGCAGACCCTCGAGGTCCTCATCCATCTGAACAAAGGCGCCGAAGTTGGTGGTCTTGGTGACGGTTCCCCGGATCACCGTACCCACCACATAGGTCTCAGGAATGAAACGGATCCAGGGATCCTCTTCCATCTGCTTGAGGCCCAGTGCAATGCGCTTGCGCTCCTGGTCGACTTCAAGGACCACCGCGTGAATCTCTTCACCCTTCTCGATCTTCTCCGAGGGGTGAATGATCTTGCGTGTCCATGACATATCACTGACATGCAAGAGTCCGTCGATCCCATCCTCGAGTTCGATGAAGGCACCATAGTTGGTGAGGTTACGAACCTTACCGCTGATGTAGTGTCCGACAGGGTACTTCTGGGCCACGACTTCCCAAGGATTCACCTCGATCTGCTTCATACCGAGGCTGATCTCTTGCTTCTCCTTCTTGATCTCGAGTACCACCACGTCGACTTCTTGGCCCGCATCGACCACCTCCTTGGGGTTCGAAATTCGACGGGTCCAGGACATCTCGGAAACGTGTACCAGTCCCTCGATGCCTTCTTCCAGTTCGATGAACGCACCGTAGGAGAGAACGTTGACCACCTTGCCACTGATCTTTGCACCGATCGGGAAGCGTTCCTCGATGTCGTCCCAGGGACTGGGTTGGGTCTGCTTCAGGCCGAGAGAGATTCGCTCGCGCTCCTTGTCGATTTTGAGCACCTTCACATCGATCTCTTGCTCGACGGCGAGGATCTCGTTGGGGTGATTGATCCTGCCCCATGACATGTCCGTGATGTGAAGTAGTCCGTCGATTCCACCGAGGTCGACAAATGCGCCGAAGTCCGTGATGTTCTTGACGATCCCTTTTCGGACCTGATCCAGTTCGATTTCAGACATCAGGTTCGACTTCATCTCGTCACGACGTTCTTCCAGCAGTTTGCGACGGCTGACGACGATGTTCATGCGAGGTTCATCGATCTTGATAATCTTGCATTCCAGGTCACGCCCGACGAATTCGGAGACGTCACCCACCCTGCGGATGGCAATCTGAGAAGCGGGCAAGAACACCGGAACGCCGATGTCGATCAACAAGCCGCCCTTGATTTTCCTCATCACGCGGCCGCTGACCACGTCACCCTCGTTGTGGGTGTCGACCACCTGTTCCCAGCCCTTGATGCGATCCGCTTTGCGCTTGGAAAGCATGATTCGGCCGTCAGTCTCATCGACTTCCTCGATGAGGACATCGACTTTGTCTCCAACATTGATCTCGGCACCCTCGAAGTGGTTCTTTGGAACTTCACCCTCGGCCTTGTAGCCCACATCGACGATGACCCAGTCGTCGCTGACGCTGACCACTGTGCCGACGATGATCTTGTCTTCTTCGAAATCACCAATCGAGTCGAGGAGGATTTCTTCGACATTATCGAGAGAGTCACCCTCGAGGTATTCTTCTACTTTTTTCTCCAGGGAGTCTCCCCGAAGATCAAACTGCTTGAGCAGTTCTGGTCTGACCGTTCTGGCCATGAAAAGGCCTCTTTTTTCTGGTTACGGACTGTGAGAAGCCCGGGCTCGACCTTCGCGCCCGTCCACGGCTTCGATTCACTCGTCCTTGTTTGTCCGACCTCTGCTGGTGACCATCACCGGCTAGAGATCGATGCCGTTCATTTTCTTATCACACTGTTCGATATCACTGTTCGATGTCACTGTTCTTTATCATCGACGACCCGCTCTTCATCGACACACTCTGGAGCGAGTCGAACCATCGCCGCCCGCAGACGAGCCAACGCCTCACCTGCGTCTTCCGCTGGATCGAGCAAGTCGATCGGATCGCCGAAGCGGATCTCCAACGGTACCGTCCGAGGCAACCACTGGCCCCGTCCCAGCGCTCGATCACTTCCCACGATCATCGCCGGGACCACCGGGACCCCGGACATTCTCGCCAGTTTCACCACTCCGCCCTTGAAGCGACCGAGCCGGCCGCTTCGGCTCCGGGTTCCCTCGGGAAAGACCAGTACACCTCCCCCGCGAGAGAGGTGGTCGATCACCGAACGGAATGCAGAGATTCCGACCCCTTCTCTTTCGAGCGGAAGGGCATTCATCCCCCTCAAGGCCATCCCGATCGGAGCGGGCCTGAAGAGAGTACTTCTCGCCATGTACGCCAGTGGGCGCTTCAGATTGGTCCCGGCCATCACCGGATCCAGGAAACTCGAGTGGTTCACCGCCAGCAAGAAGCCGCCACTTTCAGGCACCTTCTCAACACCTTGGCGGGTCGGCCGGAACAAACACCAGCAGAAAAATCCCGCCACGGCGCGACTCAGGAAGTAGAACCAGTTGGCCCCCGGTTCCACGAACGCGGGATCCTCTTCATGATCGCCGATAGCACCTCCTCCAGGTCGAGCAAGGTCGTATCAACTGTCACTGCATCTGGAGCCGCCATCAGTGGCGACACTTCTCTTTCTTCATCTAGTGCATCCCTGCGTGCCACCTGCTCCTGGACCACCTCGAGTGGCAAGTCCTCCGAAAGGCGATCACTCAGTTCCACCTGTCTTCTCCTGGCTCGCTCCTCGACGGAGGCGGTCAGGAAGATCTTCACCGGGGCATCCGGAAACACCACGGTTCCCATGTCTCGACCCTCTGCAAACACCGGAAGATCTGCGGGCAAGTTGCGCTGCAACGGCAACACTGCACTTCTCACTGCAGGATCATTGGAAATGTGATGGATCTCTCCGGTCACCCGGGTCGAATCCAGTACATCTCCCGGATCGAATCCATCCACCTCGACCCTGAACGAATCGGAAGATGCGACGATTTCCAGTCGATGGTTCTCGATCAATTCACCAACTCGCTGCCGATCGGGAAGAGCCACTCGATGCTCGAGAGCCAACCAAGTGATGCCCCGGTAAAGGCGTCCGCTGGAGAACATCCGTCCTCCGATGCGAGCCGCCAGTAGCCGGGCAACGCTACTCTTTCCACAGCCGGCAGGCCCATCGATGGTCGCAATCTGCAGAACCAAGCGATCCTCCCGACAAACCAGGTCGGACTTCGAGATCCACGACACCTGAAATGGCTTCGCAGAGTCCCGGCCCGAGTCCAATAACCTACGGATCCAGAGAGAGTTGTGCAAGTTCATCGAGGGGTCGAAACAGCCAAGATTCGACCTTTTCCGCGCGGATCGAGTGGAAGGGCTCGATCTAGCCGATCAGCGGTTCCAGCCGAGCCGGTCCCGGCCCGCCGTATCCTCGGGCATCGAGCCAGCATTCGGAGATTCCGAGGGATCTGGCCAGTGCCTCGAAGCGCTGACGCCAACGATCATCGGCGCACTGATCCAGTTGCTCGAGGTCGATCTCGACCACCACTCGATTCCCCCCGCATCGGGCTCGATAGATGGAAAATCCTTCACCGGAGAGCAGAGCCTCGAGCGCCTCGATCTGTTGCAACAGCCGCCGGTCCACCTCGGTTCCCACCGGGACGCGGCTCGCAAGACACGGTCGTGCCGGTCGATCCCAGCTGGGCAATCCTCGGCGTAGTGCCATCTCCCGTACCTGTGGCTTGTCGATGCCAAACTGGCGCAGAGGGCTCTTCACCCCTCGCTCACCGGAAGCCTTCATGCCAGGTCGATCCCCGGAATCATCGGAAGCCTGGGCTCCATCGATGATGGTGTGTTGGGCCAGTTCTTCGACGGAGAGGATCACATCATAGAGTTCAGACTTGCAGTGATAGCAACGGTCACCGGCGTTGGCGCGATAGCCCGGTCGTGACAGTTCAGAAGTAGCGACTTCGAGATGGCGAATTCCTGCGATTCGAGCGGAGAGACGAGCCGCTTGCTGTTCCTCGTGAGAAAGACTGGCAGAAATTCCGGTGACGGCAACCGCATCGGAACCGAGGACCTCGACGGAAATCGCTGCCATCAAGGCCGAATCAACTCCACCGCTGAGGGCGACAACGACCGGGCGATGTTCTAGCAGCCAGGACGAAAGCTGCACAATCGTCTGCCGATCTGGAAGGGAGTCGGAGCCATCCGTCGTGCCGGAGGAAGTTCTCTCAGGAACTTCCTCCGGCCGACCGTCGCGACTAGATGTCGTAGTAGAGTGCGAACTCATAGGGGTGTGGACGGAGCCGTAACTCGTTCACTTCCTTTTCTCTCTTGTAGTCAATCCATGCGCGGATCGCATCCGGGGTGAAGACATCGCCAGCGAGCAGGAATTCGTGATCCTTTTCCAGCTCATTGAGAGCATCCTCGAGAGACGCAGGGGTGCTCGGCACATCCGCAAGTTGATCCGCAGGCATGTCGTAGAGATCCTTGTCGAAAGGAAGACCCGGGTCGATCTTGTTCTTGATCCCGTCCAGAGCCGCCATCGTCAGGGCCGAGAAGGCCAGATACGGATTACAGGAGGGATCCGGACAGCGGAACTCGAAGCGTTTGGCACTGGCACTGGTGGCCCCGACCGGGATCCGGATCGCTGCCGAGCGGTTGCGCGAGGAGTAGGCCAATCGTGTCGGGGCCTCGAATCCAGGCACCAACCTCTTGTAGGAATTGGTGGTTGGATTGGTCAATGCGACCAGAGCTGGAGCGTGCTGTAGAATTCCACCGATCGCATGCAGGCCCATTTCACTCATGCCGCCATATCCTTCACCGGCGAACTGGTTGACCCCGTTCTTCCAGATGGAGAGGTGCATGTGCATGCCACTACCATTGTCATTCCACACCGGCTTTGGCATGAAGGTAACCGTCTTGCCATTTTGATGGGCGGTATTCTTGACGATGTACTTGTAGCACATCAACTGGTCAGCGGCGGTCAGCAGTGAACTGTACTTGATGTCGATCTCGGCCTGCCCTGCAGTAGCGACCTCGTGATGTTGGCATTCGATTTCGATGCCACAATCGATGAGGTTCTTCATCATCTCATTGCGCAGGTCATTGAACTTGTCGGTCGGAGGAACAGGGAAGTAGCCCTCCTTGTATCGCGGCTTGTAGCCAAGATTTGGCCCTTCATCTGAACCGGTGTTCCATCGTCCCTCGACACTGTCGAGGAAGTAGAAACCAGAATGCTCGTTCTGATCGAACCGGATATCATCAAAGATGAAGAACTCAGCCTCGGGGCCAATATATGCGTCATCTCCGATTCCTGTGGTGCGCAGATAAGCTTCCGCTCGCTTCGCAATGTTTCGAGGATCCCTCGAGTAACTCTCATGAGTGACGGGATCCTTGATGTCACAGATCAGCACCAGCGTCTTCATCTTGGGGAAAGGATCGATCCATGCGGTGTCGGGATCTGGGACCACCAACATGTCGCTCTCCTGGATCCCTTTCCAGCCACGCATGCTGGAACCATCAAATCCGAGGCCGTCGGAAAAACTGCTCTCGTCGAGACCAGTGGCAGGAATCGTAAAATGTTGCCAAAGCCCGGGAAAATCCATGAAGCGAAAATCTACCGCTTCAACACCCTTGTTCCTGACCATTTCTAGGACCTCATTGACGGTCACTGTCTCTCCCTCCATCGGTTCATCTCAGAACCGATATTACCTGTTATGCACGCCCCTTGAATATCCGCCATGTACTTCTCAAGTCACTCCTGCTCGCTCATCGAGACCAAAAGTTTCGCTACCATCCAATTTTTCAAATCGCTTCCGGACCCAGTTCACCAGTGCGAGTTCTCATTGCGTCCGAGAGTTGCCCCACGTGCGTGGAGACATCGAAGCCAGCCTTCTGTATCTGTTCCAGAACCTTCAATGCCGGCTGAAGAAACTCCTCGTTCAATGCGACCTCTACCCTCAAGGCCTGATCCCCCGCGGGGACTGCCGATTGAGGATTCACTACTTCCACTTCGGCCACCGTGAATCGGACCACTCCGACCTTCGAAAACTTCTCGGTCAGCAGATCGAGGGCTTCGGATGGGATGATCGAAACAACCCAGTACACGTAACTCTCCTCACTCTACTTCTGGTTGGCGCATCAGCAATTGTTCGACGCCTTCTGCCACCGGTAAATCTTCATGCAAAATGCGATACACGGTATCCGCGATGGGCATCTCCACCTGTCGCCTGGAACAGAGTTGTTTCACAGCCTTGGAGGTCGTCACTCCCTCGGCCACCTGCTCCATCGAATCGAGTACTGCGGCGGCGGTTTCGCCGGCACCCACTCTGCACCCGACCGTTCGATTGCGTGAATGCCCACTACAACATGTAACCACCAGATCACCGATTCCCGAGAGTCCGGCGAAGGTATCACGACGTCCCCCCAGGGACGTCCCCAGCCTCGAGATTTCGACGGTTCCGCGGGTCACCAGTGCTGCTACGGTGTTGTCACCGAAACCTTGACCGATTGCAATACCACACCCCAAAGCCACCACATTCTTCAGTGCCCCGGCCCATTCCACTCCGGTCCGATCGTCACTCCGGTAGATCCTGAATCGAGGGGTCCGGAGAATCTGCTGGATCATCTTCCCACGCTCCAGATCGACATCCGCCACCACCACAGCGGTCGGCAAATTCGCCACCACTTCCTCCGCATGGGAAGGCCCCGAAAGTACGGCTGGCTCGATTGTTACGCCACAATCTTGGAGCACCTGTGATGGCAGGAGATTGGTCTCCAGTTCGAGCCCCTTCGATGCGGAGACCCAGATGGCATCCCGAGGTAACTCTGCTCCTGGTCCCGCCATGTATTGGCGAATCTGCTGGGTCGGGACCGCACTGATCACCAGATCCGCAGTGGGAGTCGGTCCATCGCCGGCGACCGAAACCCGGAAGCCCTCCCCGAGAGCCCCTTGCGGCAACATATCGTGGAATCCCCGAGCGAGTTGGTCCGCTCTTTCCGCTCTGCGGCAGTGGATCGTCACCTCGGCTCCACCCTGACGAGCCACGTGCGCCAGCGCGGTTCCCCAACTTCCTGACCCCGCTATCACCACCTTCATCGCTTCTCCTCTTTTGAACTTGGCAGGAAATACTGCTGAATATTCGATCGATGGCGAATCAACACCAGAACCGAGACGATCAGCAGAACCCAGCCGAGAACCGTTTGAGAGTCACTCGAAATTGCCGTCACCAGCCAGCCCAGTAGTGGTGGCCAACCTGCCAGGATCACCGCTGCCAAGCAAATTCCGAACACCGAGGCGGTCACCGAAGCCATCCCGACACTGCGCAGCGATTTCAGCCCGATGAACCAGCCGCTCAGCAGCAGCAGTGCAATCGCCGGCTCGATCACCAGCAGCACCCCTCCGGTGGTCGCGACACCCTTGCCCCCACGAAACTTCAAGAAGGGTGAGTAACAGTGTCCAAACACCGCCGCCGCTCCCACCATGAACAGCGGGGCGGGCTGGTCCCAGCGACCTGAAGTGAGGAGCACCGGGATCGCCCCCTTGAGAAGGTCGAGGATCAGCCCCAGCGCTCCGTAGAACTTTCCCAGTTCCCGGCTCAGGTTGGTCGCTCCTGGATTGCCACTTCCAGCCGACAGGAGATCGATACCGCGTGCTTTTCCGATCAGCCAGGTGAAGGGGATCGAGCCGCTCAGGAATGCCAGCAGCAGCGGAAGTGCGATGTTGTCGAGTTCGAGTCCACCCGGTCCAGTCATGTTGGTTCCCTCAGCTGTACCGATCTGGTCGTAGACAAGTGGTCTCGGAGCATGCGGCAGTACACCGCCGGATCTGCCGGGAAGCAACCCCACCGCCAAAGGCGATCGTTCTTGCGCTCTTCTCTGGAGCCCGGGGGGACCGGCCCTTAGGCTGGGCGAATCAGCATCGCAACACTCGAGGGAGGCCACTTGGACCGTTACGACCGACAGTTGAGAATCACCGGAGGCACCGATCTCGACCGAGAATGGCAGCGTTTACGGGTGTTGCTGGTGGGATGTGGCGGCGTTGGCACGATCCTCGCGCAGACGCTGGTGCGCAGCGGAATCGGCTTCCTCACGCTGCTCGATGGGGATCGAGTTCGGGTCACCGATCTCCACCGCCAGGTACTCTATCACCAGGAAGATGCCAACAGGGGCCGGGCCAAGGTGATCGTGGCAGGTCGAGAATTGGACAAGATTGGCGGTCGAACTCAACTCAAAATGATCCCAGAGATGCTCACCCCGACCAATGCAGAGGCTCACTTTCTCGCACACGACGTGGTGATGGATGCGACCGATCATATCGCAGCCAGAACTCTCATCGATCAGACCGCAATGCAAACGGGGGTCGGGTGGATTCATAGTGGTGCCATCGCAGATCGCTGGGTCGCAGCGTCGTTCTTGCCCCCCGGAACTCCCTGTTACCACTGCTGGGTTGCTGAATCTCCCGCTCCGGGCGCGATCGGAACCTGTGAATCGGACGGTGTGCTGCCGGTCGCCTGCCTCGCCGCAGCCGCGGCTGCGATCCGGTTACTGGTGAATGAAATTCGACGCCCCCACCGGGACAACCTCGGTCACGACTCTCCAGTTTCAACCCGCCGGACCATCCTTCGAGGCAACATTGCAGAGGGAGAAAAGGCTGTCGAACTGGAAGCCGATCCCGACTGCCCTCGCTGTGGGCTGCGATCGCAGAGCACCGTTCCTGACCGACAGGAGAGGTCGGGAGCGCACTTGAGGAAATTGTGCGGCAGTGGGTCGGTGGAGACCTGGTTGCAACTCGATCTGGATGAGATTGAATCACGCCTGCTACAACTGGATTGTGAAATCCGCTGGCATCGGAGTGCCACCGCGATCCGCAGCGACGGCCCCTCCGGTTCGCTGATCTGTTACCGCGACGGCCGTGCGCTGCTCACCGGAAATCACTCGGAGACGGTAGAGCAAGCGCAACAGCAACTGGAAAGTTGGCTGGGCAAGGACGCACTGTGGACTCGTTGAGGCGATTCCTCGGCGCCGATTTCCGACACGAGGTAAGGCTCAGGCAAGGCTCAAGTAAGGCTCAGGTAAGGCTCAGATGGTGGTCAGGCGCAGTTTCCTGCGCTCATCGCCGATCCGGTGGAACAGGCTTTCGCGCGCCTTTTCCTTCAGGACTTGAGTCTGAAACACCTTCTCCCGCGACTTCTCCAGTTGATCGTGAAGTCGCGTCGAGCGGTCGAGCCTCTCCTCGATCAGTTGCAGTACATCCTGAAACTTCGTCTGGTGAAATACATCATCAAATAGCAACCTG
Source organism: Planctomycetota bacterium (assembly GCA_012960845.1). Taxonomy (GTDB): domain Bacteria; phylum Planctomycetota; class UBA8108; order UBA1146; family UBA1146; genus QNYK01. Next base: position 878 of record DUAN01000102.1, on the reverse strand, counting down.
TAGAAGGGGCGAAGGATCGGTTTGAAATCGTCTGCGACAAGCGGATAGTTATCGAGGCAAATCAATTCACTCAAAGCGGTCTTCAAGTTGCGCTCTCCGCCCTCCAGCATCTCTCGGATCCGTCCGATGGTCGAGTGCTTCAGCAGATCGACGAGGTAACCTTTTTCGATCCAATCGGGAACCGAATAGTGGCTACGAGCATGCAGCACAAAGTTACGTGCCGAGGTGAGATAATCCTTGGTGCGACTGACATTGAAAAGTGCGTCATCCAGATTGGTAAGATCTTCGGTCAGCACATTCCAATCGTTCTCGGTCACTTCGAATTCATCGGAGATCGCCAGAACGGGTTCGTCGCCGGAGAGATCGAAGCTACTGAGTGCATGTCTTCGTTCCGACTGAAGCCCAGCAACCTTGTCGTGAAAAACACGGAAAGTCGAAAGACGTTCTGAAACATCTCTGATCTCGACTTCCAGTTCCTCCAGTTCGGTGGTGACTTCAGGACGCATACCGATGGCCAGGAAGGAGTTCCGTAGCGGATCGAGATCGAGATGCTTGTCTTCATCCATGATGCGAGAGGAGATCTCGCTGAACGACAATCCGCAGAGACGGTCTCCTGCACCAGAATCCTGCTCTGGGAAAAGATCCAGAACCTCCAGCAATCGGTCGCGGTGAGCTCTCAAAAAATGTACTCGTGTCGCAAGACGCTGTTCCTTCTCGAGCTTGATCTGGCAGTATCCCAGTTCCTTCTCGATTTTTTCCAGGCGGCGAATAAGGGACAGATCCTTGCGCATCGACATTCCTTCCCGCGTCTCTCTCCAGCAGAAGAGGAGAGAAACTAGATCACTTCGGTCACTTCGGTCACTCCTGTGGCACTGCGA
>DUAN01000101.1 GCA_012960845.1 Planctomycetota bacterium | reverse complement strand
CAGCTGAACTCTGTCGAGTAATAGTGAGCCGCTGCACTGCTCGTCACTCCTGTCGTGGCTTGAACCTCGCTGCGTCGATGATCGACCACAGATGGATCACCCAGCCAAACAAGCCGACAGTCGCGATCCACACCACCCATGCAAGAAAATGCATGAGAATCGCCATACCCAGTCGACCCTGAAGCAGTTGCCCGAGCCCTGGTATAAAAAAACTGCACAGCGCCGACAGTACATTTCCGCCCGATCCCTGTCCTGACATCGTCCTCCTTCATCGCGGATAGATCGCCTGATGAATTTCTCACCCCTGCAGCCACTGAAGTCGTGTTCCCTGCGAATGGTAACTTCTCAGATGCAGTCGGAGTATGCCCGCGGGGTGATCCCCGGGCTCCTGCACCCTATTGGCTCATTCACCGTCAGACTCGGGAACTGGACCCTCATCTGCGGCGTTTTGTAGCAGTACAGAAGAAGAGGCAAAGTAATCTCCAATGGCTCTGCGAACGAGACACTGGCCGCGGGAAAGGGTCCCCACCTTGCGACTAATGAAATCTCCCTCCTCCTCGAGCCGACCCATCCAGAGCCCACCTGCACGGTGTGGTTTTCTGACTGAGGATGCTCACCCTCGACAGATCTCGAAACATGCGTCCGGATGCGGTTCTCCAGATACGCACGGCACGCACGGTATCGACAAATTCTCGCCGAGCGTGGAGAGGAGGGACCGATGAAAGACGCTTCCACCACCGATTCCTCCTGGTCAGATCCCGATCCCGAAGATGCGGATGCGGGCATTCAAGACCTGACAAGGATTGCGAATAATATCGTCGACGAGTGCCCGGAGATCTTTGATCTGACCAGAGAACACTCCGCGGACCCATCTGCACTCCCATCTACACTGCGAAGTGAAACTCCCAAGATGATCGGCCCGTACAAGGTCCTCGAGTTCATCGCCAGGGGCGGCTTTGGCGATGTTTTTCTGTGTCAGGAAACCTGCAAGCCGCACCGGAAGCTGGCGGTCAAGGTGATCCGTGCCGGGCTCGACACCAAAGATGTCCTGGCCCGCTTCGAGGCCGAAAAGAACGCTCTCGGGCTGATGAGCCACCAAGCCATTGCTCGCCTCATCGCCTCCGGCGCCACCGAAAATAATCACCCTTACTTCGCCATGGAGTACATCCAGGGGCAGACCCTGACGGAGTTCTGCTCGAAGGAGCAACTCACCCTCGAGCAGCGACTGCACCTCTTCATCGACATCTGCAGCGGAGTCCAGCACGCCCATGCCAAGTCGGTAGTCCATCGCGACCTGAAGCCATCCAACATCATGGTGACGCGCATCGACGGTAAGATACAGGCCAAGATCATCGACTTCGGCCTGGTCAAGAGCCTGCAGCAGCCTCTCTGCGACCAGACGCTACACACCCGATATGGCGCGCTAGTTGGCACCTACGAGTACATGAGCCCGGAGCAGACAAGATCGGCAGGGGCGGAAATCGACACCCGTTCCGACATCTATTCCCTGGGGGCCATCCTCTACCAGTTGCTCACCGGAGAGCTGGCGATCGGTGATCTGCGGAAGTGCAGTTATGGCGAAGCCCTCGACCGAATCAGCAGGGAAGAACCGATTCTGCCCAGTCTTCGGGTCAAGTCCGGTAGCGAGAATACGACCAGCGATCACGCCAGCACCCTCAAGATCGGCACCGAACAGCTGACTCAGCGCCTCGAGATCGACCTTGACTGGGTCGTGATGAAGGCACTCGAGAAGGAACCGGAACGTCGCTACCAGACGGTCCAGGAGTTCGCCCGCGACATCGAGAACTTCCTGTCGGGTGAGATGGTCGAAGCACGGCCACCGAGTACTTCATACCGGCTGAATAAATTCGCCCGACGCAATCGCGTCATGCTGACCGCCACCGCGCTGGTGTTCCTGTCGCTGTCGGCGTTATTTTCGTGGGCCTTGATGGAGCGAACAAACGCACATGCCGCGACCAAGATCGCCGAGGAGCGAGCCGAAGATTTTGAAACGGCAGTACAATTTTTACTTAGACAAGTTGGCGGAATCGGAATTGATGTGCCATCGGTGGCCCTCCATCTGCGTAAAGACATCATGCCCGGGATTAGAGCAACTCTTGTGAAAGCGGGACTCGCGGGTCAGGCACTGGAGGATCGCATCTCCCAACTTGAGCAAGGCATCACCATCGACTGGATCAAAGTTGCAGAAAATTTCGTCATTGATTATTACTTCAATCCAGCACTAGCGGCCATCGACAAGGATTTCTCCGGGCATCCGCTGGTGCGTGCCCGCTTGCTGGATACGGTAGCATTGGAACTCAAGCGTCTCGGTCTGCACAAACTGGCGATACCTCCGCAGGAAGAGGCACTGAGGATCCGGCGCACGATCCTCGGGAGTGATGCCAGCATCACGCTCAAATCGATCCACAACATGGGTTCACTGCTCAGCGATTGGGGCAAGCGGGATGAGGCAATGCCCTTCCAACAGGAGGCTCTCGACGGGCGCCGAAGTGTGCTGGGAAATAACCACCCGGATACCCTTCGCTCGATCAACAACATGGGGGTGCTGCTCCATGGCCAGAACAGACTGGTTGAAGCGATGACCTTCACTCAGGAGGCACTCGATGGTTTTCGCCGACTGCTGGGAGATGACGACGCGAATACACTGCGCTCTTTCCACAACATGGGTTCTCTGCTCAAAGATATGGATCAGCCGGATGAGGCGATGCCCTTCTATCAGGAGGCGCTCGCTGGCAGGCGTCTCGTTCTGGGAAATGATCACCCGGAGACACTTCGTACCATCAACAGCATGGGGGCGCTGATCAAGAGCCAGGGTGATCTGGATGAGGCGATGCCCCTCTATCAGGAGGCACTCGAAAGTAGGCGCCGTGTGCTGGGGAATATCCACCCGGATACACTTCGCTCGATCAACAACATGGGGACATTGCTCCTACTGCTAAACAGATGGGATGAGGCGGAGTCCTTCCTCCAGGAGGCGATCAAGGGCAGACTTCGTAAGCTGGGAAATGACCACCCGAGCACACTCCTCTCCATCTACAACATGGGGGTGCTGCTCCAGGAACAAGGCAAGCCGGATGAGGCGATTCTCTTCTATCAGGAGGCACTCGACGGATACCGCACTGTTCTGGGAAATGATCACAAGGAGACACTTCGCGCGATCAAGAGTATGGGCGCTCTATTGCAGCGCCAGGGAAGAGCGGTTGAGGCGATACCATTCTACAAGGAACTGCTCGATTCGAACCGACGTAAGCTGGGAAATGACAATCCTGAGACACTCAGGTCCATCTACAAAATTGGAGTGCTGCTCAAGGGCCAGGGAAAACTGAATGAGGCAATGCCCTTCTATCAGGAGGCGCTCGACGGATACCGACGCAAGCTGGGAAATGACGATCCGGAGACACTCAGGTCCATCAAGGAAATTGGATTGCTGCTCAAGGGCCAGGGAAAACTGGATGAGGCGATGCCCTTCTATCAGGAGGCGCTCGACGGGTACCGACGCGTTCGGGGAAATGACCACCCGTGCACACTCCTGTCGATCAACAACATGGGGGCGCTGCTCCAGGACCAGGGCAAACTGGCTGCTGCGTTGCCCTTCCTCCAGGAGGCACTCGAAAGAAGGCGTCGTGTGAAGGGAAATGATCACCGATCCACGCTCCTCTCGATCCACAACCTGGGATCGCTCGCTCGAGAGCGCGGCCGACTCGACGAAGCCGATGCCCTGTCATCAGAGGCTGTGGAAGGCGCGCGGCTCAAACTCTCAGACGGTGATCGATATCTCGGGATCTACCTGACTGGGCGATCAATGACCCTGGTGGCGCTGAGGCGCTTCGAGGATGCCCAGGCACCCGCTCTGGAGGGGTATTCCATCCTCGAGGCTCGATGCGGAGCGACTCACAAGTGCACCCAAAAGGCGATCCACAACCTCATCGATCTCTACAACGGCTGGCACAAGACCGACCCCGAAGCGGGCCACGACAAGTCTGCCGCCGAATGGCAGGCAAAGCTGGATGCTCTGACGGTGGTCCCCACCGCAAAGTAAGGCGTGACCTGAGCGGCTGGTTGAGCGCGACGAGAAGAGTCGAACTTCTCGCCCCGGTTCGACTCTCTTTCCGTGCCCCTACTAGCACGGCTGGCCTGATCCACGCTGGCCCCGGTACCGGTACGGTTCACCATAGGTGATGCAGCGTACCTCCTCCTTCGCCATGGTCATCGTGCCGACCCGACCCGACGCCAGACAGCCTCGACGGCCTGTCGTTTCCACCGTGTCCGTGATGCACTGAACCAGAAACACCTCCCTCCGCCTACAGCGGTCGCCCCTGACCGGGGGCGGCCGCTGTTTTTTTGTGGAGAGTTCAGCTTCTGGCTGCGGCGCCCGCCTTGGCGATCCGTTGCCAGGCGGCTTCGACGTGAGTCTTTCGGGTCTGGGTGCCGCCGATGCAGACTCTCAGGATGCGTTTTCGCTGGACGGTGGTGACGGTCACTGACATCTGGGCCTGCCAAACAGC
>DUAN01000100.1:1791-4555 GCA_012960845.1 Planctomycetota bacterium | reverse complement strand
ATAGGTACCCACGGCACCATTGCTGACATTCCGCAACACCGAATCGAGATCGAGGCGGCCTGCGGGAACCTGGCTCGTAGACAGCAGAAGTAGTATCGACAGCAAGGAGTAAATACTATTCATCTCTATCCTCGTTTCTAACAAATGATGAATTTCTGTTGTACTGAATTGTGAAGAGTACTGGACAGAATAGCTGAGATCCATCGATACGATCACTGGATGTCGATGAAGGCGTATGCAGCTGGAGAGGCTTCGATCAGTCGTCTACCCCAGCACCTTTTCGATGACATTTTCGAGTTCACTGATCAAGAACGGCTTTTGCAACCTATCTTTGAATCCGAACGCTTCTGGCGCCGCCAGCGTAGAATCATTGCCATAGCCACTAGCCACGATCGCACACACCTTCGATTCGATCTCTCGCAACCGCTGGAAGGTCCAGCGTCCGCCAAATCCGCCAGGCACCGTGAGATCGAGAATCACCAGGTCAAATACAAGATCGTCAGAGAAGGCCTTCTGGTACTCATCGACGCACTGTTGGCCATCGGAGGTGTCGACCACCTGATGTCCCAGCGCTTCCAGCATCATTCTCAGGACTTCACGAACCTGATCGTTGTCGTCCATGATCAAGATTCGGTATTCACCCCGAGCAGTTGTGCAGTTCTCTTTTAACTTCGCAGCAGACATCGCCTTGGTACTTCGGGGGAGAGCGAGGCGAACCGTGGTCCCCTGACCTACTATGCTATTGATACTCAACCTCCCATGATGGCGTTGGATGATCCAGAATGCGGTGCTCAATCCAAGGCCGGTTCCGTCCGTCTTGGTGGTGTAGTAGGGGTCCGTGACCAGGTCGATCTCATCCTCTGCGATTCCACAGCCGTGATCTTCGAACTCGACGATCACAGCATTTCGGTCGCCCCTCTTTTCTGATTCTTCAGAAAGGGAACCTTGTGTCACTCGAATCGACAGGCAGCCTCCACCCGGCATGGCTTGATCGGCATTGATGATCAAATTGCCAAACACTTGATGGATTTGACCGACATCCACTTCCACCGCGGGGATGCTATCGTCAATTTCAAGTTTGATTTTCAACTTGGACCCATGACTGTTCAGTTCTGCAGCCTCAAGAACCATATCTTTAATCGAGGCGATCTCAGTCCTTGGAGCACCACCCTTGCTGAAGGTCAACATTTGCTTGGTGATGTCGCTGGCCTTCATGCATGCCTTGATGGCGATTTCAAGTTCTGATTTCACCAACTCCGTCGACCCGAGTTTGATCTGCGCAATGTCTATATTGCCCATGATGATCGAAAGGAAATTGTTGAAGTCGTGTGCCAGTCCGCCCGCAAGTCGGCCGATGGATTCCAGTCGCTGAGACTTGGTCAACTCTGTCTCGTGACGGCGACGAGTGGTGTAATCCTCGAGCGTGCAAAGCACTCCGCCGTCAGCCAGTTGACAGATCTTGGTGTTCATCCAGACCAACTCATCTCCGCGCCCTCGAACTCTGAGTAGTTTATCTTTCTCGGTCGAATCGCCGCTCAACACCGATTCGAGCAGAGCAGTCCAGCGGTTCCGATCCTCAGGGTGGATGAAATTAATGACAGCGAGTCCGCAGATCGAGCAGTCGCTCGGATCCGCAGGATTAGTTCCCCACAGGTTTTCTCCGGCGGCATTGGAGTACTGGATGCAAAATGCCTCGTCGAGCAAGATCACGACTTCCGGAAGTGCCGCCAGGATTTCTTCCTGGCGAACTTTTCGAGCCGCGATTTCCTCGACGAGGCGATGTTGCGCTTCTACTTCTCGATCGAGAGGGATGGAGCCCTCTTGACTCATACCTTCACGCCGACTTTCTGGATGAAGCTGCTGTGGTCCAGGACTTCTGCGAAGTATGGGAACAACTCATTGCAGAACATGTCCTGCTCGACCTGAGTGCGACCGGATACGCAATCGGAAAGAACAACGACATTGTAATCTTCAGCAGCCTTCATGGCGGTTGCATTCACGCAGAGAGAAGTCACTGCTCCACAAACGACGACCGTTTCAATGCCTTTGTTCGAAAGAACCTGGGCAAGATCGGTGTTGCTGAATGCATTGAAGCCAATTCTTCCAGGAACCTCGACGGTCCACTCACCGTACTTGGCAATCGCGTCGATGGTCTCTGCACCCTTGGTACCGGCCTTGAATGCCTCGGCATCTTTGATCATCTTCAAGATTCCGATCGGGTTCTCCAGCTCGTTGTAGAACTCGCTGAATGCGATCGGAGCAGAGATGATGGTCATCCCCGATTCGACAGCCGCGTTGAGCAGAACTTCAGTATTTGCAACGGTTCCACTGACGGCACTCGACTCTTCGATGACACTGTTGAAAAGACCGTCACTGTCAAACCAGTCGCGCTGATAACCGACCAAAAGGATCGCCGTCTTCGCAGGATCGTAACTGGACATCAAAACTCCCATCTCTTGCCAGATTCTGGCAAATTCTGAACTTCTGCCCGATGGCACCATTGCCAACAGAATAGAAATTCTCATTACAATTCTTGGTCCCCTGCCTTGCTGGAATCTCACTCCTGCTGGATCAAGGGCACCCGGCTCAACGCAGATATGCGCGGACCGGTTCCCCGTTCCTCAGGAAATCAGCCACTCGAGGGGGAGATTGTCCCTGTTCCCCGGATTGCCGGGAAACCACGGCACAGAGGGTCCTGCGACCAGCGAAAAGGCCTGATCAGGGTTCAGCAGTACCCCTTTTGGTTCTTATCGGTCCGCGACTG
>DUAN01000100.1:0-1673 GCA_012960845.1 Planctomycetota bacterium | reverse complement strand
GGCGCCACCAGACTCGGATGGCCGGTCAAATTGGTCACGCCCAGCGTCTTGAAATCACCTGCCGGCGCCAGGTATGCATCGACCCCCGACAAGGCCGAGGCCGTTTCCCGCATCAGCATCGTGCGAAGCCTCTGGGCACGGATGTATTCCACCGCTGGAATCAGGCGGGCAGCACGAAAACTATTGGGCCAAGCTTGTGGCCCCTGTTCGACCAACTCATCATCCAGATCACTACAGGTCAACTCATCGAAAGCTGCCGCACTCTCGGCAAAGAGGATCGTCATCATTGGCCACACCGGATAATCGGGTAGTTCCACTTCTACCAGCTCGGCTCCCAGTTCCCTCAGCTCATCGAGTACGGTTTGATGATCCTCGGATCGTTCAAACGCTGCGGGGGAGTAGCCGATCTTACAGCCCTCAATCGACATCGATCCCGGCACTTCGAAGGGACGGTCCACTCCGTCGAGATCGAGACCATCGGCACCTTCGATGGCTTCGAGTACCACTGCGGTATCTTGCAAACTACGACAGATGGGACCGAGTTTGTCCATCGTCCACGAGAGCGCCATCGCGCCAAATCTGGACACCCTGCCAGCGGTCGGCCGTAGTGAAGAGTTGCCGCAACGGGTCGACGGGCTGACGATGGAGCCAAGAGTTTCTGAACCGATGGCAAAGGGAAGCGCACCCGCACCCACGGCAGCCGCCGAACCGGCGGAGGAACCGCTCGATCCATGCTCCATGTTCCAGGGGGAAAGAGTTTTCCCGCCGTACCAGACGTCGCCCATCGCCAGGGCACCGAGAGTGGTCTTGGCCACCAGTACTGCCCCAGCTTCGTCGAGTTTTTTGACCACCGTCGCATCGACCTCGATCACCTGGTCCTTGTAGGGTGTCGCTCCCCAGCTGGTCCTGGTTCCCTTCACCGCACAGAGGTCCTTCACTCCGTAGGGGATTCCATGCAAAAGTCCGCGGTACTTTCCAGCGGCCAGCTCCTCATCGAGAGTCTTCGCCTGCTGCAGCGCACGATCCTCGGTATAGGAGATCACGCAATGCAACATCGCATCGACTTCCCTCAGCCGATCCAGGAACAGTCGGGTCATCTCCATACAGGAAACCTGACGCGAATGGATCAGAGATGCCAGCACCGGAATCTCCGCCCACAGCAACTCGCGCAGATCATCGGGTCGCTTCACATCCGGCAGTGATTCTCGAGCAACCATCGGGCCCATGGTGGGAACCCGATTCGTCTCCAGCGGCCTGAAGATGAAGGCGGGCGCCACGGAGTTCTCGATGGACCGCTCACCCATCGCTGCATATTCGGTGAGACGATCGAGCACCACCGGGAGCATCTGTGCCAGTTCCGAGTCCGTGAACTGAAGACCCACCACTGCCAACGCCTGGCGCAGAGCCTTCTCATCGATGGAAGCCGACTTGTCCGCCTCTCCTGAGGTCTGCGGTTCATCCGGAACTGCGGATCCTCCACCCTGTGATGCCAGTGGAGAGTGGAGCGCCAACACCAATCCAAGAATCATCATCGATTCTCCCTCTTCATTTCGCCATCCAGATGATGGTCACCATCATGGCGGCCCAGGCGAGCCAAGCCACGACCGCAATCTTGAGCCAAGGAATTGATTTCGATTTCACATCTGCCATCTAGATTTCATCCGTTCAGCAAT
>DUAN01000099.1:1895-4602 GCA_012960845.1 Planctomycetota bacterium | reverse complement strand
ATCCGCCAGCTGGCCGAGAATCTCTGTTGCAGGAATGATGGCGACGACCCTCGCCAGCAATTCTTGAGCGATCTGACTCGCTGATTCCTCCGCCAGCACTCTGTTTCCTTACTCTGTTTCCGTACTCTGTTTCCGTACTCTGTTTCCGTACTCTGTTTCCGTACTCTGTTTCCTCACCTGACTTCGCTTCCTCACCCTGGCGATTTGAGGCGATGAGATGTCGAGGCGACCAGATGCGGGCGAGCCATCGACGATCCGAGTGAGCTCATCGGTCACCCGTGATGAATCCCGGTGGAGTCGGCCATCAAAACTCGTCCTCGAAGTGTGGATCTACACTCCTGATTTCACGGCTGGAATCTGGTCACCGGAGGTGGGATGTGCGAACTGTCGAATCGAGAGATCGACGCAGAAGTGTTGGTGTCGGATGAAATCCGCGCCAAGCGCAGCCGAAGCTCGTCAGTGATCGGTCGGTGAATTCGTGCTGTGAAGAACTTGCAGGCTGTTGAATTTGTAGGCTGTTGAATTTGCAGGCTGTTGAATTTGCAGGCTGTTGAATTTGCAGGCTGTTGAACTTGCAGGCAGTGAAGTGCCGGCAGTTAACTCCAGGCGGTCATGCGGGAGCTTCCCCGACGACGGCGAGCATTGATTTGCTTGCGACCAGCCTTGGTGCGCATCCGGGCACGGAAGCCCTGCTTCTTGCGCTTGATGCCGCTCTTACGAATCTTGACCTTCATCTCGTCCTCCATGGGGTTCGTGCGAAGTCAGGAGTCTACTGGTCGGAAGTTTTCGGTGCAACGCCTTCCGGGTCCTTCGGCTGCGGCTTCTGGGTCGATTCTGCCGGGATCAGTGCTTCGAGGGTGCGAATCCTCGATCGGCGACCGGAAAGAACGATCTGCCCCCCCGGGGGAGGACCTGGGGTCTCCAGAAATAGCCGCTTCTGTCCGTCACTGAGGACCAGGCAACTTCGCTTGTCGTCGCCGCTGAAGACCTGGAATCGGCCGCGGAAAGGGCCCTTACCAGCGCCCATCGGGCCCGGCTTGAGATTTCCCGCAGCATCCTCGGTAACCACCTTCCGGTAACTGTAATCGATTGAATCGGTCAAGAAATCGAGCTGGACCTGTCCTCTCCATTGGATGGACACCGCTGGGGCGTCCGCTTCGGAGGACAGATCGATACGAAAGGTCGAGCAATCATCGGGCAGCGTGATCGACTCGGGCCCGTTCTGGTCACTCTGGAGTGGCAAGGAGGTCCACCGATGAGTACCGAGATCGCGGACCCGTAAGCGCCGCCAACGGATCTCCAGCGGGTCCTGACGATTGCCGACTCCATGGACCTGAAGTCCGATGAAACCGCTGAGGCGCCGGGTGTCGAAGACCTCTGCAGCCGCGACTCCATTGAGCCAGGTTTGCAGATGTGCTCCCACTGCGACGACGCGGACATGATTCCAGCCGTGCGGTTTGTGAGCGGCACGAGCTTGTGGATTGTCCTTGAGATCATCGATCCAGCCACGGTCTCCTTCTTCGTAGAGTCCAGCGCTCCAGAATCGTTTGCGCTGGTCGTCGACATCGATTTCGACCTGGAAACCACGAGCGCTGCTGCCTGCTGCTTCACTACGGATCTGCACGCCGGAATTGAGCTTGGGATCGCACAGGAATTCGTACTCCAGCTCGAAATCTCCGAACTGCCGTTCGGTGATGAGCCAGGTGTTGGGACTGTTCGGGGTCGATTGTCCGATCACCATCGAGTCCTCGATCAGGTAGCGGGCGCTGCCTCCGAGAATCTTCCAGCCGGAGAGATCCTCCGGCGGCAGCAACGATTCCCACTGCGGCAGTTCAGGACTCTTCAGTTCTTGGGAAGAAGTCGGACCCTCATCCGCCCCGGTCTTGTCGGTGACAGGACCGTAGATCATCAGACAAAGCCCCAGCCACAACCATTTCATCGGGGATCCCCCTTCAGCGTCTCGACTGTCCAGGGCAGGGTGCGTCCTGCGGTCAGTTGGCGCAACTCGGTCACGGCCTTCGGATCGATGGGCTCTGCACCGTGGCCCCACTGTCGTCTCACCCAGGTCAGTATGGCGGCGATCCCCTCATCATCGAGCAGTGGATTCTCGCGGTGTCCCGGCATGGTGATGTCCCACGTCTCTCCCTCCACCTCGACCGGTCCGGTCAGTCCATCGAGAACCAGTCGGATGGGAATGCTCTCCTCACCGAGGAGCCAGGGGCTGTCGATGAGCGATGGTCCGAGGCCCGGTTGACCCTTCCCTGCTGGACCGTGGCACAGGGCGCAGGAGGAGGCAAAGGCCGCAGCACCATGGCTGGCGAGCCGTCGCTGTGTTTCGGTCCAAGGTTCCACCTCTGGCAATGACGAGGGATCAAAGGTGAGCCGGGCGATGATCGCCTCGGCATCGCCGGCGATCGCTGGCGCCAGATCCTTGCGTTTCAGGAGCGGTGGGATGGTGGTGAGTACCGGAGCTTTCCAGCGCTGGTCGTCGGTGGTCACACGGATCGCCCCGAGGAGGGCCGCCAGTCGTGGGTCGGCAGAGTCGAGGCTATCGAGAGAATCGAGCAGCAAACCGAGGGAGGAGGGGTGGGAGCGCAGAGCCGATCGAGTGGTTTCCCTCAGCAGCGCCTCGCGCCCGGGAAATGAATCGATGTGGTCGCCCAGCAGTCGGCCGATCCTCTCGATCTGGTAATCGTTCCAGCCACTG
>DUAN01000099.1:0-1834 GCA_012960845.1 Planctomycetota bacterium | reverse complement strand
CCGGAGCGCCTCGAGCATCGCAGCGAGCGCCATGGGGTGGTCGGGAAAGGCTCCCAGTGCCAGCACCCGGTGAATCTTCTCGATCTCGGAGAGTTGTGCCGTGTTGGCAGCGAGTGCTGCGACCAGTGGGGTTACATCGGCTTCAGCGATCGGCGTCGGTTCGGCGATGATCCGGCAGGCGGTGCGCCGAACCGCCTCGTCGGGATCCTCCAGCGCACGGCTCAGCAGTGCGCCATCGAGGGCATTCAATCCGCTCAGGGTCCACAGCGCATGAAGTCGGGCGGTCGCCGGCGAGTCGCTGGAGGTGGCGAGTTGTTTCAACTCCTTCACCGGTGCTGAACTTCCCGCCTCGACCAGTAGCCGCTGCGCCTGGTCGCGCACCCAGCCGACCGGATGTTGCAGCGCCCGGATGCGACCGGCTTCCCCTGCGAGCAATGCCAGTGGTTCGACTTGCGATGGCGAATCGTCAGCGACGATTCGCCAGATTCGTCCGAGGCCGACGGGTTGCTCCAGTTTCCGTTCCTCGACCTGCTTGCGTAGATACGAGGTGACGAACTGGCGGTGCTGAACGACACCACGATAGATGTCGACGACATACAGGTTGCCATCGGGGCCGACCTCGACATCGACCGGTCGGAATCGTTCATCGGTGGAACCGAGGAAAGCCTGCTGGACATACTGGTCGTGGGGGAAGGTCAACTGCTCTCCGGTGAGGCGTGAGCCTTGCTCTCGCAAGCGGAATGCTGCGACCAGGTTGCCGGTGGTCTCGGCGACGAACGCGACACCGTTCCACTCGTCTCCCCAGCGGTGGCTACGGAAGATGGTCAATCCGGCTGCCGATGTATTGCGGCGCAGTCGTCCATCTTCTCTCAGCATCCCTGGCTGGTAACCGCGATTGATTCCTGGATTCATGCGTACCGGCCAGGTCGACTGATCACCGATCACTCGGTGCCCCGATCGACCCGGCTGGCCGACTGGTTTGCCGCAGTTGGGGTTGCGAAGTAGCAACTCGGTGGGGAGCGGGTCGGCGAGGATCCAGGTCGAGTTGTGGTTGAAATAGAGCCGCCCCTGGTCGTCCTGAGCGAGACCCCATTGACCCCGGAAGGCACTCCTACCCATGACGATCTGCGGTTTTCCGTCGATCACATCGAAGCGAAATCGGCGGCTGCTCTTGGAGTTGTAGAACCAGTTATCGACGGTGCGTAGCAAGGCACTTTCGGTGTGCTCCACCACATTTGGATTGGCATCACCATAGCGAGCCACCTCGGTCTGGATGTCGGATCGGAGATCTCCATCGAGGTCTCGGCAGTACCAGAGGTGTGGCGGTTCAGCGATCAGCACACCACCCTCGACGATGGAGATGGCTCGCGGACTGACCAGTTCATCGAGGAACACCGTACTGCGCTCGAAAAATCCATCCTGGTCGCGATCCTCCAGCACCACCACCTGTCCCAGAGGATCGGTCTCGCCGTCTCCATCGACGGTGCGCATGTAGGCTCTCAACTCGACCGCCCACAATCGCCCCTTCTCGTCCCAGGCGATGGCGATGGGGTCGACCACCTGTGGCTCGGATGCGGCCAGTTCGACATGGAAACCAGCTGCGACCTCGAATGAAGCCAGTGCCTGATCTGGTGTCAGGACCGGAGCGGCCGGAATATCCCATTGGCGCCAGTTTTCTGCCTGTGTTTCGCCCTTGCGATCTCCATTCTGCGCTGGCAGCAGGGTGCACAGCAGGATCATCGAAAGCGCCGGGATCGTCGGATTCATCAGGGGTGATCGCATCGGGTTCATTTCTTTGCTGGTGGTGACTGTCTTCGGCTCAATTTACGAAAGC
>DUAN01000098.1 GCA_012960845.1 Planctomycetota bacterium | reverse complement strand
GAGCTGGTTCCTCGCGCGGAGGCGCAATTTCTGGTGGAGGGGACCCTGACCTGCGATTACTTCCAGGACCTCACCTTCGAGTTCAAGGAAGCGAAACAGCACCTCGAACACCAGTACCACGGAAAGTTTGAGGGGAAGTTGACATCGGTCAAGGATGGCCGGCTTCAGGAACTGTCCTTTCCTCAGCCTCTGATGAATGGCCGTACCGACCTCGCCATGGCCCGCCGTGACATCCGTCGCAGATCTGCGACCATCATCTCGGAGACGATGTTGAGGGGACCCATCCTCGGCACTCCTGGAATTCGCGGACTGCTGGATGCTCTCACTGACCCCCTCGATGGGCGCTTTTATAACCAGGTGATGGAGGAGATCGCTGAGCACCGCGAGCGTGCCGTCCCGTACCTGCTCGAGGCTCTTCGAGATGATCGTGCGGTGCGTCTTGAGGGCGCTTACCCCGGCTTCCCGGAGCTGGAAGAGGGCGAGTTAAAGGTCTATCACATCGTCGACAAGACACTGGCAATGATCCTCGATCGAGATAGCGGTCTCGATCCTATTTCCAGCGACGATTACATCCAGCGGGTCAGGACTGGCTGGCAATGGCTGTGGGAAGATATGCAGAATATTCCCGATGACCTGCGAATCCTCAAGAGCGCGAGAGAAGAAGAGGGCTAGTCCCCGGCGTCTCGCTGCTCTTCACTATCACGGGACTCCCATCGATGTCATGGTAGGCGGTGGAACATCCGCGGTGTCTTGGGTCGTCTTGGGTCGTCTTGGGCTGTGAGCCTGACTGCTGAAACCACCTCGAGCCCGGCGGATCCTATTTCAGGAGGTACGGTGCCGATTCACAAGACTGCAGTCATCCATTCCGATGCTCAGCTGGCCGCCGATGTGACGGTCGGTCCCTTCGCCATCATCGAAGCGGGAGCGATCCTGGCATCCGGCTGCAAGGTCCTGGGTCACGCATACATCGGGCCAGGAACCGAGATCGGTGAAAAATCAGAAGTGCACATGCACGCTGTGATCGGCCATGACCCGCAGGATCTGGCATGGGCAGGAGAGCCGAGTCAGGTCATCATCGGGAACCGAACCGTGTTGCGTGAATATGTCTCGGTGCATCGGGCTTCTCGCCCCGGTAGTAGCACTCGCATTGGAGATGACTGCCTGTTGATGGTCGGCGCCCATGTGGCGCACGATTGTTTCGTCGAGGAGGGGGTGATCATGGCCAATCACTGCTCGCTGGCGGGCCATGCTCGGGTTGGATCGGGAGCCTTTCTTTCCGCCAACGCCCTGGTCCATCAATTTTGCAGGGTCGGTCGGCTGGCAATGTTGGGGGGAGCGGCAGTTGCGGTTCAGGATATTCCCTCCTTCATGCTGTCTACCGGAGATCGAGCGACGATTCGCGGGGTCAATGTGGTCGGCTTACGCCGAGCAGGGATCGAGGCGGATCTTCGGCGTGCGATCCAGGATGCCCACAGGGTCCTCTATCGAAGTGGACGTACCATTCCCGAGGCGGCGATGATTCTCAAGGAGAGCGAGTGGGTCGAGGTGCGTGAGATTGCAGAGTTCATCGAGGAGAGTGCACGAGGCATTGCTTCCGGATCCCGATCCGCGGTCGAGGTTCGTCCGGCCAGTTTCTAGGTGATCATCGTCGTGACAGACCCGAGCCGGCCAGGAGTTCGCTCCGGCAATCACAGTACCGTACGGCGCTGGAGTGTGCTGCTTCGGCAACTCGGTTGTCGAATCCAGATCCATCGGGTTCGTGATCATCCGCGAACTCCTGTGCCAGCAGGAGATGTTCTTCTGGCACTTCATGCCGGTCATTCTCATCGAGCCATCTGCGAATGGAAGAAGCGCGATCGGTCCTTGCCGGTGGTGGTCGCCTTGAGTGGAACCGATCTCCATCTGCAACTTCCTTCCGGCGGAGCGCCGGCACGGCGAGTGCTCGAGAGTCTGGAGCAGGCCGACCATCTGGTGTCACTGTACCGGGGGGCTGTCGATTCGTTGCCCGCGAAGATCCGATCGAGCTGGGCAGGGCGAGTCCACTTCGTACCACAGTCTGCAAGACCACTCCCTAGCGGTAGGAAACCGCTGAAGACCAGGTTTCGTCTGCTGGTGGTGGGATTTCTGCGGCGGGTCAAGGATCCGCTGCTGCCACTGGAAGCGTTGCGCTGGCTACCCGATCGGATCGCCGATGGGCGTCGACTGGAGGTGGTGCACCTGGGGGGGATCGAGGAGCCGAAGTACCGCAGGTTGGCAACCCAGGCGATGCGAAGAGAACCGAGATGGCGCTGGCTTGGAGCGGTGTCTGCTGCGCGGGTACGAAGCGAACTGGCTCGTTCTGATCTGCTGATACACCCATCCCTCGACGAGGGTGGAGCCAACATCATCAGCGAGGCGCTGGTCGCAGAGATTCCGATTCTGTCCAGCGATGCCCCTGGCAACCTGGGCCTCCTCGGAGCGAGTCATCCGGGAATCTTCAGCCGTCAGGATGCACGGCAGCTGGCTCAACTGGTGCTGAGGTTCAGTGAAGACGCTCGATTTCGCAAACAGCTGTTACAGCACTCAAAGAAGCTGGGGAAGAGCCACCTGCAGCAGGTAGAAATCGGGGCGTGGCGGCGATTGTTGGCGAAATTAAAATAAGTTGCCCACCACCTCGTAGGCGATGGGCAACTCAATAGAGATGAAGAGCAAAGTGAATAGGTTTGCGATTCCTCAGTGGTTAAGTCCCGACTAGCCCAGATTGTAAAGATTAACAAATAGGCATACAAGAGGAAATGTTAATAGGGGGCGCCACTCCTTCTAAATTCGTGGATTGACATGTTGGCGAACCTTTGTCCCACTATGGACATGGCAGGACAGGCTCCCTGCAAACCACGGCATTTGGAAAAGGGGTGACATACATGTCTCAAGTACTCGATGACGCGGGCAAGGCACGGCTCTTCTGGGCCAGTTGCATCTCACTGATCGCGACATCCATCGCCTTTGGCGTCATCACCTCATCGATGGGTGATTTCAGTTCGATGTATGGACTCACCAACACACAAGTCGGCTGGGTCGGCGGTGCATCCCTCGGTGGCTTCGCAATCGCCATCATCATGCTGGGACCGGTGATCGAGAAGATCGGCATCGCGGTCTCGCTCAAGATGGCTTTCGTCTGCCACATCCTCGGCGTGATCCTGATGATGTTCGCGGATGGTTTTGGTCAGTTGATGCTGGGAGCTTCCGTCATTGCCATCGGCAACGGCTGCGTCGAGGCGGGCTGCAATCCGCTGGTCGCCACCCTCTACTCCGACAACAAGACGACACGATTGAACCAGTTCCATGTCTTCTGGCCGGTGGGAATCATCATCGGTGCGCTGTTTGGCTTCTGGGTCAGCAATGCAGCGGCCGATGCCGCGCTGGCAGCGGGTGTACTGGCAGATTCTGCATCCGTTGTTGCGGATCCGGCGAGCTGGAGCGTGGCGTTCAAGACTGCTTACGATGCGGCTCTGACCAGTTGGACCCTGCTGGGACTTTCCGCTCTGCAGGCCAAGATGGCACTGGTGCTGCTTCCTACCCTCGCATATGGCTACCTGTTCCTGGGGCAGGAGATTCCCCAGACCGAACGGATTCAATCGAACGTCTCCGATGACCAGGTCAAGGCCTCCATCACTTCACCGCTCTTCTTGCTGATGCTGTGCTGCATGGGACTGACCGCCACGCTGGAACTGGGACCAGGACGCTGGATGGGTGAGATCATGACACCCGCGATGCAAAGTTCTCTCGGAACCGGCTCGACGACGGCGGGTGCCGGGATCCTCGTGCTGGTCTACGGCAGTGGTCTGATGGCAGTGCTTCGTTACTTCGCCGGAGGATTTGTTCACAAGTTCTCGCCGACCGGACTGCTGATGGGATCGGCAGTGCTCGGGGGGGTCGGTCTTTTTGCCATGACCTACGCCGAGACTTTCCCAACCATCTTCCTCACTGCGACCGTCTTTTATGGCGGCATCTGCTTCTTCTGGCCGACGATGCTCGGTTTTGTTTCCGAGCGCATCCCCAACAGTGGTGCGATGGGACTGTGTCTGATGGGGGGAGCGGGAATGTTGGTGGTTGGCTATGTTGCGGCTCCTGCGATCGGAGCGATCCAGGACTCCTACATTGCGGCTTACATGGTGGACAACGTAGGAGCCACCGCTGAAGCGGCCGCTGCCTATGCCGGCAAGATGGCGTTTCGCTGGATCGCCGCTCTGGCGATTCCACTGGCGCTGGTCTTCTTCAATCTCAACAAGAAGTACGGTCATGTTGCGGCAGCCTCGGTCGGTAGCAACAAGGAATCCACCGACAGCGAGTCGAACCAGATGCAAAACAGCTACTAATTTGGATCCGGAAACGAGTGAGAGTGACGGCCCCGGGGTTTCCTCGGGGCCGTTTTTTGCTGCAGGGAGACCTCGGTGGGAACGGCAGCGGGTCTGACTGCGTCCACTGGGGGAGGAGGCCTATCATGAACCGATGGATGTCATTGCTGATCGCTCTGTCCCTCTCCTCGAGTTTTCTGGTGGCCCAAGAGACTGTTCAAGAGGCTGTTCAGGAGGCTGTTCAGGAGGCTGTTCAGGAACCCGCTCAGGAAGCCGCTGTGAAGCCGTTTCACTTCTCGTTGCTGGGAAAGCC
>DUAN01000097.1 GCA_012960845.1 Planctomycetota bacterium | reverse complement strand
CCGGGATTTGTTCAAAGATCAGACCGACGCCGGCGGCATCGATGAAGAATTCGCAGCGTCGCCCACCGGTACGGGTGAGCATCTCATCGACCAGGTCGATGGATCCTGGATCGATGGTCTCTGCGCCGTATTCGTCAGCCAGCTTGCGCTTGACCGGATCGGGCTCACTGACCACCAGGGATCCCTGATAGTTGTAGATTTTTCGTAACGCCTGGATGAAGAGGAGCCCCGCGGGCCCTGCTCCACAGATCAGCGCACATCGAACTCGCTGATCCGGATCGACAGCATTGAATTGATATCGAGCGGGTGCCGCCATCACCGTTTCCAGAGAATGGAGAACGCAGGCGAGAGGCTCTGTCATCACCGTTTCGACTGCAGGTCGATCCGAGTGAACCTGAATCAGGTTCACTGCAGGAACCGCGATGAACTCGGCGAGGCCGCCAGGAAGTCCGGTGATACCAAACTCGCGGTACCATTCGCACTGGTGCGAGAAGCCGCTGGAGCAGTACTCGCAGAGGTGTTCCTTGCCTTCGCTGACACAACTGAGGCCCTGATCGATGACGACTCGATCTCCTGAGGCCAGATCATCCACATCATCTCCCACATCCACGATGGTGCCGGTGACTTCATGACCCAGAATTTGCGGGTGAACTTCGAGGGGTACCGGAAGACCTCGTTCATCGACATGGTAATTGGCCTCGCCGGTGTAGATGTGGTAATCGGAGCCACACAGCCCGACCGCATCCACACGGATCATCGCATCTCGTCGACCCATGATCGGGATCGGAACATCTTGTATCTTCATCGTGCGAGTGGCCTCAAGAACGCTGGCTTTCATCATCTTGGAATCGGACATCGATGACTCTTCTTCTACTGGATGATCAAAGAGATACGGACTGTTCCGCCCAGATCTGGAATTCTCGGTGCTTATGGACCTCCGCATGAGCGAGAGTAGTTCCTCCAGCAACTTCGACGATGCGTTCGAAGATTCTCTGCCCGACCTCGGGGATCGTCTCGGTTCCATCGATGATGGAGCCGGCGTTGAGATCGATGTCGTGGGGCATCCGTTCGAAGACCGGGGTATTGGAGGCGAGTTTGATCACCGGGCAGATAGCATTGCCGATCGTCGTTCCTCGCCCGGTGGTGAAGACGACCACGTTGGATCCCGCCGCCACCAGTCCCGGTACCGATTCCTGGTCGTAGCCGGGTCCCTGCATCAGTTGCAGGCCACGGCCGGTCGGCGGCTCGGAATACTCGCAGGTGCCCTCGACGCGAGTAGTGCCGCCCTTGGCGATCGCTCCGAGGGACTTGATGGTGATGTTGAGCAGGCCGCCGTCGACATTTCCTGGGCTCGGGTTCTCGCCGAGATAGGTGCCGAACTTCGAGGCGTACTCCTTGTACCAGTCGACGAGGGCATAGACGGCGCGTCCCGTCTCGACATCGCATGAGCGATGGGCGAGGACGTGCTCGGCACCGCAGAACTCAGGAACCTCGCTGAGGATGACGGTGCCGCCGGAGCGCACCACCCAGTCGGCGGCCCTGCCGAGAGCCGGATTGGCGGAGAGGCCGGAGAAGCCATCGGAGCCGCCGCACTCGAGACCGAGAACGATTTCGCTGGCGGGGAGCGGCTTGCGCACCGTCTCGTTGACGATCGGCAGCATCCGTTCGACCTCTTCGAGGCCTCGCTTGACCACCGCCGCGGTGCCTCCTTCCGACTGAACTCCCAGCCACGATACCGGTTTTCCAAAGCCCTCGCTGCCGCGCCTGGTCAGGTAGTCCTCCATCTTCGACAGGTTGGTCTTCTCGCACCCCAGTTCGATCATCACGACCGCACCGACGTTGGGGTGGGCGGCGTAGTTCGCCAGTGTTCTCAGGGTGATGTCGATGTTGCTTCCGTCGGAGCATCCGCAACCCTTGTTGTGCGGGATGGCGACGACGCCGTCGACGTTGGGAAAGCGCTCACGGTCATACAGGGTGTGCTCGGCGAGGATAGAGATCTGCAACGATTCATGGCTGGCGCACATGCTGGTCGGCACGATGAGGATGTGGTTGCGGGTGCCTACGGTTCCATCGCTGCGGCGGAAGCCGGCGAAGGTCGGGACTTCATCCTCAGGCAGGTAATCGGGGGCCGGGGTGTGCAAGTCTGCGGGCAGTTTGCGCACCACCGGAATGTCGTTGGACATGTTGGCCGATGTCACCACCTCGCCCGCCGCGATGCCCCGGGAGGTACCGATCGGCTGGCCGTACTGGCGGACAAACTGGCCCTCCGCAATTTCTGTGGTAGCGAAACGGTGCCCTGCTGTCGGTTCGCCAGCGATGGTGATCACCTTGCCGTCGTCCAGTGTGATGTCGGTGCCAGCGGAGAGACCGAATTTGATCACCGCTACGTTGTCGCATGGATCGACAACGACGGCGTGCTTACTCAGTGTCTGATCGTTTCTGCCGTCGCCCATCGTCGCCCTTTCTCGGTTTCGAGGGGAGCTATCATCGGGGAGGAGACGCCAACTGCGTCGAGACCGCCTTGATCATTCCCTGGGGGCAGTATATCGTCGCCGCTGACCGCTGGGAATCGTCGAGCCGTGGATCGATATTGAGTTGTCGGTGGCCCGCTCTTTCCGTATCTTGAGGTCTCCGAGAGGTTGGCAGAACTATCATCTGCAGCCATCACTTCGCGGTATTGTCAGGAGAGGTCGTTCCCATCACCAGTTCCAGTTACCGAGAGTTGAAGAACAGGATCGAGGACCGATCTGCAGTGGTTGCGGTGGTCGGCCTCGGTTATGTCGGGTTACCGCTGGCAGGGGCCTTCCATTCCGCCGGTTTTCAGGTGGTGGGGTTCGATACCGATGAGGAGAAGATTGAGATCCTCGGCCGGGGAGAGACCTATCTCGATCACGTGGGAGTTGAACTGTCTCGCAGCTTCATCGCCTCCGGTCGATTCGAGGGAACCAGCGATCCGGCCTGTTTTGCCCGCTGTGACAGCATTCTTCTCTGTGTTCCAACGCCCCTCGATGAGGAGAGTCAGCCCGATCTTGGATACGTGGAAAACAGCACCCGGGTGCTTGCCGAGCACATCGAAGAGGGAACTCTCGTCGTCCTGGAGTCCACCTCGTATCCGGGCACGACACGCGAGGTGGTGTTGCCGATTCTCGAGGAACGAGGCTTCCGTCTCGGTGAGAACCTGTTCGTCGCCTTCAGTCCGGAACGGGAAGATCCCGGTCGAAAGGACCTTGAACTGCGAGAGATCCCCAAACTGGTGGGAGGTCTCGACGAGGCCAGCATGGACATCTCGGAACTACTTTATCGCGCGGCGTTTAGCAGCGTTCATCCTGTCGAGAGCGCCGAGATTGCAGAAGCTGCGAAGATCCTGGAAAACATCTATCGATCGGTCAACATCGCTCTGGTCAACGAGATGAAGGTCATCCTGCAGCGGATGGGTATAGACATCTGGACCGTGATCGAGGCTGCCAGCAGCAAACCTTTCGGTTTTCATCCGTTTTATCCCGGTCCGGGCCTGGGCGGGCATTGCATCCCGATCGATCCTTTTTACCTGAGCTGGAAGGCAAAACAGGAGGGGATCCCGACCCGCTTCATCGAACTCGCCGGCGAGATCAACAACAACATGCCAGGTTATGTTCTGTCGAGGATCGGTGAAGCACTTCAGCAACATAACAAGCGCATCGATGGCGCTCAGGTGCTGGTGCTGGGGATCGCCTACAAGCCCAACGTCAACGATTCCAGGGAAACCCCAGCCGCCGAGATCCTCAGACAATTGAAGGATAAAGGTGCGCAAGTTTCCTATCACGATCCGCACATCCCGTCCTTTCCTGCGATGCGTCGCTACAGTTTAGACCTCTCTTCCGTAGAGTTGACAGCGGAACATCTCGCCTCTCTCGACTGCGTGGTGATCGTGACCGATCATGAGGCTATCGACTGGAAACTTGTTGCCGAACACGCACCGTTGATCATCGATACCCGCAATGTCATCACTGGCTATCATCCACGTGGAGAGGTGTGGAAGGCTTGAGGCTCAGAACTGACCGATGATTTTCTGGCAAGTTTCTTTCAACAGGCGATGTCTGTCGGGAATGAGCAGATAGAGAACAGCATTCCTGAGCAGCGAGATGGCGTGTGAGATCTGAACCCGGCGATCCCCTGCCGGAATTCGATAACCCTGGCGGAAGATCTCATGGTAAGGAAGAGGACTATTCTCGGAGCGTTCGAAAGCCACCCTGAAATCTATATGCGCCAGGAAGTTCCCGACATCGATGGCCGGATCGCCGGTGCTCAGGCCGTCGAGATCGAGGATTACCGGGCGACCTTCTTGGATGATCACCTGTCGGTCGTGAAAATCCCCATGAATCGTGCTCTCGGGGGAGGGGGCCAGTTCGGCGCAGGGTTGCTCGAGAGCGCTGTGGAGGAAGCGGAGAGGATCGAGCTCTTCTTCTTCGAAGACACCCCCTAGACGGGAGATGTGCTGGTGGATGGTGCCCAGTTCATCCTCGAGGGTGGTGGAACCTGCCAGGGTGGCGCAGGGTTGTAGATGCAACCTGCGGAGAACCTTTCCGGTGGCGGCGAGCCCGGAGATGTACTCCTCACTACCGAACAGATCGGAGAGAAGCACTCCCTCCACCTCTTCCCAGAGAATCAAGTCGAGATCTTCCACGAGGGCGACAGGAGTGACGACCGAATCGCCGAGGGCTGTGCTGGAAAGCCGTTTCGCCAGCTGGTAAGCGGGCTCCGACCCACCGGGGCGGTAGACCTTTCCGATCGCCCGTCTTCCATCGTCGAGTAAATACTGAATCACCGCTCTGCGCCCCGGCGCGTATGAAATCAGGACCGCTTCCATCACCTCGCTCCCGAGAACCAGCGCCACTCTTTCCTGACTGCTGGCTCCGAGAGATTCCATCAGCCCCAGGACCTCTTCTTTCAGGGGGTCGCGGTGGGCCAGTTGCCAGTGGCCAAGGGGGTAGGCCGCGGGATCTCCCGTCGCCTCCTCGATCTGGAAACAGCAAGGGCTCGAGGAATGTTCGCCATTGGTGATGAGGATCCGGAGGTCGTGGGGACCGCGGCGAGCGACCAGACGATCGAACTGGTAACTAACGATGGTAGGATCCCCGAGCGCTGATTTCAGCCACGGAAGAAAAGTGCCTCGGTTTTTCAGGGTTGAAGCGATCACTGCTCTAGGCTGGCTCCCACCTTCTCGATGCCGTGGATCAGGAGATCCACATCTGTTTCTGTCAACGCCGGGCTCAGGGGAATCATCACACGCCGCCCGAGGCGTTCCTCGGTTTCATGACACCTTTCAAATTCACCCAGGCTCTCGTTGATCACCGGATAACCGTAGGCGAGCTTGTCGCTGCAGCGGTCACAACGAACATTCTCTGCTGAAAGTGCCTTGCGGAAAATGTCCGCAAGATCCTGGGTGGGAAGTTCGACGATGAGAGCGCTACCGTTGTCGCCATCGGGATCAGGGACTTCCCGGACGTCCAGCACTCCGAGGGAGTTTGCCGCTTCACGGACACGGGCATGGTTGCGGCGCATCCTCTCGAGAAATGTCGAAGCCTTGCGCAACTGCGCCAGGGCGACCGCCCCTGCAAGTTCTCCCATCCGCAGGTTCTCGCCCACCAGTGGCGGCCCGTCCCTGCCTTTTCGTTCGAATCCGAGGTCGTGATACCAGAGAGCGCGACGGTATACCTCGCTGTCTCCGGTGACCAGGACACCGCCTTCGCCGCAGGTGATGGTCTTCATCGCCTGCAGGCTGAAGATCCCTGTGCGGCCCCAGGTGCCCACCGACCGACCACGAAATGAGGTTCCAAAGGCCTGGGCACAGTCCTCGATCACCGTCAGCGAGTTTCTGTCAGCCACCTCGTTGATTTTATCCATATCGGCCGCAGCCCCGACCATGTGCACAACCAGAATCGCACGGGTACGAGGGGTCACCCGTTGCTCCAGGGAGCTGGGATCGAGAAGCAATCCCTCGGTGCATTCGCAAAAGACTGGCCGCAACCCGCAGGTGATGGCGGCAGCAGGACAGGCGAGGAAGGCGAAGGCGGGCATGATGATCTCATCGCCTTGTTCGAGACCACAGCCGACAAACGCGGTTCGCAGTGCGGCGGTGCCGGAACTGACGGCAAGTGCGTGGGGAATATCCACGACCTGCGAAAACTCTTTCTCGAAGGTTTTCACCTTCCAGCGTGGATCGGTGCCGTAGTATCGAAACAGTGACTTGCTGTCGATGACATCCAGCAGTTCCCGCTTCTCTTCTTCGCCGATCAGGTCAGCCCCACCCATGAAGGGAAGTTGCTCAGGAGACGCAGGTTTCCCACCCTCGCAGGCGAGTTTTTCCGGGGGATTCTCGGGGATGATCATCGGTCAACTAACTCCTGTCAGACAAATCAGGCAAATCACCGGCAATCCAGAATCAGACGGGCCAGATCGATGCCATAGGCAGCGGGAACGGGGCAGGGAGTTCCCTCCAGAACGGCACGGGAGAACTCCTCGACGAACCGGGTCTTGGAGACGGTGTCGTTGCCGAAATCGTGGTCGGTCCACTCCTTGATGTGAAATGGATCCTCATGGCTCACAACACGTACGGAATTTTTTGTCAATTCGATGCGACCCTCGCTGCCGATGAAGGTATCGGTGATGACGGTGGGCCCGGGAGCCGCGGAACAACCGGTGACGGTGCCGACAGGACCCCCTCCGAACTCAAGAATCGCCGCAATGGTGTCTTCGACCTCGACCGTTGAGGCAAGGGTCGCCTGGAATCCACGGACCTTTACGATCTGTTGCTGGGACACGACCTGGAGAGCATCCAGGTGATGGATCAGGTTCATCAGGAACACACCGCCGCCGCTACGCTCGATTTCCCCGCGCCATGGGGCGTTTTTCCAGTAACTGTCCTTCTTCACCTTCAGAAAGAGAGAGTTGGTGGCGAGCAGGTTTCCGATGACGCCATCTGCAAGCAACTTTCTCGAGTGTTCCACCTTCGGTTCGTATCTTCGCGGATGGCACACCGAGAGTGCGACCCCAGCCTCTTTACAACTGGCATCGGCAGCCAGGGCATCTTCGCTACGAGTTGCGATCGGTTTCTCGACGATGACATGACGTCCACTGGCGGCAGCTGTCGTGATCATCGGGCAGTGAAGATGGTGGGGAACCGAGAGAAAGACAGCCTCGACCTCATCATCGGACAGCGCTTCCTCGAGGGAGGAGGAGGCTGGAACATCGAACTGGTGCGCAACTCTTTCTGCGGTGGCCAGATCGATGTCGGCGACCCGTACCAGGTGGCTCCCGCTGGCCTTCTGGAGGCTGGTGCAATTGATCTCGGAGATGTCACCGCAGCCGATTAACGCAAAACCAAGGGATGACTTCAAAACCCTCTCCATCCAGCCAGCAAGTCTCCCATCGGAGGAAACTGAACCCCATTATTGACCAGTTCAGCGAGGGTATTCTTCAGTCCGTCGAAATCGTCGGTATCCATCACCTCGTGATGCAGTTGCAAACCGGCGCTGCCTTCCTTTTCCATGGAATCGAGGAGTTCCTCAAGGGTTCTTTGCCACGGTTGATGCACAGGGGTGGGTTTCCAGCGAACCGGATCGAGGGTGAAGGGGATGATGGGAAACTGTGGATGAGTGTCTCCGCCCTCTTTCCACAGCACCGACATTCCCTGAAGTCCTGCAGCTTTCGCTGCATCCAGAGTCGTTTTGCCGTAGCGATTCCAGGGAGGTGAGAAGATGGGTTCGAAGGTTTCCCCGAGGAGCGTGGCAAGTTGTTCCTTTCCAGCACTCAGATCTTCGAACTGGTTCTCGAAGCCGCGGTGATCACCAAACTCGCATCGTCTCCCGTCTGTTCCGTGATTGAAATGACGGTACCCGTGCTGGTGGCACAGAACCGCTACGGAGCGCCGGGAATTTTCCTCGCGCAGATCGGTAGCACCGATTTCATCAAGATCTTCCGGAATTACCTCCAGGTGGATGGGAGCGCCGTATTCTTCCAGGAGATCGCAAACGCGATCCTGTTTGTTACAGCGGCCCCGGACGTCATCGAGGCGAACGATCAGCCATGGTTTCTCCGGTTGGATGGTCATTCAGTTCTTCCCCGGTTTTCGTCCTGTTTCAATGCGTTCACGTAGACCTCAGCCCGGTTGCCCCAGCCGTGTTTATTCGCCATATGTGTTCTCACCGATTTGAGGTCTTTTGGCAACTCTGCGCTGTGGATGATGGCCTCGGCGAACTGCTCGGGGGAATCGTGGCCAACGATGATTCCATGGCCCGATTCTTCGACCAGATTGCTATTGAGTGCGCTTTTTTCGCACACCGTGGGCAGCCCGGATCGCAAGTAGTAGTAGATTTTTGATAGTTCACATTCCAGCAAATTCTCGCTGGGGCTGATGGCGATGCCAACATCCGCATTCCTGAGGTACTGCCACGCTGCTTCGTGGGAGACAGGTTCGTGAAGATGGATGACTTTCGGATCGAACTGGGGGGGAGACTCGCTGTAAAGATGCAGACGATTGCGGCCGAGGACGTGAACCTGGAAGTTCGGATCCCGATCCGCCAGAAGCCGTGCCACCTGGTTGAGGAATGGAACCACCCGGATCGATGTCACCGATCCACAGAAGAGAACGATCCTCTTTCCGGCAGAAAATGGGCTTTTCTGACGTTCAGGGATGGATTCAGGACATCCGGTGGGAACGATGAGGATCTGCTGCCGATCACCGTATAGCCGTTGCCAGCACCTGGCATTGAGGGGATCGTTTACCGCCACAAATCGAGCGTGGCGGGCGATCCAGTCCTGATGACCCAGGACTTCAGATCGGCGGGAGAGGTCGCGTTCCTGAGAATCGGGTGCTGCCACACGGCACATCCGAACGATCAGCCGAGGGTGCTCGGGAAGCAATGGAACGGAGTGTTGATAACTGCCCTTGATCGCATGGTAACTATCCCACTGGGCAAAGCGACTGTCGATGACTGGCAGCCCTGCCAGCGAATCCAGGCCGTCGGGGCGATTGGTGACCAGGTCGACCTGGTATCCCAGCGCACGCAGATGGGTACCCATCTCGACCCAGCGGATGAGGTCCATCCCTGCGATTTCCGTGGCTACAGACTTGCTGTATACGAGAGCGATCGATTGATTCATCGGTGCCGTTCATGAAGATAACGCCAGCAGACTGAATTCCGGTAGGCTGAGCTCATTGAAAGATGTGATTTCCTCAGTCGTCAGACATCGTCCTTCGCGATGGTGATTGCTCAGCAGGTTGAACAGTGCCTTGCAAGCAGGTTATCCGTGTACGTGACCTCTGGCAACGGTAGATATGCCCAATCCCAAGGGAGTTGTGGCGGATCCGCCGATTTCGTATCGTGACACCAGCGATGAACTGGGGTCGTTTACACATCACCCGCCGAGGAGAAACCGATGATTGAATCTGCAAATTGTAACGTCAATGAGGCCGACATCGACCGTCGTCAACTGCTGGGGGGCGCCGCAGGCGCAGCCCTGGTCTCGGGACTTTCTCTGGCTACGTATACCGCCAGCGCCGCTACCGATGGCAC
The DNA here is from genome assembly GCA_012960845.1 of Planctomycetota bacterium. Classification (GTDB taxonomy): domain Bacteria; phylum Planctomycetota; class UBA8108; order UBA1146; family UBA1146; genus QNYK01. The sequence continues at coordinate 18,635 of DUAN01000097.1, read as the reverse complement.
CGCCAAGCGCAAGGGACGCATCCGCCAGTCGGTCGCCCACTGGTGCTTTTCAGAGGCGTGGAAGGTCGAGGAGACGATCGACCACGCCGCCGCTCTTGGCCTCAAGAGCGTCGAGTTGATCGAGCCGGTCTACTTCCCGCTGCTCAAGGAAAAGGGACTCGTCTGTGCCATCGGCCAGATCGACATGGCACCGGACCCGCCCTTTGTCCCTGGCTGGAACAACCCCGAGCATTACTCACGGCTGATGAAGGCAACGCGCGCGTCAATCGATGCTTGTGGCGCCTACGGCTACCCCAATGTCATCGCCTTCACCGGTATGAACGATGGCATGTCGAAGGAGGAGGGGGCGGCCAATTGCGTCAAGGGGTTGAAAAAAGTGATCGGTTACGCCGAAGCAGCAGGGGTCAACATCTGCATCGAAGTGCTCAACACCCGCGATGACAGCCACCCGATGAAGGGACATCCCGGCTACCAGGGCGATGACACCGAGTACGTCGTCGACATCATCCGGCGCGTCGGATCCCCCAACATGAAACTGCTCTTCGACGTCTACCACATCCAGATCATGAATGGCGATGTCATCCGTCGCCTCAGGCAGTACCGCGACATCCTCGGCCATGTTCATGTCGCCGGAAATCCGGGACGCGGCGAGATCGGCGATGATCAGGAGATCTGCTACAAGGCGGTGATGGAGGCCCTGGTAGCGATCGGCTACGAGGGCTATGTCGGCCAGGAGTTCCTACCCGTTGGAGATCCCCTCGAGAGCCTTGCGAGGGCGGTCACCATCTGCGACGTGTAGGCGGCACCCGAGCGCAACAATAAGAGGAGCGCGACCGGTCAGATCGCGCTCCTCATCTCTGCTTGTTCCTCTACTTCCGGAACACCCCGAAGGTCGTTTCGTGAAGGATGCGATCGGTCTCCTTGCGTACGGCGGTGAACTTTTCGTGGAGGGGGCAGAGGTCACCCTCGCCGCACACCCCGCCGCCGAAGGGACAGGCATCCCCATCTCTGCGTTCGAAGAGGTCGTACACTTCATGCAGTGCGATCTCTTCGGGTGCGCGCCCGAGCGAGAAGCCGCCGCCGGGACCGCGCACGCCGAGCACGAGTCCGGCCCGGGCCAGCTCCGTCAGCACCTTGGAGACGTAGGGGCCCTGGAGTCTACGAGCCGAGGCGATCTCGGCGGCCGAGCAGCGCTTCCCTTCGTCGAAGAGCTCTGTGAGATAGCCCATGGCAGCGATCGCAGTTTCGGTGGTTTTTCCGTGAATCATTTGGTGCTGGTTTCCTGCTCGAACCGCATCTCGCCGCGCATGATCGGGATCGCGACCTTGATCGACGCGGAGTAGACGAGCAGGCCGAAGGCGATCACGCCCGCAGCCAGGCGCCACTCGAGATTACTGGGGAGGTACTCGACGTACTCGTGCAGCGGACTCGGGACGAAGCCGGGAACGATCAGGCCCATGCCCTTCTCGATCCAGGAACCCATGAACGCAAGAACGCAGATCGTCGCGAGCATCCCCGTGTGCCGTATCAGCGTGGGACGCATGATCAGCACGGCGGCGACGACGTTGAACACGATGGCGGTCCAGATCCACGGCACGAGCGCATTTGCCTCGCCGTGGCCGAAGAAGAGGTAGCGCGCTGAGCTCGTGTGCGCGCCCCCTGCGTAGAACTCGGTGAACAACTCGGAGATCAACATGAGCAGGTTGATGAGGATCGTGACGCGCATGATCTTCATCAGGGTGTCCATCGGCTGGACCGGCAGCCGGAGGCCGCCGAAACGACGCAGCACGAGCATGGTCAAGATGATGAACGCAGGGCCCGACACGAACGCGGAGGCCAGGAACCGGGGAGCCAGTAGGGCGCTGTTCCACAGGGGACGGCCGCCCAGGCCGCTGTACAGGAAGGCGGTGACGGTGTGAATGCTGATCGCCCAGGCGATGGAGAGCAGCACGAACGGTTTGTACCAGCGCGGATTCGGCGTCTTGCCAAGGAAGCGCGTGTAGAGCAGGTAGCCGACCACGTGCAGATTGATCAGCAGGTAGCCGTTGAGGACGATCACGTCCCACGTGAGCATCGAGAAGGGGAAGTTGAAGCGGCCGATCGGCGGCATCATGTGCCAGAAGCGGTCCGGGCGGCCGAGGTCGGCGATCACGAACATGAGGCAGGAGATGATCGCAGCGATGGCGAGCAGTTCGCCGAGGATCACCACGTCCTGCATCTTCCGGTCATTGTAGAGGTACGCAGGAATCACCATCATCACACCACCGGCCGCGACGCCGACGAGGAACGTGAAGTTGGCGATGTAGAGGCCCCAACTGACGTGATCGGTCATGTGCGTGTGGATCATGCCGCTGGTCACCTGGTGCGCCCAGGCGTTGGCGCCGACGAGGAAGACCGCCGTCAGGCCGGTCATCCATGCGTAGAAGAGAAACGACCCGTCCGTCGCAGCGCTGATCGCGCGCATCAGGAAGCGCGGATAGCTGACCCAGTGCGGCGGCTTCGCAGAGGCTTCGGTGGTGCCTGTGTCCATGGCTCTCACTTATCGAAGAAGTAGAAGAAGCTCGGCTTGGTTCCGAGTTCCTCCTTGAGGACGTACACACGCTTGTTCTCGAAGACCCAGCGCACGCTGGACTTCGGGTCGAGGAAGTTGCCGAACACGCGGGCGCCGGTGGGGCAGGCCTCGAGGCAGGCCGGTAGGCGACCCTCGCGCGTGCGGTGCAGGCAGTAGTGGCACTTCTCGACCACGCCCTGCTGACGCACGCGATTGCTCAGGTAGCCCTGGTTCGGGTTGATGTCCTCCGGTGGGATGTAAGGCTTCTTCCAGTTGAACCGGCGCGCGTGGTACGGGCAGGCCGCCATGCAGTAGCGGCAACCGATGCACCAGTTGTAGTCCACCACCACGATGCCGTCCTTTTCCTTCCACGTGGCCTGCACGGGGCAGACGTCCACGCAGGGCGGCTCGTCGCACTGCTGGCACTGCACCGGCATGTAGAACTTGTCCTTCGCCGGCACGGTGTGGTTATAGGTGGTGTTGCCGCGTTCCATGTCCATCGTGCCCTTGGGCATCTCCAGGACGCGGATGTAGGACTGCTTGGTTATGCGGTCGTGGTTGTTCTCCTTGTGGCAGGCTTCGACGCACTTGCCGCTGCCGTTGCACAAGCTGAGATTGATCGCGTAGACGAACTTCGTCTTCGGCCGCGGCCGCGGATCTGCGATTGTGACGTCGCGACCGAACGTCTCCTTGGCATCCGCCTGGAGACGCTCGAGGACCTCTTTCTTGTCCTCGGGACTGAGCTCCTTGTAGTGCCGCTGCATCAGCTCCTTGGCGCTCATGAAGCCGCCCTGGAAGAGGGGGGAGAGGGCTGCACCGAAGGCCGCGGCGCCGAGCGTGGCGCCCAGACCCTTGATGACGCGACGGCGGCTGATGCCTTTGGCTTTATCCGTCATCGGTGCGACTCCTGCACGGGGGAGAGGAAGCGATCGCGCGGCTTGAACGTCGGACGCATCGCCGGGAAGGCCGGTGCATGCGGCGCGTGACAGTGCGTGCACTGGTTGCGCGTCTGGACGCCGCGCGTGGTGTCCCAGTAGCCCGACATCCCACCGTGTGCATCGTGCGCATAGTTGCGCGCTTGCGGGCCATGGCACTGGGCGCAGAGCTCCATCACGTTTTCGAACGCGACGCTGCGACTGTCGGCGAGGCGCAGCGTGTCGTAGTCCTGCTCGTTGTGGCAACTCAAGCATGTGAGGGAGCCGTGTGCGACGTGGGTGCCCTGATGGAATGTTGCGAGCGGCTTGCCGCCGCGCTGGGTGCGGTCGGGTTTCTTCATCGAATGACACGCCGAGCAGGCCACCCGCACCTGGTGACCGTTGGCGTCGGGCGCGCCTGCCGCAAGAGTCGGCACGCTCGGTACAGGTCGAATCTCGATACCGGTCGGGCCCGTCGGCTCTGTGGCGTACGCCTCGGTCTCCGGCACCACATCGCGTCCGCAACCCGCAATCGCAACGATTGCGGTGACGAGGAACACGATCGCGAGCGAGCGGAGGAGGCGTTCCATGGGTCCTTCCGGTGGCGGGTGTCGAGCCTCACCGGCGTCGACGAGCGCACTTTAGACGGTCCCGATCCCTATTCAAGAGTTCATTGTCGTTTTATCTTTTTTTCGACGAGCGCTCACGGTACCGTGACGCTCGTTAACCAAGGAGACGCACCCATGGCCGTCGGCGGACTCATCCTCTCCCTGTCGCCTGATCTGGCCCTTCGCCAGTCTGCGGAAGACTGCGTGCGCAGCGACCCGCGCCTGGAAGAGGGGCCGCGCCATCGCCTGCGCATGGCCGTTGTCGCAACGACCGACACCCTCGGCGAGGGCCACGACCTTTGCGAAGCGCTCCTTGCGCATCCTGGCATCGAGAACCTAGAAGTCGCCTACGTCGCGCCGGAAGAAGAGCGCGCTGCCATCGTCCTCACCGAAGGAGATGAGTGATGGGGGCGGGCACGGATCGACGCACATTCCTCAAGGTCGCCGCGATGGCAGCCGCGGCAGCAGCACTGACATCGCCGACGACCGCGTTTGTGCGTGAGTGCGAGTCGAGTGTGCCGGGCGACGACGGCATGACGTGGAACAAGGCGCCGTGTCGCTTCTGCGGCACTGGCTGCCACGTGCAGGTCGGCGTCAAGGACGGTCGCGTCATGGCGATCGCCGGCGACCCGCAGGCCGACGTCAACAAGGGTCTGCTTTGCGTGAAGGGCTACCACGTAGGCATGGCGCTCTACGGCAAGGACCGCCTCACCGAGCCGTTGCTGCGCAAGGGGGATGGCTACGTCCCGATCTCCTGGGACGAAGCGATCGACGTCTGGGCCAAGCGCGTCATGAAGGCGCCCGAGCGCTTCGCGATCTACGGATCGGGCCAGTGGACGATCCCCGAGGGCTTCGCCGCGCAGAAGTTGATGAAGGGCGGTCTCGGCAACAACCACATCGATCCCAATGCGCGCCTTTGCATGGCATCCGCCGTGACCGGCTTCATAGGCACCTACGGCGTGGACGAGCCCGCGGGCTGTTATGCCGACCTCGACGCTTGCGACGTGTTGATCACCTGGGGCAACAACCCCGCCGAGATGCATCCGGTGCTGTGGTCGCGCGTGATCGATCGGCGCTCGCGCGGCGAGACCGTCAAGATCATCGACATCGGTACGCGCCGCACGCGTACCACGCTGCAGGCCGACGAGTACCTGGAGATGCTCCCGCACGGTGACGTGGCCATTGCGCTCGGTATCCTCAACCGCTTGCGCCACCACGAGACGTGGAACAAGGAGTTCGTCTCCAGGCACTGCAACTTCCGCGCGCACCCCGAGGGCAAGTTCACCCTCAAGGGCGTGCCGATCGACTTCGACACGTGGACCCAGCGCATCGCGAAGTACACGCCGGAGTACGTCGAGAAACTCTCGGGCATCCCCGCCGAGAAGATCGAGATGGTGGCCGCCCTCTTCGCCGATCGGAAGATCAAGATCACCAGCCTCTGGTGCATGGGCATGAACCAGCACACGATGGGCACGGCGATCAACACGCTCGTGCACGGAGTGCACCTGTTCAGTGGCCACTTCGGCACGCCCGGCGACTCGCCGATGAGCCTGACGGGCCAGCCCTCCGCCTGCGGAACGGTCCGAGAGGTCGGCACGCTCGCGCATGCCCTGCCGGGCGGCCGTCTCGTCGCCAACGAGACGCATCGCAGGCAGTGCGAGGACTTCTGGAACGTGCCCAGGGACCGCATCCATCCGAAGCCCGGCTACCACACCGTCACGATGTGGGAGCAGTTCACGAAGCCCGCCGCCGAAGGCGGCGACATCGATACGATCTTCGTGCAGGTCACAAACCCTGGCCAGACGCTGCCCAACCTCAATCACCTCTTCAACGACAAGAAGGGACTCGCCGAGAAGTTCATGGTGGTCTCCGAAGTCTACCCGACCGCGACCACCCGGCTGGCCGACCTGATCCTGCCCGCCGCGATGTGGGTCGAGAAGAACGGTGTATACGGCAACTCCGAGCGGCGAACCCAGCAGTGGTTCAAGATGATCGAGCCACCTGGCCAGGCGCGCGACGACACCTGGATGACGATTGCGCTGGCCCATCGCCTGATGGAACTGGGCCACCCGGGCATGAAGGACAAGGACGGCAACTTCCTGTTCCGGGTCACCGACGAGAATGGCAAGGAAGTCCCCATCTGGAAGTGGGAGCACTACTACGACGTCAACGTCGACAAGGCGCTCCTCGAGGAGTACCGCCCCTTCACGCGCATGAAGCACAAGGACATCGCGCCGTACGACGAGTACGTCAAGGCGCGCGGACTGCGCTGGCCCGTCGTCCAGCAGAAGGACGGCACGTGGCGCGAGACGCGCTTCCGCTTCTCCGGGTTCGACGACCCCTACGTCAAGGAGGGGCAGGACTTGGAGTTCTACCACTCGACGACCGGCGACGGTCGTGCCCAGATCTGGTTCCACGACTACATCCCGCCACCCGAGATGCCGGACGACGAGTACCCCATGTGGCTGTGCACTGGCCGCGTGCTCGAGCACTGGCATTCGGGCACGATGACACGCCGTGTGAAGCCGCTGGCGAGCGCCATGCCCACCGCGTATGTCGAGGTGCATCCAGACGACGCGCGCAAGCTCGGCGTGCGCAACGGCGAACTCGTCATCGTCGAGTCGCGGCGCGGCGCCACGGAACTGCCCGTGTGGACCAACGGCCGCGGTCAGCCACCGAAGGGCACGATCTTCGTGCCCTTCTTCGACGAGACGCGGCGCATCAACGACGTGACGCTTCACCTGTTCTGTCCCGTCTCGAAGCAGCCGGACTACAAGAAGTGCGCAGCACGCATCCGGAAGAAGGGGCACTGACGCGATGGAAGGCGAGAGCTACACCATCGAGGGACTGACCAGGCGTCAGACCAAGCTGATCCTGGTCGGGGTACTGGCCTTGGCCTTGATCGGGTACGTCGTCGGCTTGCGTGCCGGCGTGCCGGAGGGCCCGCCCGGTCTCGGTAAAGCCTCGGCGGCACCCGCCTCAGTCGAGGATCGCGATGCGATCCCGGCTCCCAGCTATGCGGACGTCGGCGCCGGCGTGCTGCATGTGGATGAGGGGCTCGAGACCTGGTTGGAGATGACGGCAGCCCTGCGTGCCAAACCCACGAAGCCGATCACGGACATCGCCTCGCGTCTGGACTCGCTTGCCACGCGGGCCGAGCGTCGCGCCTTCAACGGAGCGCCGCCGGTCATTCCGCACGCCGCGTACTCCCTGGATGACCGTTCTTGCCTCGCCTGCCACGGGCAGGATCTACAGGTCGGCGCCCGCACGGCGAAGCGCCTGCCGCACCCGCACCTCACGAACTGCACCCAGTGCCACGTGCCCGCGGCGCCGACATTCTTCCAGGGGCAGGGAGGTGTGCTCGCCGAAAGTGCGTGGGTCGGCATCGCCGAGCCCAAGGAGGGCAGCCGCGCCATGCCCGGTGCGCCGCCGGCGGTGCCGCACACCCTGCAGATGCGGGACAATTGCCTCGCGTGCCACGGCCAGCACGGCTGGCCGGGCATACAGACGAGCCACCCGGAGCGAAGCAACTGTCTCCAGTGCCACGCTCCCACCGAGGACGGCGCGCATCCTGGACGCGGGATCGGCGCGCCGTTCCTTCTCCCCGGTCTCAAGGTGACGAAGGAGTTGTCGCAATGAGCGACGCCGCACCGCTGCTGCACGCCACCCTGGGGCCGGAGGATCGTGCCGACCTGCTACGCGATCTCAGTGCGGTCGCTGCGGTTGATGCGGTGCAGATCGACGACGGTACGAGGACGCGCACCTGTCGACTCGACGAAGCGTTTGCGGCGCTCGAAACCGGCACGGCACGCCGGGCCCTCGTGCGTTACCGCTTCGATGATCGCGCGTGGTTCGACACCCTGGTGGTCGATGCCGGCAACCCGGGCCTGGTTCGACTCGTGCGTGTCGCAGAAGACGACATCCTCGCAGATGAGGACGCTTAGCAGCTCGCGGCTAATTGTAGTTGCAGCAGGTGCGTCGCAAGCGGCGGGTTCGTCTCGCGCGACCAGCGGAGGATCGGAACGAAACCCCGCTATCATCAACCTGTGACTTTCCTCAGCGCTTTACCGTCATCCCGGGCACATTGGCCCATTCGCAAGTCCGCGCCGATTCGAGCACCGCATCGCAGACCATCTGCGTCTGCAGTGCGCAGCGGAAATCGGGCTGCGCCGCTTCTCCCTTCTCGACACCGATCAGGAAGTCTGCCAGCGCGTTGATGAAGGTGTGCTCGTATCCGATGGTGCAACCCGGTACCCACCACCGATCCATGTAGGGGTGCTCGAAGTTTGTCGTGTGAATTCTACGCCATCCGGTCAGGTGATCCTCGACCTTCTGTCCGTCTGCTTTACGAGTGTGCTCGTAAAAGTCCAGATATTGCGGATCTTCCAGGTCGAAGTGACACGATCCGTCATGACCATTCAATTCGAAGGTGTTGAAGTTCTTTCGGCCACGGGCATAGCGAGTCGATTCAAAGGTCCCCATCGATCCGTTCTGGAAACGCGCCAGGAACATGCAGGCGTCATCGATTTCAACAGGCTGAACTTGACCTGTATCCTGGTGCATCCTCTCTCGCACAAAAGTTTCGGTGTCTGCAACAACCCGGGTAATGGGGCCATTGAGCCACATCGCAGTATCGATCGAATGAGCCAGCAAATCGCCGGTCACTCCGGATCCTGCTGCAGCCGCATCGAGTCGCCACAGAGTTGCTCCTCCTTGAGGAACATCTTCGGCGATCGTCCAGTCTTGCAGGTAGGTTCCGCGGTAGTGGAACGGCTTCCCTATGCGACCTTCATCGACCAATTGTTTTGCGAGTGCGATGGCTGGAACCCGACGGTAGTTGAACCAGACCATGTTCGGGACGCCCGCTTTTTCCACAGCCTCCGTCATCTCGACCGCCTCGGCGACATTCATCGAGAGCGGTTTTTCACACAGCACCCACTTACCCGCTTCTGCCGCAGCCACGGCGATCTCTCGATGGAGATGGTTGGGCACGCAGATGTCCACGGCATCGATGTCGTCTCGCTCGATGAGCGCTCGCCAGTCAGATTCGACAGAGGCGTAGCCCCAGTTGTTGGCAAATTGCTGGGCGATCTGCTGATCCCTCGCACACAGTGCCTGGAGAACCGGTCTGGTCTGCAGGTCAAAGAACCGATTGACCTTCTGGTAGGCGTTGGAATGCGCCTTCCCCATGAATCCGTATCCGATCATTCCGATCCTGAGATCCTTCATCGAATCTCCTCTTTCACTCCGTAACGGGAGTTCAGTTCATCGATGGATGTTTTGCAACTGGCAGTGGCCTGCCATGCATCGGGCCAGAAGCACAGATCGATGGTCCACCAGTCATGTGGAAGAGTTTCCTTGGCGAGAGCCGGGACGATGGAATCGAAGTCGAGAACTCCGAGGCCGAAGGGAGGATGGCTCGAGGTCTCATCGGTTCCATCCTCGGCCTTGTGACAGCTGTTGTCTGAATCGATGAGATGGATGTGATTGATTCGTCCGCTGAGCATCTGGATCAGTTCAAGTTGCCCGCCAGCAAGCACCTCTTTCGCGCCAGGATGTCGAGCACCAACAACCGCGACCATCTGGCCATGGCAGGTGTCGTACATGACACCGAAATTCTTGTCGGGGATTGCATCGAGGATCTGGACCACATCGGAGGGCTTGTTGAAGGCGAATCCGGGTTCGAATTCCCAGGTCATTTGCAATCCATGATCGGCTGCGATGGAACAGCATCTCTTCCATGTGTCGACGACTCTGGCCAGTGCAGTTTCACGATCGACCGTCTCGAAGATGGTCGGTGGCTGGACCGTGTCGACACGAATCGTCTCGATCCCCATGTCGGTGCAGAAATCGCAGTTCTTGGTGAACTCGGAGATGTATCCGGAAGGATCATCCGTATCGATGAGATGTTCTCCCCACAGATTTGCGGCGAGGCCGCTGAACTCCAGTCCCATCTGGCGAACCCGGGCAGCCACCTGCTGGCGTGCGCTCGATTGCGGGATGTCATCTGGATTGGGATGGGGTGGGAAGCCACCCAGTTCGACGCCGTCGAAACCGAGTTCCTTGAGTTTCTCGCAAACCGTGAAGAAGTCGACAGGCTCCTTCTCGTAGGGTCCGATGGTGTAGGCCCAGGAACCGATGGATATCCGCTTCATCTCGCACCTCCTGATAGATTGCTTCCGCTGAATCTCATTGTCAGCAGTCCTTGGTAAACCTCAGGGCAAGGGGGGTCAATTGCAATCTTCGCTACAGCGATTTGGATGCGGCCGATTGCAGTGGGTGTTCTTGCCGATATCTTCAATCAGGTAATCCTGAAATGCACTGGAGGAGACGATGAAAGCACTTCGAAGACAGGCCCGGGAAGCGAGAGCTGTTGCGCTGGAGGAGATCGATGAGCCGACTCCTGGTCCAGGCCAGGTGCTGCTCGAGGTGCGTCATTGCGGAGTCTGTGGCAGCGATCTCCACGTCTATCTCAATCACAAGGGCTACGAGTCGGTGCTACCGCAGGTGACGTTGGGGCACGAGTGGGCGGGAGTGGTCGTCGGCTGGGGAGATGGTGTTCAGCGCTGGGAGAAGGGGCAGACTGCCACGATGATCGCACTTCAGGGCTGCCTGGAGAGCAGTTGCCATTATTGCTCGACCGGGATGACCCAGTTATGTCCCGGCAGGCGCGTGCAAGGCTTGCACCTCGATGGAGGCATGGCGGAAAAGGTGGTCGTCGATGACCATTATCTACTGCCGCTACCCGAGGGCCTCAGCACTACAGCCGCCTCATTGACGGAGCCACTCTCGGTGGCGGACCATTGTATTCATGACTGTTCGGAGATCGAGTCGGGAGATCGAGTGGTGGTCTGTGGTCCAGGCGTCATCGGAATCCTCTGCGCTTTGATGGCGAAGCAACGGGGTGCAGAGGTGGTGATCTCGGGACTGGATGCCGATCAGCCGGTGAGACTGGCCATCGCCAGCAAGATCGGATTCGAGACGCTGACGGTGGGGGGGCAACACCCTTCCCTGAGCGATCAACTCGGGGGGCAGGAGGTCGATGTGATCGTCGATGCCTCAGGGGCCTCTCGGGTGCTGGAAGAGGCGACAAGAATCGTTCGACCAGATGGCACCATCTGTGTCGTGGCCCTGTATCCACAGGAGGTGACGATCGATTTCAACGTGCTGGTTCGCAACCAGATCGATATCCGCACCAGTTATGCCTCTGCCAGGCCAAACTATCAGCGAGCCATCGATGCCCTGCATGCCGGTGAGATCCCGGTCGATGAACTGGTTCGCTCGTACCCGCTGGCTGCCGGGATCGAAGCATTCGAGGAAGCGGATCGTCAGGAAGTGCTCAAGCCGATCCTCGAGTGCTCGGGGCACGGTTGATGGCAGGGATGATCCTTCGAGTCGAATGGCTGCTTCGAGTGGATGGTTTGTTTTCTTGTGTTCTTATTCGCTGGAACTGAGAGATTTTGGGTCAACTTTTCACCGCTGAAGTTGGTAGAATCAGATGATTCACCTCAGCACCATCATGTGCCGTTGTAAGAGTGCCAGGAAGGAGTTGACTCCATGCTGCGTCAGAGTTTTTGTATCCTGCTGGGACTTCTACTGCTGAGTGGATGCGGCGGCGGCGGCGGTGGATCCTCCAGCGCGGCTGCTCCCTGTGATCTGATCTACTCGATCGTGTTTCTCACGGTCGAGGAAGGGGAACTGCTGATGCCACTCACCCCTACGGTCGACTGCGGTGCTGTCTCCGACTGGAGCGTGACGCCGATTCTCCCGGGTGGCCTGACCATTTCACAGGTTGATGGCACCATCTCCGGGACTCCGACGACAGCGGGTACCGATGATGATTATCTGATCACGGCATCCAATAGCACAGGATCGACCGATTTTACCCTGAGAATTCTGATCAATCCCAATGCTCCTTGTGCGCTGACCTACCCCAGTTCCTTCGTCATCGCAGAGCAGGGAACCGCCATCAATCCTCAGACTCCGACGGTCAACTGTGGATATGTGGCGCAGTGGAGTGTCCTTCCAGCCTTGCCAGCGGGTCTGATCATCTCGCAGGTCGATGGCACCATCTCCGGAACTCCGACGACCGCGGGTACCGACGATGATTACATCGTCACCGCTTCCAATGTTACGGGAATGACTTCCTTCAGCATCCGGATCCAGGTCAACCCTCCAGCGCCCTGCAATCTGGTTTATCCGCTACCCTTCGTCGTCGCAGAGCAGGGAACCGCCATCACTCCTCAGACCCCGATGGTCAGCTGTGGAGATGTGGCACAGTGGAGTGTCCTTCCAGCCTTGCCAGCGGGTCTGATCATCTCGCAGGTCGATGGCACCATCTCCGGATACCGACGATGATTACATCGTCACCGCTTCCAATGTTACGGGAATGACTTCCTTCAGCATCCGGATCCAGGTCAATTCTCCGCCGCCACCACCTTGCAACCTGGCCTATCCTCTTAATTTTGTGATGGTACCTGCCGATGTTGCTCTCACACCACAGGTACCAACGGTGGGTTGTGGGCCAGTGGTAAACTGGCAGGTGACACCACTGTTGCCGGATGGATTGATGATCGATCTCACCGACGGCACCATTTCTGGAATCGCAACCACCGATGGGCACGATGAAGTCCATCTCATCACCGCATCCAACTCCGGGGGATCGACCAGTTTCAACTTGCGAATTCGTATCGATCCCATCTTCACCTACCAGACCTCTCCCACCACGGGCAGCTATTCCACAAGCACCGGCGTGGGTGGTGTCAACCTGGCGTTGACGTTGGTCGAGGACAGCGGTAATCCGACCTATCCGACCGACATCTCCGGATTCAATCTGGTTATTTCGCATGATGAGTTATCGCTCACTGTCGCATCGATGGGCCAATCGGCGGTGTTGCAGGCGCTCAATGGGGGGGCTGGCCCCACCTTCTGGTTCCAGGATACTCAGGGAGATGAAGTGGTGATCGGTTCCATTTTCTCCTTCACCACCTTGGCAGTGATGCAATTCGATACGGAGAAGGAAGTGGTGCTGATCGATTACGAGACGATTCCGGCGGAATTCATCGGTCAAACAGGCGCAGTCCCGGTCGATTTTATCTGGGTGGAGGATTCTCCGCTGACCACGACCACCAACGACTTACTGGTGGTGACCGATTCTGCCCAGGGGATCGCTCCCCTGACAGTCGACGCAGAGGTATTGATCACTGCGTCCCCCTGAACCATCACTGGATGGTGCGATTGCGCGGCCCGTGCTCATCTAGATACTGTTCCATCCGGGATCGAATCTCATCGTCGATGACGACACGGCCGTCAATTTCTCGTCGATGCAGGTACTCGATCACATCATGGACCGTGACCACCGCCATGCACGGCATCGCGAGATCATCGGCGAGCTGATCGAGAGCTGCTCGATCAGCGGTTCCACGCTCCCTGCGATCGACCGAGATCACCAGTCCTGCCAGTTTTACATCCGCCGCAGCAAGCAACTTTGGCACCGTCTCTCGGATACTGGTTCCGGCAGTGGTGACATCCTCGACGATGAGCACGCGATCTCCATCTGCCGGGATGGCGCCGACCAGCGAGCCTCCCTCGCCATGATCCTTGATCTCCTTGCGGTCGAAACAAAAGCCCCGATCGATGCCGTGATCTCTGGCGAGGCAGGTGGAGATGGCGGTGGCCAGAGGGATTCCCTTGTAGGCGGGGCCAAAGATCACTTCGAACTGGTCGCCGATCTTCTCGACGATGGTGCGGGCATAGAAGGAGGCGAATTGATCGATTTGCGATCCGGTGCGAACCCTGCCGGTATTGACGAAGTACGGAGTTTTTCGACCACTCTTGGTCGTGAAATCGCCAAAGGTCAGCACCTCGCAACGGACCAGGAACTCGATGAATTGTTGCTGGAATTGGTTCAGAGAACTCATCTCGACTTACTCCCTGCTGAAACAAGGCCTACACGATAGATGAGATGGTACGGGGTATCGTGCATGAGTGAACCAATTCTCTTTCGATCTGCAGCAGAAGCGGAACCGGTGTCGATCGGGTCGCCAGCTGGAATCGTCCAGATTCGTTAAAGTCGATAATCGTTGCGTTCAGAAGACTCTGTGGACAGGTATTCGATAAACTCGTACTCATTGCCGTCGTCGTCGAAGAAGTAGATACGCTTGCGATGAGGATGGTCCATCGCACTCATCCCCTCCTTGTAACCAGAAGAGCGCAGCCTTTCGGCCACTGCGTCGAGATCATCGACGACAAATCCAATGTGGTTCATTCCCGGATGGATGTAGGGCTGATGCGGCCCTCGCCCCTGTGCTCCACGATCCTCGATGGCCAGGTAGCTGTGCTCGGTTCCAACATGAACCCAGCGTCGGCATTTTTCTCCGGTTCCGCCGCCTCTCACCTCGAGCTGTGGCATGGCCGTCTGCAGAAAACAGACCGCCTTGTCGATATCGAGGACCGTGAGATTGAGATGTTCGAGGTAGGGAGTGCCCATCTGTCTTCCTTTACTCCGAGTCTTTCTTCTGGGGGAATTCCACGCTCACCTCGGCGCTGAACATCCCGATCGGATCTCCTCGTTCACGCATCGTCCGGGCGATGGTTGAGATGTTTCGCTCCACGATACATTCGTAAATTGGGCGCCCGTCTTTCTCGATCCAAACCGATTCATCGAGGTTCAGCATCGAGTCATCGAAGCGCATGGTGAGTTTCGTGACGCCTTCCGCCTCCAGGATGTTGACCTTCTGCCCATTCATTTCGACCACCACTCGGCTTCGTGGTTTCGCCTCCGTAACCTGGAGCCAGTAGAACCGATCGTGGGTGACATCGTCTTGCTGCCAGACGATTTTCTTGGGGCGCAGATTGCGGGTGTGCCCGGCCATCCAGGGGATCGCCGCGGCATCCTCGCGATCCATCCAGTGACCCTTGTCGGCGTAAATCTCGACCCAGTGCGGGTATCCTCCCGGATCGGCGCTGGCCAGGTCTGCCAGTTTTTTCTGCCAGATCACCGCCTGCCCGTTGCGGTTGTACGGTTCATCCTGGCCCCCCATGTGCAAGGTGAAGGGCGTGTTTCTGAGACTCTCTGGACGCGCATCATTGGGATGGCCAGCCATCATCGCCACGGCAGCCCAGCGATCGGCCATCCGGGGACCGATCTGGTAGACACCATCCCCTCCGGCCGAATACCCCATCACGTAGATTCGATTGGGATCCACCTGATGAAAGACGATCAGGTTTTCGATGAGGCGATCAAAGAACTGGTCGATGTGTCGCTGGTGCCACAGATTCCAGGTGTTTGTTGGGGCGCGCGGGGCCAGGTACACCCCTTCTTCGGGTCGGTACAGTCTCTTCTGGTTTTCCCACTGCTGATCGTTCACTTCCGGAGGAGCACCGCCACCTCCATGGAGAGAGATCCATAAACTGCGGCCGGTCGCTGCGGGGGTTCCGATGGCCTCGAACCAGAACGGCATCTCCAGTTCACCGATGGTCAGAACTTGCTTCTCCATCTCTTCGGCTCGTTCTTTGACGATTTCGTTGGCATGAGCTTGCCAGATCTGACTTGCGGCAGCATCCGCGTCGTCTCTGGTCAGGGGAGTTCGGGCGAAGGGAGTCTGCTGGATCGAATCTCCAAATCTGCAGACGGACAGATACTCACCGAGAGAGCGAACCGCCTCGGCGGAGGCGGCCTTACTGGAGAGAGCGGCCATCTCGATGGAAATCAGTTGCTCATCCTTTTCGACGACAAAGGTAGAAGCGGTGACTCCACCATCTCGTTCGGCGATCACGACGAAAGGTTTGCCGATCTCCAGTTGCGATTCGATATGATCATTGCCATCGAAACGCTCATCCTTGGAGGTGCCCTCGAAATGAAGTTGTGAATCTTCGCCAAAGACCTTGATGGAACTCGATGTTCGATCTTTGGATTCCGCATCGATGACCCGAAAGCGAACGCGAGCGCGACCATCGGCAACGGTGACCTCGCCAGTGGTATAGCGATCGGTTACATCGACTGCACCTACGCTCTGGTCCTGTGGTTTCCAGGACATCGGGAACGAGATGGGGGTGGATCGCCAGGTCACGGCGTAGATGGCATTATTGGGATCTACTCGTGTCGCGTGGGAGGCGCGCCCTGCAAACCAGGCCCGGTCGAGTTGATTTCCGGTCGGTTCCGCGGCTCCGGTGAAATGCCACCCGTCATCCCAGATCTCGACCCAGGAATGGTTGCCACTGCCATCGGACCAAAGTGGTGTCCCGACAAAACGAGCCGGGACTCCCACCGATCGGCATGCATCGATGAGAAGAACCGACAATCCGGTGCAGGATGCCAGGCCGGCCTCCATCGATTCGTAGGGGCTCTGGTCCGCCTTGGGGCGTTTCGTCGAGTACTTCACATCCAGCATCCCGAAGATCTTCTGGTTGAGGATTGCCGCCGCTTCAGATGGACTCTGGGCAGCGGCTACCAGGGGTTCGAACCGCTTGCGGAAGTCGGCACGCCAGCGATCACGACGTTCGTTGATGCTGGCATAAGGGAGTACCGCATCGCGAAAGATCTGCTCGGGGATCTGCTGTTCCCACGGAGCGGATTCGAAAGCGGCACGAGCCTCAGACAGATTTTCGAGCAAGAACTCTGATGATAGGTTCTGCAGATCGGATTCTGGCATCCGTTCGAGCAACCACTTCATCGTTTCCAGTTCTGAACCGGTACAGGATTCGAGCGCTCGCTCGACTTCTTTACGGTTTTTGCCAGCGCGCTTGAGGATTTTCTGGTCCTTGTTTCGGGCGCTGAGTCTTTGCGCGAGCAACCACTCCCACAGTTCTGTTCCTGAATAGGCCTTTTTCCACGAGTCATGACCGACACCGGGATAAAGGGTGTATTTGATCCTGGTGCCGCCTGCCGCACGGATCGCGTCGACCATCTGCCTGGAACGCTTTTCGGGGACGACCTGATCATCGGCACCATGGAAGTTCCAGATCGGAATCTCGGTGATCCGTGGCGCGGTGGCACGATGTCCGCCACCACAGATGGGAGCCGCCGCGGCGAAACGATCCGGTTCGGCGGCGATCAGGCTCCAGCTACCAAAACCGCCCATGCTCAATCCCGTGACCACGATGCGGTCCCCATCGACGGGAAGGGTTTCTTCCAGGTGGTCGAGCAGTCGTGACAGGGCGGTAACATCCCACTGCTGGCCGCGCGGGCACTGCGGGCTGGCCACGATGAAGGGGAAGTCAGGTTTCTTCTCGACGATTCGCGGCGGGCCCCACCGTTTGACCTGGTTCAGATCCGTGCCTCGTTCTCCCGCTCCATGCAGAAACAGCATCAGCGGCATCTTCTTCTTTGCATCAAAGGACGTGGGCACAAATAATTGATAGCCCATCTCGACAGTGCGTTTTCCTTTTTCATCGGAGATCTCAAGGGTGACCGATCGCGGGACCTGTTTTCCTGGTTCCAGATCGGAAGCGACGATCGGGCCGGAAAACAGCAGACACAGAGCCGAGGTGATCCAGATCATGCGGGATCCTTGCTAGTTTATGTAGAGCGGATGGTTGATGGGGACGACGATCTCCGTCTCGCCACCATGATTGCGAGCAAACCCGATCACTTGCAGGTATCCGTTGGGGACGACCGTGTCGAAATCGATGACTCCCGTCGATTGACCAAAGAGAATATCGGCGATATTGATGGAACCATCCCCGTTCAGATCACCGAACACCTCGAACGGGAACAGGATGTTCACAGCTCCCGAGCCGCCATTGATCCGGGCCTGAAAACCTCCGGGTCCGATGGTCCAACCGTTAAAGTTGCCCAGTGGAGCACCAGCGGGAGGAGTCTCCATGAGACCTGCGGCTTCGACCCAGCGGCCAAGGTTGGCGCTGACAGCACCGGTGGGGAGCGCCAAGGGGGCGGGGAAATCGAGCGCTTCCGACAGCAGACGGACATCTCCATCCCCTACAGCGAGGATCCGGTCTCCGCCGACAGTCGTTTCGAGAACTCCGGAGACGTGAACTTTGCGGTTCCCGAGATCCACGGCTGCAATCAGATCGTCGAGTGACATCGGATTGCCGGTGTAGTTGCCGATGACGATGGCATCAGATGCGATGCTGACGAAGATCCCATCCTGGGTGCCATCGCCGTTGTTTTCATGGAGCGAGAAACCGAAATCCCCCTCGGTGACAAGCGATGCAGGATTCAGCCCGATGAGGCCGCGTACCAGCACCACTTCTCCGTCGGGGAAACTGCGGGCGGTGGCGATGGGGATCGAGACGTCGAAGTCACCGCGGGGGAAGACCTCGTACTGATCGATGTGGCGGTTGAGGAAGCCATTGATACGCATGGGGGTGCCGGCGGTGATGAAAGTCAAAGCCTCCGGGTCCATGTCGGCGGTTGGATGCCAGAAGGTCTGGGCGACCCCGCTGCCGTCATCGAGCCAGATTTTCCAGCCGAACAGTTGACCACTAATGGGATCCTCATCGCGGAGCACCGTTTCGCCACTGCCACCCGGATCGACGACGATGACGCCGTCCAGTCCGACAATGTTCGCCTCACCCTCCGGATTGTTGACCGTATCGTCG
>DUAN01000096.1 GCA_012960845.1 Planctomycetota bacterium | reverse complement strand
CGGCCTCGGCACGCTGTGGCTATCAGTTGGCCTGGGGCCATGATCGTCCCGCTCCTGATCATGAAAACGCTCAACTGATCTTCTTGATCAGTGCCCACCTGGAATCGGGTCACTACTTCAATCCTCATGCTCAAAGAATTATCGAGGCGAAGGAGCGGGGAGCGAGGATCGTGGTGATGGACCCACGCCTTTCCAACACCGCCTCTCGTGCGGACCTGTGGCTACCGACACGGCCGGGAACCGAGGGGGGGGTGATCCTGGCAGCGTTGAGACTGCTGATCCAGGATCGAAAGATCGACCTTGAATTTGTCGAGAACTGGGTCGATTGGCGTGGCTACTTGAAAGAACTGCATCCGACCGACTCCAGTTCGGTGGAACAGTTTCTCGACCGATTTACCGAGCATCTCGATTCGTGGACTCCCGAGGAGGCGGACCGGCAGGCGGGGCTGGAGCCGGGAAGCGTAGTCGCGCTGGCACGAGAAATCGAGCGAGCCGGTCCCAGGATGGCTTCCCACATCTGGAGAAGTGCGGCGAGTGGTAACCTGGGAGGCTGGCAGATCGCACGATCGCTGGCGCTGTTGACCGCTTTCACCGGAGCTCTGGGGCGGGAGGGTGGAACTTCTCCTGCCGGGTGGAACAAGTTGAAACCCGATTTCTTCTCGATGCCTGACCATGGCGACCGCTGGAATGAACTGATCTGGCCTCGTCAGTACCCGACTTCCTTTTACGAGATGAGCCATCTCTTGCCACACCTGGTCGAGGACGGTGTGGGAAAAATAGGTGTGTATTTCACCCGAGTGTTCAATCCAGTCTGGACCTTTCCCGATGGGATGTCCTGGATGGATATGTTGCGCGATGAAGAGAAGGTGGGACTGCATATCGCCATGACGCCGACATGGAACGAGACCGCTCTGTTTGCAGATCTGGTCCTTCCGATGGGCCATTCGACCGAACGTCATGATATCCAGAGCCAGGAAACTCACTCGGCTCGTTGGATTTCATTTCGTCAGCCGGTGTTCCGGACTCTGGCGAGATTACAGGGCAAGCCAACGGAAGATACTCGTGGATTCAACCCCGGTGAGGTGTGGGAGGAAGACGAGTTCTGGATCGAACTCTCCTGGCGCATCGACCCCGATGGGGAACTGGGAATCCGGAAACACTTCGAATCGCCCTATCGGCCTGGCGAAAAGGTGACCGTCGAGGAACAGTACAAATATATGTTCGAGAACGACATCCCAGGACTGCCGGAAAAGGCGGCTCAGATGGGGATGGACCCGTTCGAGTACATGACCCGGGTCGGTGCCTTCGAACTGGAAGGGAAGACCGATCGAATCCACGAAAACCCGATAGAAATCCCCGAGGGCGCCGCAGTGATCGTCGATCCGATCAGCTCGGTGGCGACGGTCGATGGCAAGAAGGTCGGAGTGGCGGTCGACGGGGCGATCCGCGTCGGCTTCCCCACCGCCAGTGGTCGCGTCGAGGTGTTTTCTCGATTGCTTCAGGAGTGGGGCTTCGAGGATATGGCGTTGCCAGGGGCTCCCCTCAGTCATGTCGCGCCCGAATTGCTGGATCCTGACAACGGGATCTTCGTGCTGCTGCCGACCTTCCGGTTGCCGACGATGATCCACTCCCGCTCCGCCAATTCGAAGCATCTGATGGAAATCTCTCATGCCAACCCTGTGTGGATTCATCCCGATGATGCGAGCCAGCATCGAATCGAGGATGGACAGTTGGTGAGGATCGAGACCGAGATCGGGCACTTCATCAATCGAGCCCGAGTCACCGATGGGATGAGCCCGGGGGTACTGGCGTGTTCCCACCACATGGGTCGCTGGAAACTGGAGAATTCTCCAGGCTCCAGTTGGGGCAGTTCGACGGTTCGATTCGAAACTCTTCCCGACGGTCGGGTCCGGATGCGCCAGATTGAGGTCGAGAAACCTGTCGGGAACATCGATCCGGATGTCGATCGTAGCTGGTGGCAAGAGAAAGGTGTTCATCAGAACATGGCATTCCCGGTTCAAACCGATCCGGTCAGTGGAATGCATTGCTGGCACCAGAAGGTACGACTG
Source organism: Planctomycetota bacterium (assembly GCA_012960845.1). Taxonomy (GTDB): domain Bacteria; phylum Planctomycetota; class UBA8108; order UBA1146; family UBA1146; genus QNYK01. Next base: position 26,278 of record DUAN01000096.1, on the reverse strand, counting down.
GTCGCTGCCGATTCGACCGACCAGTATGGTGATGTGGTAGTGGATCAGACCAAATCGAGAGAAGCTCATCAAAGGTGGCTCTCACTGGCTCGTCCTGCGAGCCCGGAACTTCATGGCGGCTTGCGTAGACCCCGAGAATTGCCGCGCCCGCTCGCCAGGAACCCTCGTGCATACCTGTTTGAAAATGACCGCAACGATTGATCGCAACGATGGGTCGCAACGATGGATCGCAACGATGGATCGTGGCGGCGTGGATTTGACGGTGGTGGACAGCTGTAGAACGGTCTCATATGAGTTCATTTCTTGAGGGACTCCCGCTGGTGGCAGAAACTGCGCCGCAATGGGTAGAAGTGGCCTGTGCGCACCTCGATGAGGTGCTACAGGATCATGCGTGGTGTGAGTTCAAGGCCGCCAGCGCAGGTCTCGGGATGATCTCGAGGTTCCCCGACCAGTCGTTCCTGGTCAGACCGATGATCGCTCTCGCTCAGGAGGAGATGTTGCACTTTCGCCAGGTCACCGATTTGTTGGAGGAGCGAGGAGTGGAGTTGGGTCCTCCGAACGCGGATCGATATGTTCGAGGACTGCGCCGAGTTTGTTGTGCCAGAGTCAACGGTCTCGGTGAGATCGGAGATCATCTGGTTCTCAATGCCTTCGTCGAGGCGAGAAGTTGCGAGAGATTCAGGATCCTCGGGGCAAGGTTGCAAGATGTTGATCCCCGAGAAGAAGGACTGTCAGACTTCTACCAGCGTTTGGCAGAGGCGGAAGCTCGTCACTGGGAGTCCTTTCGAGATCTCGCCCATCAGGTATGCGATCCAGATCAGGTGAATCGGAGAATCGAGGAGGTCGCTCAGATGGAGGCCGAACTGCTCGAACAACACCCTGTCGAAGCTCGGATGCACTAGGAGGAGAATGTCTCGATCGGTCATCGTCACCGGTTGTAGCCGTGGAATCGGTGCAGCGCTGGTTCAGCGATTGCTCGAGAAGGAGCATCGGGTTGCCGGTTGCTCGCGATCCACTGCAGCGATGCAAGAACTGGGAGCAGACCCCACCTTCAGGAGCGTCGATGTTCGAGACGGCGATGCGATGGTGGGTTGGGCCAAAGATCTACAGCAGATCGGCCTGATCCCGGATCTGGTCATCGCCAATGCCGGCCTACTCCATCTGCGTCAACCATTCTGGGAACTCAGTGCTGAAGAGTTTGATCAGGTCATCGATGTCAACATCAAGGGTGTGGCCAACACAGCCAGGGCCTTTCTGCCCTCGATGATCCAGAACAAGTCAGGAACCTTCGTGGCATTCTCATCCGGGTGGGGCCGATCCACTTCCCCGGGGGTGTCTGCTTATTGTGCCTCGAAATTTGCGGTGGAAGGACTGATCGGGTCCCTTGCCCAGGAACTTCCGGAGGGAGTCAGTGCTGTAGCGTTGTCTCCAGGGGTGGTTCATACCTCGATGCTGGCGAGAGCATTCGGGGAGGAGGAGGCAAGCCATGCGGTGGAGCCACAGCAGTGGGCTTCACAGGCGCTCGAGTTTCTGTTGACTCTGGGCCCCGCCGAAAATGGTCAAAGTGTCAGTTTCCAGCGCTGATCAATCTTCCTCTGCGGAAAGATTGCTGGCGATCCACGATTCCATTCTTGATCGGAGAAGATCGAGAGGCATCGATCCTTCCTCCAGCAGATGGTCATGGAACGAACGGATGTCAAAGCGTTGACCCAGTTTTGAGCGAGCCTCCTGAACCAGTTCCTGGATCACCAGTTCACCGATCTTGTAGGCCAACGCCTGGCCAGGCCAAGAAATGTAGCGATCGACTTCGGATTCGATGTTTTTTCTCGAGAGTGCGGAGTTTTCGAGCATCACATCGATGGCTTGCTGGCGTGACCAACCCAGATGGTGAATTCCGGTATCGACAACGAGCCGCAGTGCCCGCCACATCTGATAGGAGAGCTGGCCGAATCGAGAATAGGGATCCTGGTAAAAGCCCATCGCCTCGCCAAGGGACTCGGAGTAGAGTCCCCAGCCCTCGGTGTAGGCGGTGAAGTGTGTCGTGGTTCTCCAGCGAGGTAGATTTTCCAGTTCATTCTGCAGAGACAACTGGAGATGATGCCCCGGTACTGCTTCATGCAATGCCAGTGCTTCCATCTCATACCGGGGCCGACTTTTCAGATCGTGGGTGTTGGCATAGAACCACCCTGGCTGGCTCCCATCGGGGGGCGCGGGACGATAGTAGGCAGTGGTCGAGCGAGGTGCCTCGAAATCTGGAATCTTTCGCACCCCGTAGGGTGCTCTCGGTAGCCGACCGAAGAGCTGAGGCAACATCGCATCGGCTCGCTTGCAGATGTCTCGATAACCGCGAAGCAACTCCTCGGGGTCATCGTGATAGAAAGAGGGGTCGGTGCGAAGGTGTTCGATGAAGGCGGAAAAATCGCCTTCGAATTCGACTTCCGAGATGATCTGTTGCATCTGTTTTAAGATTTTCGCCACCTCGGACTGGCCAATCTTGTGGATTTCCATGGCATTCATGTGGGTGGTGGTGTGTCTCCGGATGCAGTGTCCATAATAATCGGATCCGGTCGGGTAGTAGAGGCAAGCGAAGGTATCCCGCGCCAGTGGGATGTATTCAGTTTGCATGAAGTCCTTGAACTTGCGAAAGGCCGGTTGTACTTGATCTCCGATCACGGTCTTCGCAAGATTTTGCAGTCGAGTTCGATCCTGCTCGCCAATGGTGCTCGGCATCGATCCAAACGGTGAATAGAACAAGGTCTGTTGCGGATCCGATCCCACCTGAGAATTGATCTGATCGATGACTCCCTCAAGAGTGACCGCCGGTGGAAGAAATCCCAGCTCCATTCCGTTACGCAACATCTCCAGCGTCTGATCGATGTACCTGGGGACCTGTTTCAGACGCGAGAGGTAAGCTTCGTGATCACGACTGCGCTCGAACGACATTCGACTCGCCAGCATCGGCAGCCATACCTGAGGACCTCGGCGCTGACTGACAGGTGTGTAGTGCAATCCGATCCGCACACCCTCGATGTGGATTTCAAGGATGCGGGTCAGCATCTGTGCTTGCTGACGGGCGCTGGCAGATAGGACCGAGAGATCGAGGCTTTGAATCCCCTGCAAGAGGTTGAAGTGGAACTCCAGATCTTTCGCCAGCTGATCTGCACCGCAATGTGGCAGGTGGAAATCCGCCTCTCGGATGCCATTTCGCGAAGCCAGCAGGGGAGAATCCTCCAGCAGGCCATCCCAGTATTGCTGATAGATCTCATCGAGCGACTGAAGAGTCGACTTCTGGGCGTTTGACTGCGGGCTGCTCTCCTGAGCCATCATGCGACCAGGAAAGAGCCAGAGTAGCGAGAGGATCCCACCCAAACAGAAGAGTACGCCGATTCTATTCGAGGTGTTCATCGGTTCATTCCTATCGCTGGAGTGCTGCGCCTGCGGGAATCCAGGATACACGATGAGAACTGGGGAGGCATCGAGACAATGGGCAGAGGTAGAGGTGTTTTATTTTCCGGTAGATCTGGTGAGGTCCAAGGTGAAACTTTAAGCGAGCAACCTAATATTAGATGACCATCGAGTGAGGCAACAGTCGTTTGAGACCGGGATCCCATCGATTGAAAATGCAACGTCATCCTCGCGAGTGTTGTGGCCCGGCTCGGGGCTACCTCTCTTGTGGATCGGCGGGGGGAGGATCACCCGATATCGCCAGCACTCCGGCAAGAGGTCGGGAAGCATCGAAGGACAGATCAAATCGATCGCGGAACTGTTGCGGGAAAAAGCGTCCCAACTGGCGGGTGCATTCGGCGATGGCAGGTCCACTGAGAGATGTGTTGATGGGCTGATGGAGGCGACTATCAGGCCATTGAAAGACTCCCAGAAACATCACTCCCAGGAGAATTCCTGCCAGAGAGATTCCCATCACTCCGCCCAGCACATTGTCACAGATCCGAAGGGTTTGATCGAAGAAGGTGCGAAGAACCACGGTGGTGAGGAATGCCAGGCTTGCGCAACTGCTGAAGATGATGAATCCAGCGAGCAACTGGCTGACCAGTGGCCCCATATCTGCACGAATCGTCGAGAAGAGAGGAGTCATCGCCAGCGGGACCGCGAACTGCCCGGCCAGAACCAGTCCCACGGTAGAACCCAGTAACAGTGCGGAAGTTCGATAGAAACCGACACCGACACCGGTGAAGACCCCCGACAGAAGTCCGAGGATCACCACCATGTCGATCCAGTTCGACTGGGCCCAAGCTTGACTGAAGGTCGAAGCAGTGGGCAGTTCTGCTAGAAAGAGACCTGAGATGGACGTGATCGATGGAATCACATGTTCCCAGGTGAGGTAGTATTCGAGCAATGGCTCCGTGAATTTCTCCTGTCGGCGTACACTCAGGGTCTCGTAGGGGTACTTTTTTGTCAAGGCTCCCTTCTGTTCGGGTGTGTAGTGGAGGGCAAGGATGGTCAGCATGGGGCCATAGGTGGTGAATGAACCTTTGGATGAAGGGACAGAATCATGATGGATTGGTCAGGGAAGACGATCCTCATCACTGGTGCCAGTGATGGAATCGGCCGCGACCTGGTCGAGCAATTCGATCTTCTGGGAGTAGGGAAACTGATCCTGATCGGCCGCGATCCCACTCGCCTCGACCAGGTCGCATCCCGATGTCAAAGCGAGACTCGGGTGGAGCAGGTAGATCTCGCCGATTCCCATCAACTGACCGATCTGATCGAGCGTCTGGCTGCGGAGGAGGTCGATGTCCTGGTCAATAATGCCGGTGTGGGTCTGGCGGGTGCCTTTGCATCTCATGAGGATGATGATCGCCTCGTCTCGATGATCAGGCTCAACTGCGAGGCGGTGATCTTGCTCACCCGTGCAATCCTCCCGGGGATGCTTGAACGAAGAAGGGGATCGTTGTTATTCGTCGGATCTCTGGCGGGGTGGGCTGGTGGACCAGGACTCTGTGCATATTCTGCAACCAAGGGCTTCATCCATCGGTTTGCTGAAGGCCTACGATGGGAATTACACGGCTCGGGAGTGGCAGTGAGTCTCCTCGCACCGGGAGCGACCAGGACTTCATTCTTCCCATCGGCAGGAATCGATGCGATGGACATTCGAGGGGGGAGCATGTCTTCGAAAGAGGTGGCCAGGCAAGCGTTGAAAGGGCTGGCTCGGGGCCGCGCCATCATCGTCCCCGGGCTGGGCAACCGGTTGTTACTGATGCTCCAGCGGTTGGCGCCGAGAGGAATCGTGGGATGGACATCTCGGAGGATATTCGCGTCGATCCTCAAGCGCAGTAGACCCGAAGCCAGTAGACCTGAAGCCAGTAGACCTGAAGCGCAGTAGACCCGAAGCGCAGTAGACCCGAAGCGCAGTAGACCCGAAGCGCAGTAGACCTGAAGCCAGTAGACCTGAAGCCAGTAGACCTGAAGCCAGTAGACCTGAAGCCAGTAGACCTGAAGCCAGTAGACCTGAAGCCAGGCCGCCTCGTTCACTCCCAAGCATCGAAAAAGAACGTTGGCTTACACCTGTACCGTCACCCGCAGGTAGGTGGCGCGGATCTGGAGGGTATCCTCCGATGCAAGATTATGAGCGTGGGTCAATTCCGTCAGCTGTCGGTGGAGTTCGGCTTCGTTGCCGGAGGCTCTCGCCGCTTCGTAGGCGTTCATCGTGGGCCCGTAGTAATCCTTCATGATGTTCACCCAGTCATCTGCGCCCCGGCTGGAGGAAGTGAACTGGAAGGTGTCTTTCTCGATGGAGATCCGGTCCGCTTCCATGCCGGCGCTTCCAAATCGCTCCAGCACATTCGTCTCGACGCCCCAGAGCATCGGATTGATGAACCCTTCGGGGGGAGGCGGAGTGAATGTACTGCTGATCTTCAGGACATCGGAAACGAATGAAGTCGGATCGTTTGGAATCCAGTTGCCCATGACGATACGACCGCCAGGCTGGGTGACGCGGACCATTTCTCGGGCGACATCGAATGGCTTCGGGCAGAACATGGCGCCGAAAATGGAAATCGTCAGATCGAAGGCGTCGTCAGCGACATCGGTCAGATCGCTCGCATCGCCATTTTCGAAGCGTAGGTTCTCAAGACCTGCCGCCCGGGCACGTGCGTTGCCGGCATCGACCAGGTTTCTGGCGATGTCGATCCCCAGGACATCTGCACCGTGCTGGGCCAGCGGCAGGGCCGTTGTCCCGTCGCCACAACCGAGGTCGAGCACTCGCATCTGAGGGGTCACACCGAGCGAGTCCACAAGGGCGGCACCAGGCTCGCGCATGAAGGCTTCCGCGATGGCCGTGAAGTCACCCTTTTCCCACAGTTGCTGATTTGGATTGGTACACGATGGTTCTGTCATGGCGTCCCACTTTCTTCTTGGAGATGAACGAATGGCGGGGGCGCAACTATCAAAGGTACTGGCACAGGAAACACGACAGGACCACTACTTCTTTCCGGAGTAGCCTGCAGAATCGGCCTGTAAGAACTCTGCAAGATGTCTGCAAGAGGTCTGTGTGTGATGCTAGCGACGTGTGGTGGGAAGACCTCGAGATGACCAGCCGGGGAAGGTTACATTTCCCAGCACATCCGTTTCACCGATGAATCCGCCCCTCATGTCATGAAGGTTGACGTACCCCTCGGCGGTCAGAAGATCCGCAGCTTTCTGAGATCGACCGCCCTTCTGGCAGCACAGAATGATACGACTATCCGCAGCCATTTCGGAATTGACCGAATCGACAAAATCTGGATTCATGCGGATTCCGACTCCACCATCCCCGCGGATCATCACGGGAATATTTCGAGAGTTGGGGACATGGCCCTTGGAGTACTCTTCCGGCATCCGGACATCGAGAAATACATATTCTTGATCGGAGTTCATCAATTCATTGGCACGGTCTGGATCGATCCTCTTTACACCCACGAAAGCCCCTCTTCCTCTGACTGTCGAGATGGCCTCACGGCCAGTCGTTGCCAGGGCACTACCCTTTGAATTCCACGCTCTTCGGAATCGAATCCGTACCAGAAAACGGACCCGAGATCACTCACAGTGATCTGACGACTCTCTCAGGATGGTCACTGGTTTTGCGCCAGGAGTCCCTCGCCCACAGGCAGATCAGCAGTACGCTGACACTCTCGGAATCTGGAAATTCTGCCCTCAGGAACCCAGGCATCGTCGGTCGGAGAGGGGCTGCTGTCAACCGGCGGGATCGGATGCTGGGGGAGATAATGGCCGACTGAGCCGATTCAAGCCGATCCAGTTGACCGCAAAGTGGGCACCGATGGCCCCAGGAAGACCTGCGGTGGGCCACTGCGCCAGTCTCCCCAGCGCCAGTCCTGCGAGCAACGCGATCAACGGCCAGGCACAGAGGCGTCGATCTCCGGTCCAGTGGGCCAGACCAAAGAGTGCACTGGCGATGAAGATCCCGAGAAAAGGCTGCAGGAGTCCCCTGAACAGTAATTCCTCGGCGACCGACGAGATCAGAGCCAGCACCAGCACTTCGATGGGGGTACTGCCCTCGAATAACTCGGCCAAGCGAGATTCCAACTGGCGTGCATCACGCCAGACCAGCGGCAAGATCTGCGAAAGCAGCGCAGCTACCGAGCCCAGTACAAGTCCGATCAGTAGTCCCAGCAGGATGTTCTCGGGAGAGTCCTGGATCCACTCCTGCATCCACTTCTGGTGGTCGGAGAGATAGATTCCAATCAGGGCGATGACTCCCATCGAGCCGTGGAAGTATAGCGAAGCCCGGAACACCTGGCGTGGGCCAGCAGGAGTGGTCATTTTGAGGGGCCTTCTCTCTCCTCGAGAATCTTGCGGGCATTCCGCATCAATCCCGGATGACCGGCACGGGTGATGGGGGTTCCGGAGTACTGATCCAGCCAGTCGTCATGGCTGATGGACGAGATCTTTTCGAGATCAGTGAGCGGATTTCTGGGGACCAGTTCCGGATGAATCTCTGGAATGAGTCGCGCTGGGCGGTGGTTCCAGGGACAAACTTCCTGGCAACGATCACAGCCAAGGAGCCAGTCAGAAAGTCGAACTTCTTCCGGAAAGGGCCCTCGATGTTCAACATTCCAGTGAGTGATGCAGTCTTTCGAGTCGATGACTCGGGGCGTTCGCAAGGCATCTGTTGGACAAGCATCGATACATCGAGTGCATTCACCACAGCGGTCTTCAACAGGTGAAGTGATAGGATAGGGTCGATCGGTCACCACCGTTCCGAGGAAGAAATAACTTCCGATATCGAGATCGATCACGAGGCTGTTCTTGCCGATCCAACCCACTCCGGCAAGTTGCGCCCAATCCCTTTCAAGCAGCGGAGAAGAGTCCACGGTGTACCAACTTTTCCACTCACCATCATTGGTGACGAAGCGGCTCAATTGTTCGAGCATCGGTTTCATCACCTTGTGATAATCTCGACCCTGGGCATATCGTGCGATCTTTCCACCGTCTCGACTTTCATCGACAGAACTGGAATATGGAAGAGTGACCACGATCACGCTCTTGGCACCGGGCAGTGACTTCCTGGGATCGATCCGGCGTTCGACATTGCGGGTCATCCACTCCATCGATCCGTGTTTTCCAGTCTCGATCCAATCGAGATAGTGATCTGCATGTGGGGAGCGCCCGGCAGCTGCAATCCCGAGAGAGTGGAACCCGATCTCGAGAGCTATTGCTCTCAATTCCGCGATCAAGTCGACCTGTGGATCATCGTCTTGCTGGCTCATCGACTCCCTGTTTCCCATCCTACTTCGGTGCTGGAAGGTGATTATAGGGTGTGATCGGTGAAAATGACCACTCTAGGTCATCGAGCAGGATGGTATCCTCGGCCAGCCGGAGGAGGACCAAGTTGTTGACCGCCTACATCTCATTGATCAGGCCACACCATTGGGTCAAGAACTTGTTCGTCTTGCTTCCGGTTCCCTTTGCCCTCGCCGCAGGTGTGGATCTCGATGAGTGGCCATTTATCCAGGGCCTTCTCGCCTTCTCTCTGGTCAATTCCGCCGTTTATGCCTTCAATGATGTGATCGATAGGGAACGCGATCGTTGTCACCCTGGAAAGAAGAACAGGCCTGTCGCAGCAGGACAGATCAGCACGAGGTCCGCTCTCGTCACATCCTTCGCGCTCATCCTGATGGCGGCGCTCCTGCTCATGGCTGCGCTCCCGACATCGAATGCCGGGTTGAATGGAAGGGTTCTGGCCATTCCTTCGGTATACCTGCTGCTGAACCTGATTTATTCACTGTGGGGACGAGATGTTCCGGTGGTCGATGTCCTTCTCCTCGCGGCCTTTTTCTTCCTCCGGATCCTGTATGGCTGTGCGTTGCTCGGAGTTCCTCCCAGTGAACGGTTGTTAGTGGGGGGGACTGGAATCGCTTTACTGCTCGCTCTGGGAAAGCGCAGAGGAGAACTTCGGCTAGATCTGGCCATTCGTTTTCGTGAGAGTTTGAACTGGTATACGGAAAAAGGAATGGATCGCACGATCAAGGCTCTGAGCTTCGCGGTGATGTTGTTTTATACAGAGTATTGTTGGCATTCTTCCATCTGTCAGGGAGAGAGTTCCATCTACCAGGAAGAGAGATGGTGGTGGAGTTTACCGCCGATGTATGGCGGTGTTTTGTACTACTTACAGCGAATTCTGGTGGCGAATGACCAGCGATCCCCGGTGGAGCTGGTACTTCGATCGCACTGGATTCAATTCCTACTGATATGCTGGGCCATCTTGACCTGGTTGAGCCTCGGATCTGGTTGAGCCTCGAATGAAGGTAATACTCTCATCCCATCTCAATTTACTATTGGTGAGATAGTCAGTGATGACAGGTATGGCAAGTCATGAAAATGGGCAACCAGAAAATTTGGATGAGAAGTTTCTCGTAACCAGTGGCGAGCAGGGACATGGGTCGGATTGACAGTTGTGTGCCAGCCCTGGTCCCTTCCCTTGCTATCGATGGATTGCTGGGGTATTATTCGTGGGTAGATTTGAAACGCTATTGAGCGGTAACCATATTGATGTAGAGGACTTATTGGTTCGAAATAATGTTCTGGTTGACTTCCCACGACTTGAATAATGGGAATTTTCAACCACCATGTCCATGTATTATGGACGTGGTACTGTTTCTTTATTGCTGTATTATATAGAACGATAAAAGTTCATTCGGCATTCGGCATTCGGCATTCGGCATTCGGCACCTATTGGTTCTGAACAAACGATTGTGCTGATCGACTGTGAATGAAAAGAATATTTGGTGACAATATGCGGGATCAAGAAGACAACTATTCGAAAAAGCAAAAATGGCTCGTCGTTGGTTGGCCTGGAGTCTGTGGAGTGGCCTCCCAGGTGATTCAGAGATTGGACCAAGGATTCGGAGCCGAGACGATCGCATACAGCAATGCGGAGCACTCCTTCCAGGTCGATGAAATTACGATACGAAATGGCGTTGTCTTTCCTGGTCAACTTCCAAAGATGATTTTCCGAAATGCAAAATTGGGCACCCGTCATGACCTGTTGCTTTTTCAACCAGAGCGCCAGCCTGAATCAGGGGGCCTCGATCTGTGTAGGAATGTGCTGAGAACTGCAGTGGCACAGGGCGCCAAAAAAGTGGTTACCTTTGCTGCTCAAGCAAGCACCATCGACCCAAGAGAGACTCCTACCGTGAGCTACTGTTGCACTGATCCAGTATTTGGAAATGAAGTCAAGAGTAGAGGTGTGCAACCGATTCAAGAAGGCAAGGTCAAGGGATTGAATGGACTGATGCTCCTCGCTGCGCAAGAACAAGGCTTGCCTGCGCTCTGTTTAATTGGTGAAGTCCCAACACAGGGCTTGCAGATGCTGAATCCCAAAACCACCAGGTCTCTCCTCCATGCTTTTCTGAATCTCACGGGAGCGAAACTGGATCTTAGTTACATGGATGACAATATCCGGGTGTATGAGGATTACATGCTTGAGTTGAGCGCAAGTTCACAGGAAATTAGTCCCAGTAGAGAATTCCAGATTTCCTCGCATTCGGCGGCTGAAGCGGCGAATTTGGAAGATCTGTTTCAGGAAGCGGCCATCGATCGAAACAGTGCGATGTTCTTGAAGTCGGAACTGGATCGTTTGGGGCTATACCTGCAATTCGAGGATCGATTTCTAGACCTGTTTCGCGACTGCAGTTAACTCATTGACCATTTGAAAAGAACGGGACCACCATCTCTGGCGATCCAGGACTCCTGGGTCGCCGGTTCCAATTTCAGGACCAGTTCAACCTTCAAAGCCCGATTTCACAATCGAGGCTGTCATCTGTCCAGTCGATACCTGGATCGGGGAATGGAACCCATGGCCCTGGACCACCGAGGAAGAAGTAATAGAGCAGGAAAATCGCATCCGAGATGTCAGAGATTCCGTCATCGTTGGCATCTCCAGCATCCATGCAGTTGGGTAGTGGTCCGTCAAGGAATGTATAATCGAGGTGGAAGATCGGATCTGCCAGGTCAACCAGGGTATCCATGTTGACATCTCCACGGATGAAGACGGGTTCCACCGGTGGTGCTCTGACTTCGATGATACCGGAGACGAGAGTGGACACCGGGACGGAACTGCTTCCGATCACGAACATGTTCATGATAGGCGGATTTCCAAAGCCGTCCTGTGGGAAGAATTCAATATCCTGGTCGAGAGAACCCGCACTGATCTCACCGAGCAAGTAGGCGATTTCCTGTGGATATCCGAGTGAGGGGACAGTTTGACCATCGAAAGGTGGGAGAGCATCGAAGAGTACTCCACAGATGATGGTGCCTTCAGTGGGATCCACCTGCTCCTGCACATACTCCGCTTCGATGGAGCCTACCAGGGAGCCATAAACATCGACGATCATGTTCTCGATGGGAGCGGTCGGTGGAAATGAGATCGAAAAGGAATAGCCTTCGAGCAGACCATCCCAGTCCCCCTCGATCGGCAGGCTGAAGGGCTGACCCGCTTCGGTCGTGATGGTGCTGATACGGATCATCGATTCCTGGGCGAGTCCGGGCGTCGCCCCAGGGCCGACCATGATCATGCAGGAGACGCAGAAGAGCAGCAGTGACGGGAGGCTGAGCCTCGCCGTAGCAGGTTCATTATCCAATCGAACTATAGCAATATTACTCATCGAACCCCCAGGAACCAGGCGGGCGAGCTCGGATCCAAACTGTCAGAATCACTCCCTGAGAGATCATCCAAACGATATAGTGACCAGGCGATCGAGTTCAAATGCCGACAGCCACTTTCCTGATGATAACTGCTGGACGGCGTGGCTCAAGCACCAGGAATGCCAACCTCGACCGCCAGGGATACCGGATCACGAGGTCCAGCACAGTTGTAGAGGCTCCCCGGTGGTAGTGGAGCACTCCGCATCGGGAATGGAGCCAGAAATGTCGGATCAGGATTCAATCAGGGCTTTATACAAAGGTGCAGCAGAGATTCATGAGAAAGCGCGACAATCTCTCGGTCGTGGCCTGACACTCGCCGAGAAAATACTTCTTTCACACATGGGCGAGGATTTTGTCGGGGTTCCGCAACGCGGTGTCGATTACTGCGACCTTCATCCTGATCGTGTGGCGATGCAAGATGCCACCGCGCAGATGGCCATCCTGCAGTTCATGCAAGCAGGACTCGATCGGGTAAAAGTCCCGTCAACGGTTCATTGCGACCACCTGATTCAAGCAAGGATGGAAGCCTCGCAAGATCTGGCTGCAGCGGAGCAGATCAATGCCGAAGTCTATCGGTTTCTCAGAAGTTCCTCCGAGAAGTACGGAATCGGGTTCTGGAAACCGGGTTCCGGAATCATCCACCAGGTGGTGCTGGAGAATTACGCGGTTCCCGGTGGATTGATGATCGGTACCGATAGCCATACGCCCAATGCGGGAGGGCTCGGGATGCTTGCGGTCGGAGTCGGCGGAGCCGATGCCGTCGATGTGATGGCAGGATTACCCTGGAATGTGAAGTGGCCCGGGGCGATTGCCGTGAAACTCAAGGGGCAGTTGTCTGGCTGGACTTCCGCCAAGGATGTCATCCTCAAGGTGGCAGGTGAACTCACCGTCAAGGGCGGCACCGGCGCCATAGTCGAGTACATCGGTGACGGTGCCCGGACCATTTCATGTACGGGTAAGGCGACCATCACGAACATGGGAGCCGAGATTGGAGCAACATGCTCGGTCTTTCCTTTCGACGAGGCGATGGCGGTATATCTGCAAGCCACAGGTCGAAGTGACCTGGCACAACTGGCCAGAGACCACGCAGCCTTGCTGCAACCCGACCCAGAGGTCGAGGCGGATCCCGCTTCGGCTTACGATCAGGTTCTGGAGATCGATCTCGACCAACTGGAACCCCATGTGGTCGGTCCACATTCTCCCGATCGTGCACGCCCCATCTCTGAACTGGGAACCGAGGCGAGAAGTGAAGGTTGGCCTCTCGAGATCAGCGCTGCACTGATCGGTTCCTGCACCAACTCATCCTACGAGGATATGGATCGTGCCGCGGCGATCGCAGATCAGGCCGCAGAATTCGGTATTCAAGCTCGTACCAGATTTCTGGTCTCACCCGGCTCGACCCAGGTCTTCCGGACTGTCGAACGAGATGGTCAAGCGGCTTCTTTCGAGAAACTGGGGGGGACTGTACTGGCGAACGCATGCGGTCCCTGTATCGGTCAGTGGCACAGAGAAGATGTCGAGAAGGGAAGCAGCAACAGCATCGTGAGTTCCTTCAACCGGAACTTCCCGGGTCGTAATGATGGGAATGCACAGACCCTGTCTTTCATCGCAAGTCCCGAAATAGTCACTGCATTTGCGATCGCCGGAAGGCTAGACTTCAATCCACTGGTCGATCCGATCGAGGGTGAAGATGGGGAATCTCGGTTGCTGGCAGTCCCATCGGGAAAGAGCCTCCCACCTGCAGGATTCGTCAAGGATATGACCGGATTGGTGAATCCTCCCGTCGATGGATCATCCGTCGAAATCGAGATCGATCCGGCCAGCGAACGGCTTCAACTACTGACTCCATTTGCCAGCAGGGAAGAAACTGAGTACCAGGAGATGAGGCTTCTGTTCAAGGCCAAGGGGAAATGCACCACCGATCACATCTCGCCTGCAGGGCAGTGGCTTCGCTTCAGGGGCCATCTTGAAAACATCTCGAGAAACATGTTCCTGGGAGCGATCAACGAGTTTCATGATTCCCCAGGCATCGGTCATGACGCTACTGCGGCTGGGGCGAGTCGAGTGCTCCACGAAATCGCAGCGAACTACCGAGATTCTGGCAGTGCATGGGTGGTTGTCGGAGATGAAAACTACGGCGAAGGTTCGAGTCGAGAGCACGCCGCGATGTGCCCCAGGTTCATGGGCTGTGGAGCAGTCATCGTTCGGTCATTTGCCAGGATTCATGAGACCAACTTGAAGAAGCAAGGTGTGCTGGCACTTCGGTTTGTCGACCCCGCCAGTTACAGCCTGGCAAAAGAAGGCGATGTTATCTCCATCGAAGGGCTGGCCCAGTTCAGTCCTGGTAGCGAGTTTACTGCCGTCTTCCGCCATCTAGATGGCTCCGAAGATCGAGTGAGTTGCAGTCATACTTTCAGCGAAAGTCAGGTGAATTGGTTCTGGAAGGGTGCTGCACTCAACGTCCTCACCAGTTCTGAAGATCGATAGTTCCACCAGTTCTCGCACCGTTCGCCTCGGGTGATATCCTAGAACCTGGGAAAGTTGGGTGGCTTCTTCTGAGCACCCTGAACGGTGGGAAATTATCATGAAACAGAGATATAGCATTGCTCGCTCTGGACCGGGTCAATATCGATTCGGGCCATCGATCTGTTCGCTATTCTTGGCCCTGTCGATCTCCACTACCGGAGTCGGACAGGGTGTCGTGCTGACTCTGGACACTCCCGATCTGGTGGTGGCTCCGGGGATGCAATTCGATGTTGAACTACGAATCGAAAATCCGCTTGGACTGCAGATTCAGGGAATCCAGCAGGTAGTGTCGTGGGACTCTTCAGCACTCCAACTGCTTTCCTTGACTCTTCCCGATCAGATTCCAGATGCGCCTCCAGCAGTCGCATTGGTCTGGAATGCACCTCCACCTGTGGGAACGGGGGGGGATCTCGGCTGCAGTCAGTGGTGGGATGGACAGGGAGTAGAGGCGTTCAGCTTGGGTATGGTAGTGGATGGATCCTGGACCGAGACCTCGACACCTCTGGCGGTGTTACACATGCGAGTCAACACCTTTGCGACCAACGGCGACTCTCAACTCTCGGCGCCCGCTCCTGATCTTTCCTGTGGTTGGTTGGGCCCCATCGTCACCGATCCCACCGGAGAGATCATCGCAACGACGGCCGCCTCCTTGAATCTGACGGTCAGCGATCTTCAGGGACCGACCACTCTTCAGTGTGCATCTGCAGCAGAGACGGTATACCTGACCTGGCAGGAACCGATCGCTTTCGACCTGGTCCAGATCGAGCGCGATGGAATACTGCTGGCAGAGATCGCTGGTGGAGCAGGATATTTCGAGGATCCAGCAATCCCGGTCGGGTCGATGGTGAGTTATCGGGTACGAGGATTCTCATCCACGGTGCCCTCGACTGCTTCTACTTGCTCTTTGATCGTCGATGGGTCGATCTCCAGCCCGCTGGGATTGTCTTGTGTGAACAGTGGCTCGGGGATCTTGATGAGTTGGCAGAATCCTTTGCCATATCAGTCGATCTCCATCTCAAGAAATGGTTCTCTTCTGGCTTCTCTTGCCCCAGGGAGTAACAGCTTTCTCGATGACGACCCTGATCTCCTGGGCATCCTCGACTACCAGGTGGTCGGATCGATCGGGGGGGAGTCGAGTGATGCGAGTTCTTGTCAGATCGATATACCGATTCCGAATGGCCAGTTCATACGAGGGGACTGCACAGCCGATGGAAACCTGAACCTGGCAGATCCCGTCACCGCATTGCAATATCTGTTCACTGGAGGATATTTACCGTGTGCATCGGCTGCCGATCATGATGATGATGGGACTCTGGATCTGAGTGATGGGATCTCGTTACTTTCATACCTCTTCATTCTCGGAGGTCCACCGGCGCCTCCATTTCCGACGGTGGGAGTTGATCCGACACCCGATGATCTCGGCTGCGAGGTGTCGTGTACGGTTCCAGCGTGCTTCATCGAGTGGGATGGAGATGAGTGCAGTACTGCGATCTTGGTCGGGCTAGGAGAGACCCAGTTCGATACCTCGACCTCGACCACTTCCATCGATCCATACAGTGAGACTGGCTGCACAGATACCTTGCTGGGAGCGATGGAGCAGGATATCTGGTTCAGTTTCCTGGCTCCAGCCGATGGCTTTGCGACCTTTTCGCTCTGCGATCCGAACGGATTTGATTCGGACCTGGTGGTCTACGAGGGATTTTGTTCCTCGATGGTGCAACTCGGTTGTAATGGAGACGACAACAGTTGTCTGGACATCTTGCGATCTCGGTTGAGTGGGATTCCGATCAGCCAGGGCGCGAGTTATCTGATCCGTGTCGGAGGTTGGGACAATCTGGAATTCGGCTCGGGAGTTCTGATCATCACCATCGACTGAGACCGACCTGTTGAGGATCGACATCTACTAATTGATGATCTACACCGGCATAGGTGATGGCGAATCGGACCAGCGGTGCGCGCTCTCCAGCGATGATGGACCAGATTCCCGGATCATCTCCGTCAACTCTGGAGTCAAGTAACGCGCCGCCTTCAGCAGGATCCACCTGACAGTCAAATTCGTGCAATGGAATCGTCATTCCGCCGCCATGCGCCTTCACGAATGATTCCTTCTGGGTCCAGAGATGGAAGAAGGAGGTTCGGCGTTGCTGTATCGGCAGCGATTGCCACTGGCTCAACTCCCTTCGACTGAAGCAGCGTACCGCCAGGTCTTCGATGGGAGCATCTGTACGGACCCGCTCCAGATCGACACCGATGCTGTGAGTTGTCGCGATCGCAACCATCGCCAGAGATTCGCTGTGGGACAGGTTGAATACGATCGATTCGCCATCGAGAGTGGGTTTGCCATGTTCTCCGATGTGGAGTGGTATCGATGGAGCGGGGATACCGAGGTAGTGGGATAGTATCGATCTCAAGCCTGCTCGGGCGACAGTGGCGCGAAGGCCGATCTCTGGAACGACCCCTCGATCCTTCATCTGCTTCTCTGAATCGGGCAGTAACTCGACCAGTTGATCGATTCTCTCCGAGGATTCATCGAGACGGAAGCACCACACCTCGATGCTCTGATCGGTTGGTGTGACTTGCAGATTCATCGGGTCAGTTCTGCCGCTGGCCGGAGGCTTCTGGCCAGTCGCTGAAGTCCCTCTTCGGTGGAGATCTTTGGTTCCCAACCCAGATCATTTTTTGCAGCAGACAGATCGAACCAGTGACTGGTCGAGAGTTGCTGGGCGGTGAAGCGAGTCAATGCCGGCTCTCCTGTGACTCCTGGAATTCGATGGAGCCACTCCAGAAGGGTGGCTAGCCACCAGGCCATCCGAGGAGAGACATCTGGTTTGACCACTTCAAGTTGCGCTGCTTCGAGAATTCCAGCGATCAATAGGTGCAATTCGATCGGTTCTCCGTTGGCGATGAAATAGCAACGTCCACAACAGGGAGATCCTGCCTTCAACGCCGATAGTGCTGCGATGTGGGCATCGATCACATTGTCGATGTAGGTCGCATCGATGAGTGTTCCGGGAGCATCGATCAGCCGAAGGCGTCCCTTTCGCGCTCTTTCGAGGATACGAGGGATGAGATGACGATCTCCTGGCCCCCATACCAGGTGAGGACGGAGGGCGAGGGTCGATAGATTCTCATCGTTGGCTCCAAGTACCGATTTTTCTGCGATCGCCTTGGTTCTCGGATAGTGAGCCAGGTACTTGTCAGGATAGGGAACTTGCTCGTCAATCCCCTCCTGATGGTCGCCACAGAAGACCACGCTCGGGGATGATGTGAAAATCAACCGAGGTACCTGATGGTGCTGGCAAGCGTCGATGACGTTCTCGGTTCCCTTCACGTTGCAATCCTCGAAGTCGCGTGCCGGGCCCCAGACTGAAGCGAGCGCTGCGACATGAAACACCACCTGGCAGCCGGTGACCGCCAGTCTCACCGCTTCAAGGTCGGCCAGGTCACCGCGGATGGTCGCGATCCCTTCATCTTCCAGTTGTCGGTAATGCCCCCTCTGAAAGGTCACGACTTGGTGCCCCAATTCCTTGAGGCGTCGGCTCAACTCTCCACCGATGAAGCCACCGGCACCGGTCACCAGGATTTTCATCGCAGGCTCCTCGCCGCGGTTTGGCTCAGTGATTCACGATTGATCTTGGCGTTGTGGCGGATGTCGACCGGGAATCGACCGGGAAAGATGAAACGCTCGATCTGATCGGCACCAGGCACTGCAGAACCGATCTGTTTCAACTCCTCGATCAGCGCTCGCTGTACCGGACTTGAGGTCTCTAGCAACTCGACGCAGAGGATCGGGATCTGCTGGCCTGTAGGACCGCATCCGACCAATGCAGTGCGCAGGACTTCTGGATGAAGATCAAAAACGCGTTCGATGGCGACGGTGTGAAGGTCACCGGTGGCAGCCGTGACCATCTGGCTCCGTCGACCTCGAAACCAGATCCTGCCGCAACCATCCCAGGCACCCAGGTCACCTGTACGGTGCCACAGCACTCCTTGAGGATCGATGTACTTGTGACCTTGATCCGACTCCACGTCATCGTAGTAACTTCTGGTCACCACTGCGCCACTGGCCCAGATCTCACCGGCCGCTTCTGGCAAAAGCACATCATCTTGCTGCGGTTTCCGGTCGATGGTGGAGATGCGGATCTGGATTCCCTCGACCGGGGACCCGAGGCAGATCCCTTTCCCCTGAAGAGTTTCCGTCCGGGTTTCGAGAAACTCCCGATGATCGATGCAGCAGAGTGGCATCGCTTCGGTGGCTCCATATGGCGTCTCGATCCTTGCCTCGGGTGACAGAGCTTCGGCCAGCGACTCGATTTCATCGTGTCGAGCGGGAGCACCAGCACTGATGATTCGACGCAATCCTGGTGCTTGTTTCTGCTGATCTCTCAGGTAGCGAGCCAGGTTTCCCAGTAATGCCGGTGAGGCGAAAAGACTGGTGATCTTGAAGCGTTCCATCAGTTCGAGCAGGTGGCCCGGGTCGGCGTCAGCAGGTCGGGTGAAATCGATGTTGGGAATGATCGAAGTCATTCCCAATGCCACACCGAACAGGCCGAAGAGTGGAAAGGTGGGAAGATCCACCTCACCCGCCTCGATCCGGTGCAAGTGGCCAATCCAGTCGATCTGATTTTCGATCAGCGAGTGATGGGAGACGGCTCCCTTGGCCGGGCCAGTGCTCCCTGAGGTGAAGAGGATGGCCGCAGTTTCGCAAGCGTCGAGAACCGGTTCATCGAAGGGGATGGCATGATCGACCCCTCTTCGAAGATCTTCCAGTCGGTCGGTAAAGGGTGGAATCCACCCTCGACCCACCGAGATCCTGTGCTGAATCGTGGCTCTGGACCAGCCCAGGAGAGCTCGCCCACGATGAGCGCGAGGAATTCCGATGAATGCCTGCGGAGCGGCACGAGCGATACACCGTCCCAGTCCGGAAATCCCCATACCCGGGTCGATCATCACGATCGGCGCGCCGATTCGCAGGAGAGCAAAGGTACAGGCCAGAAATTCACGGCCTGGAGGAACCATCAGAACCGTGTTCATTCCACGTTCGATGCCCTGACGGGTGAGTGCATGACAGGTGCGATCGACCAGTTGGTCGAGTTCCCGAAAGGTCCGTTGTTGCCAACTTTGACCGGCCATTTCCCACACTGCGACCTGGTCTGGACGATCCTTGGCCTGCTTTCGCAAGCGAAGGGCAACGCCCGCAGTGGGTGAACGTGTCGGAGTGAGGGTACTCATACACACTCCAGTTTTCGCGCGACAGATTCGCGGAACGATTGAATCGCCGGGATCACTCGCTCAGGGGCATCGTCGAGAAGAAGATGACTGCAATCATCCCATCGGTGATGTTCTGCGGATGGAAAACGGCGCAGCCACTCGGCCAGGAAACCATCATCAAATACCGGATCCTTCGATCCCCAGAGCAACAGCAATGGATGATCGGACAGGGCCGAAAGCCCCGATTCGACTCGGGCCAGGGTATCCCATGAAGGATCGGAAGGGTCGACGGGGATGTCCTCGACGAAGCGATGGACCGCCAGTCTGCTCCTGTAATCACTGTAGGGAGCGCGGTAGCCGGCTCGTTCCGCCCGCGACAGTCGTCGTCTGCGAGTACCGATGGCCAGCGTGCCGAGGACGAACGCATCGAGCCGGCGGACCAGGAACTCACCGATCGGACCTCGCGCGGGCCGGATGATCCAGGGGAACGCCATTCCCTCGGGAAGAGCGAATGCGGCGGTATTCATCGCCACCAGTGAGGAGAATCTCTCCGGTTTTCGACCTGCGACACCAAAACCGATGGCACCTCCCCAGTCATGAGCGACCAGAGTCGCTCCAGAATGGATGCCGAGGTGGTCGAGCAATCCCTCCAGATCATCGATGCGATTCGCGAGTCTGTAACTGTAGTCCGTTTCAGAGGGTTTGTCAGAGAATCCGCATCCGATGTGATCGACTGCGATGACCCGATGGGACATCGAGAGTTGCGAGATCAATCGTCTGTAGTAGAAGGACCAGGTCGGATTGCCGTGGACACAGATGATGGGATCACCCTGACCCTCATCTACATAATGCATTCGAACTCCGCAACCACGATCGAAATAGTGGTTCCGGAAGGGGAATTCCTCATCGACAAATAGACGGTTCATCGCCACTCCCAACCGATCATTCGACACACCAGACCACTCCCGATCCCGAGAAATGTGACTTTGTTTCCGGCCTCGAGGATGCCCCTCTCGGCAGCGATCGCAGCAGTCATCGGGATCGATACCGTACCCATGTTGCCGAGAAAAGGGTAAGTGATGAAATCGTTTTGTTCAGAGAGTCCCAGTGAGGGAAGAATTTTCTGTCGATGAGCAGAGCCGACCTGGTGACAGATGGTGCGGTCGACATCGGCGGGAGACCACTGCATCTGCTCGAGGAAGCGTCTCCAGGTGCGAGTTCCCAGTTCAATGCCGTGCTGGAGCACTCCGATCGAGTCCGTTTCCATGAATTCGATGCGGGCTGCTGGATGATCTTGCTCTGGATCGACCTCGACGCCCCAACGACACAGTGAATACCAGCGAGGATCGGTTCCATGAGCGGTTCCCAGTAGCCGCGGACCCGCAGTGGAGATCCTCGATGAAACCAGCAACATCGCTGCCGCCCCTGAGCCGCCAGTCAATGTCGCCAGGGTCGAGATGAAGTGATCCATCTTGGGGGTGTGAAGCAACTTCTGCTGAGCGATTTCGACGATCTCACGAGCACTTTCGCAGCAAACGACCAGCGCCGCATCGATCCGACCGAGGCGAATTGCATCGGAGGCGAGGACGATTCCATCCATGGAGCCCAGGCAGGCATTGGAGATGTCGTGTATCTCGACATCCATGGGGAGCTCCAGTTTCGCTGCCACCGCACAGCCAGTCGCCGGCTCGTAAGACTCGCGGCACACTCCGGTGTAAGATAACCGGTCGATCTGATCGCCCGTCATGTTGGCCTGGTCGAGCGCATGTTGGCATGCTCTGGCAGACATCTCCGAGATGCTGGTCTTCTTCGGCCACCAGCGTCGCTCTGCGACACCGGTCAGATGTTCCAGTTGTCCCGGTGCGATGCCCATGGTTTGCCAGGCAGGGGCGAGCGTCTCCTCGATGGCACCACTGGTGACCACTTCGGGGGCCATCTCGATGCCGATCGAAGCGAGGTGGACCTGGTGGAGTGGAGTCGATTGTCGATTCATCGATCGAGCTCCCTTCTCTCGATGGAGAAGTCTTCCATCGAGTAGATGGGTAAATCGTCGACCAGTAACAGCCCGTCTGCCAGGATCAATCCTCGTTGATCGTCGATGCTCTGGATAGTGGCCTCGACGACGACTCGTTTCCGATCGGGGATCACCTGTCCTCGATAGGTCCATCGGTGCGGAATCCCCGGAGCCAGGGTACGGGGGAGCCACTGCTGGTCACTACCCCAACGATCCCTGGCCACCACCTGCAAGAGCTGGAGCATCGACTCCAGGCCGAGACTTCCTGGCCATACCGGATCTCCCATGAAGTGCGCTCGAAAGAACCATGCGTCCGCGTCGACATCGATTCCACCCCGGATGAATCCCTGGCCAGCGGTCCCACCATCCGGAACGAACAGTTCCACATCTTCGACCATTCTAAATCGAGGATCCGGTCCATCGGAGTAGTGGGGGACCGGGAACGATTTCCCTCGCATCGCTTCGCGTGGTGGGATGGTCCTTGCAACAGCACCGGGAAGGCCAACCTGTTGGGCGAGAGCCTCGGCCGGGAAGAAGCCGAAGTAGGTGTTTCCGCGATAGACGGGCCCTTGCGAGTCAGACACTTCCAGATCGAAGTGCTGGATCCACATCCCTGCGGCAAAGTCTGCGGAGGTCAGTCGAACTCGGGTGGTGAGCAAACCGTTGTCGCGTCCCACTGGACGCAACTGGGTGGCTTCACCACCGAGGTTTCTGAACTGTAACGGATGGTCGCCCGTCAGGGCGGAGCCGATGTACCCCGCGAGCCAGCCGCAGGGTTGCAGTGCAATCTCTATCAGTACCGCAAATGGCATCTCTTCATTGCCTCCAGCATCGAAGTACCACGCATCGGGGACTGCAAGATATTCAGCGGTACAAGCGGCCCCGGGGGAAACGACCCAGGGGGGCCCTTCAACATCGATGATCCGATCGAGGAAGCAGTAAGGCGGACCGGGTAACCGGGCGATGAAACGATCGTGGTCGAAGGGCAGGTAGCGATCTCCAAACGCCAGCGATGGTTTTCCCGTGGCGAATTCGAGGATCTGTGAATGGTCAAAAAGGGTCGCTGCGGCGGAGGCGATGATCGGCGAGTCTCCTCCGCCTCCCGCAGCACCGACAGGAATCGAACGGGGATCGATGGCAACTACAGTCTTTTGCGGACTCGACCCGGTTCCAGCCCACATCGCCTCGATGCCCTGGCGATCGAGCCCCTTCAGCCGAAGAGACATTCCTTCCATCTCGACGATGGGACGACCATCGGCATACATCGTGGCATCCGTGATCACATAGGGTTCCGGACGGAATCCGATCTCCTTGACCTGCACCTCGTAACTGACCTGGCGAGTTTCTGGCAGCACCTGGCCACGACAGCGGAGTCGCCCGGCGACCCCGGGAACCGGCATCGGGATCACCTGGTCCTGTTCGCCGACCCAGCCCCAGGCGGTGAGCATCGTACGCAAAGTATGAAGGCAACACTCGTACATCAGGGTTCCAGGCATCACCGGATCATCGCTGAAGTGACAGGTGAGGAACCAATCATCGGGCTGGATCTCCAGTTCAGCCACCGCTCTTCCCAGTCCCCACAGCCCCCCGGTGGGTTCGATCCGAGAGACCTGGTCGAGCAGTCGCATGCGACCTCCCGGCAGACGCATCGGAGATGACAGCGGGAGAGAAGCGAAGCGATCATCGAAGGCTGCGACCAGATCTCCACGACGTAAAGCCTCGACCTTGCTGTGATCGAGGGTGAGAGGTGTGATCCCGGCGGGAGGGATCCAGCCCTCAGGCGCGACCGGTTGAGGGCGTGGACGATGCGGCGCCTTGACGATCCCTCTTCCCTTGGCGAGTTCTTCCTCAGAGAAGAAACCGGCGCACCCGTCTCGCATCGAGATCATAGGTTTTCCATCGACGGTTCCCTCGAAGTGGAACCGGAAGAGAAGCGTCTTGTCCTGGCGGAAGAACTCATCGATGTGGATGTCGTAGATGATGGTATTTCCGGCAGCGGGAAGGTCATCATGGAAGATCACCTGTGCATCGAGCAATCGATAGACGGAGAGCCCTTGAGTGTGAAGATCGGTACCGAGAAAAGCGCACAGGAACAGGTCTGCCTGGCCACTTTCGACGGCGATGGATGTCGGAATTCGACCCGCGTCGAGATACCAGCAGTCCGGCACAATATCATGAGCCGTGACGATACGTCCCGGTCCAAGAGTGAGGGGTTCCCCTTCCAGTTCGAGGATCCGATCGACCAGCATCAGTGGCTCGTCGGGTAACCGGACCCTGGTCGAGAATTTGTCTGCGAAGGCATATTGTGCTCCGAGCACCGGAGCGACCAGGCCGCGGGCAAATTCGAGACAAAGACTGCGGTCAAAGAGAGCCGGTATCGTCTCGGGTATATCGACGGTCGATGTTTCTATTGCGGCAGTCCGTTCGGCGCCAGCGGGGGCTTCCATCACTGCATCGGTGACACCTCCAACGGAGGTCTCATTACTCAGGAGTCTCCGACCTGCTCTGGCCTGTTCGAGACGGTCGAGCAGGGACGGGGATGGCACCCTCGACGAAGCAAACTGTCGGGGTAGCGCCACGGCCGGTGCAGCGGGAGTCTGCGAAGTGACAGGCGAAGTGACAGGCGAAGTGACAGGCGAAGTGGCAGGCGAAGTGGCAGGCGAAGTGGTAGGCGAAGTGGCAGGCGAAGTGGCAGGCGAAGTGGCAGGCGAAGTGGCAGGCGAAGTGGCGAACCCGGTTGGACTCCCCTTCCGTTCGCTGGAGGGTGCGGTCCGGCAGCTCGGAACTGCCGCAGTCACCATCGTACCTGCACCGTCTTCGATGGTCAGATTGCTGGAAGAATCAGCCTCGGTGGTTCCTGTTCCCAGATAGGCTGTCAGATCTGCGGGAACTCTCTCGGCGATGCAGGCGGCGATGATCCGGCCGAGCGAGAGTTCTTCATCTTCTCCACGCCAGAAGAGTGGCAAGGTCCGGTGTGGAAGATCTCCCAGGGCATTCTGGGTCAAGCGAGAACAGGACGCTCCGGGTCCTGGCTCGATGAAGATCCTCGATCCAGCTCGCCACAGGGAGTGGACCAACTGTCGGAAATCAAACCCCTCGGTCGCCTGCAATACGATCGAATCGGCGACTCCATCACTGGTCAGTGGAATCGGTTGGGCGGTGGCGGTGGAATGAAGTGTGACTCCGCCAATCGGCGGATGGACAGGCCAGTGGTGCAGTGCGTGGTATCGGTCACGAACCTGTGAGACCAGTGGACAGTGCACCGAGGTGACACCATCGAGGTGGATCGCCGTCCAGCCTCGGGAATTGCAGAGGGAGGAGAGCACCGCCGGGTCTCCGCCAATCACCGTTTCTCGATCGCCATTGACGATCAGCAGGTAGAGGCGTGGTATCTGGGCGATTGCTTGACGAACTTCGGCGTGAGGGCGATCGACCACTGCGGCGCTCCAGGGCGCGTGGCTGCCCGTTGGCAAGGACCACTCCCGAGCGGCGGCTCGATTTTCTCCAGCGAGCCAGTGGGTGAACAGATCATCATCTTCCATTTGTTGCTGCATCGAATTTCGATCGCGCCAGGCACGCAATGCGAAGAGCATCGTCGTTTCACCGAGGCTATGCCCGGCAGCTCGCTCCGGATCGATACCGCATCCCAGCAGCAGATCGGTTCCAAAACAGCCCAGGGTGACCTGGGCAAGGATGGCATCTCGCGGATCACCGGGCAGTGTTGCATCGGACTGCCACGACTCAGGAGACTCCAACCAGCGGACGCGGCCGCCCGTGGTCAGGGCGGTGCCATCGAGTGCTCCTGGATATCGGGTCAGGAGTTGCCGTCCGGCTCCTGGGTAAAGGCTTCCAGATCCGGGATAGATGAAGGTCACATCGCCGCAATAACCGAGCGGAGTTGCCGAAGAGCGATGGAGTTCCCATCCGGGGCCTTTTCTCTCGATGGCGATGCCATCGAGAAAAGTCATCAGGGTGGCGAGGGCATCGGTGAGAGCGGCTCCATCCTGGAACAAGACGGTGACCGCACGAGCGGCAGATTCTATCCGTGGCTGATGGATCAGCCACTGTCGAGCGATGGAGGCGGCGCTGCCGCTGCGACCGTAAGAACGAGATCCCACCTTCTCGGCCAGGGATTCGATGCTGCGGCGATCGTCTCCCTCGAGGGCGATGATTCCCCAGCCCGGTTCGCCGAGGCAGGAGGGGCGGGGAATCCACTCTTCGGTCATCTCGGGCGAAACCTGCTCGGTCGAGATCACCAGAGCCGCAGTATCCCCGAGCATCCCCGATCCCTCGATCAACACGCGGCGGCGTTCATCGCCACTGGCAGTCCAGGGCAGCGGCGCAGCATCGTCGATACCGGGCAGGACG
>DUAN01000095.1 GCA_012960845.1 Planctomycetota bacterium | reverse complement strand
CCGTGGACCGGGGAGCGATTGACGTGAACGTTGAAGACGGACAGGAAGATCTGGATCCTCACTGCCGGTTCCTCGACATAAACTTCGTCATCGACATCCTCGACCACGATGATCTTGCCGTCTGCCGGGCAAATCGGCAGATCCCCGACAGGTGCTGGACGCTGGGGATTACGGAAGAAGGAGAGTACAAAGAGCCACAAGATCAGCGGCAGCGCCAGCAGAGCCGATCGAATCGGTGAGTCCTCGAGGCCATATCCCAGCAACAGGCCCGTGACCAGCAACAGGCCAGATGCCCACAAGATCACCGGAGTTCCATGGCGAGTCAGGCGATTGCCCAGCAACCCCGAAGTGCTGGCTTTCAAGGAAGTCGTGGTCATGGTCAACATGGTTCCTCTCGATCGGTTGACACCGGTCACCTGTGAGCCGGACAATCGGTCACAGCCTCGTGGCATCGTGAGCGATCCGACCACCAGAGGCAACTGTTCCGAAGGGAGATCAGATGACAGCGATCCGGCAGATTCAGGGCAGAATGGTGCTCGATAGCCGTGGATTTCCAACTCTGGAGGGGGAATGCCTGCTCGAGGATGGGTGCCGCGCTACTGCGATGGTTCCATCGGGGGCCTCGACCGGCGAAGCAGAGGCGCTGGAGTTGCGAGACGGTGGCGCCGAATGGGGCGGCAAGGGAGTCGAGAAGGCGCTCTCTCACCTCCGTGGAGAGATCTCCGAGTTGCTCACCGGACGCGATGCCTGTGACCAGGAGCAGATCGACCAGCTCCTCTGTCGTGCCGATGGAACCGCCAACAAGTCTCGCTTCGGAGCCAACGCAACCCTGGCCATTTCGATGGCGACCTGCAGGGCCGCAGCGATGAGTCGCCAGTTACCCCTCTACCGCTACCTCGGAGGTGACGAAGCGGTCCGGTTGCCGATTCCCCTGATGAATGTGATCAACGGCGGAGCTCACGCCGACAATGCCGTCGACGTCCAGGAGTTCATGCTGGCTCCAGTCGGTTTCGATGATTTTCCGACCGCACTGCGCGCCGGGGTCGAGGTCTACCATGTATTGAAAAAGCGCCTGAAATCTCGCCACCTGGTCACCGCGGTCGGTGACGAAGGCGGTTTTGCTCCCGACTTTGTCAGCGATGAACTGGTGCTGGATGAACTGGTCGCAGCCATCGAGCAGGCGGGATACACCGTCGGCCACGATCAACAGTTCAACTTCGCCCTCGATGTCGCGGCCAGTGAGTTGTTTCGCGATGGGAACTATCATCTGGGATCATATCCAGAGCCTCTCTCCTCCGAACAAATGATCGACCACTGGTCTCTCCTCTGCGAGCGCTTCCCCTTCACCAGCATCGAGGACGGTCTCGATGAAGAGGACTGGGATGGTTGGAAGCAGATGACATCTCGCCTCTTGGGAATTCGGCTGGTCGGAGATGATCTGTTCGCCACCAATCCACAGCGAATCGCTCGCGGCGTTGCCGAAGGGTCTGCCAACGCATTGCTGGTCAAATTGAATCAGATCGGCACCGTCACCGAGACACTGGAGGCGATCCGGGTCGCCTCTGAAGCGGGATACCGGATCATCATCTCGCACCGTTCAGGAGAGACCGAAGACGACTTCATCGCCGACCTCGCCGTGGCCACGGGGGCCGGCTGGATCAAGACGGGAGCACCTTGCAGATCGGAGAGGAACGCCAAATACAACCGACTGCTGCGTATTCACGCAGATCTTGGTGAGCGTGCTTTGATGGGACCCTTGCAGTTCTGATCGAAAATTGTTTCAATCATCCCACCCGGTCGCCGCGGGGCTTGCACTACGAACTCACCTCGTAGCACTCATCTCGTAGTCGAATGGAGTTTCGA
Organism: Planctomycetota bacterium; assembly: GCA_012960845.1. Lineage (GTDB taxonomy): Bacteria > Planctomycetota > UBA8108 > UBA1146 > UBA1146 > QNYK01. Next base: position 3,002 of record DUAN01000095.1, on the reverse strand, counting down.
CCTGTCCAGGATCCAGCCGATCAACGAACTCTCGTCACTGCGCATCCGCCGGGTGGTGACCGATCTATGCCGATTCAGCACTCCTCAGTTCATGGTGCTACTGGTCGGGATTTCCCTGTCGATCGTGGCCCAGGTTCATCTGCCCAGGCATGCCCAAAATCGCGACCTGGAGGCTCATCTGAGTACCTTGATCTCACAGGGACAGGTACTGGAGAATCGGCTGGAAGAAGCGAGGATTGAGCGGAAGGCGTTGGTCGAAGATTCATTCTTCCAGCGAGAAGCGCTTCGTGAACTGACGGGCCAGCACAGGGCGGGTCAGATGACCCTGAGCGACAAGCTGCGGCGGGGTCAGGGAAGCCAGACCCCGACACGCTGATCCGACACGCTGATCCGACACGCTGATCCGACACGCTGATCCGACACGCTGATCCGACACGCTGATCCGACACCCGGATCGTCTCCGCTGACCCAGCGATACTGTTCGCATCTCAGCGGTTCGCATCTCAGCGGTTCGCATCTCAGCAGATCGCATCCCATCCCTGCTGGATGATGATCTCTTCGATCAGCGTGGGATCCAGATCTTCTTGCCGATGGGAAGTGCGTTCGGATTGAGTCCGTCATTCAATTTCTGAATCTCGAGCCAACGCCCACCATTACCCAGTTCGTCCCGTGCGATGTCATACAAGGTGTCACCATCGCGGATCTGAACCTGTCGCATTCCGCTGCGTGTCGCTTCTGCAGGTACACGCATGGTGACCGGTTCCTTCATCGCAGTGGCAGAATCAGATCTGGGAATCGTCAGCAGACGGCCAGGAATCAACGTCGTGGTCTCGGTCAGACCTGGATTGACGGGCAGCAATTCGGTCCAGCGGATTCCCGCCCCGAGTTCGCGAGAGGCGATCCTCCAGAGGCTATCCCCCTCGATCACCTTGATCTGGCTGAGGGGACCCACCCGTTGCGACACCGAACCGGGCACCACCGCGGGCTGCTGCAATCGGTGGGTACGGGTGGTGACGACAGGCTCGATGCCACCGTTGTTGCGGATCACGCCGGCGGCCGGAGTGACCTCGAACTGGTCGGTGCGGGCCACTGCAGGCTCGACCTGAGATCCACCGACGGTGGTATTCATCAGAGGAGCATCCTTGGGCCCGATCGACGGTGCAGTCTGATCCTGTTGAGCCACCCGAGCGGACGGTGTCACCGGTCTCACGCTTGCGCTGCGCCTTGCGGATCCATTCTGATTTGCCGCAGAGGACTGACCACCCTTCGACTCGCTCCCTCTTGCCGTCACAGCGGAACTGTTGGAGGTGGCGTTAGAGATTGTCCGACGATTGGACGACGGTCGAATGGCCGGATCTCGATTGGAGATTCCGGTCACCTGCTCTTCAGCAGTGGGACCGTTCTGCACCTCGCTATCGAGTAGATTGGCGATGACAACCACCACCAGCACCATGATGAGAACGATGCCTATCTTCGTACCTGTACCCATGGAGTCCCCCATTCCCTCGCGAGGTCCGAAGACTCTCGCTTCCCCGAGGTGGGTGCCGATTGCATGCGGAGGGAGATCCTCCACAACCGTTCGTCGGGAAGATACCCCGAACCGGAGCCTGGATCTAGCATGGTGAGAGGGCTGCTGATAATTTTTGATCCCCACCGATGACCGAGCCTCACCGATGACCGAGCCTCACCGATGACCGAGCCTCCCTACGAAGGGAGGGCGAGTCGGTTCGGGGAACCGGCTCGCCCTCCTGGTCGATCAAACTCAACGACCGTCTACCCCTTCAGTGCTGCCTCTGCCAGAGACTGCTCTCGCCTGATTCTCGCCTTCTCCTGGAAGTGAACCAGCGCCGGCGAGGCGACGAAGATCGACGAGTAGGTACCCACGATAATCCCTGCACAAAGGGCAAAGGAGAACGCTTGAAGACCTTCTCCACCAAAGATGAGCAGAATCACCACGACCAGGAAAGTGGTCAGAGAGGTCAGTAAGGTGCGGCTCAACGTCTGGTTGATGGACTTATTAACAATATCGTTGTAGTTAGCATCTCGTCGGGTATCGACCAGGTTCTCACGAATCCGGTCAAAGATCACGATGGTGTCGTTGAGAGAATATCCCACCACCGTCAACAGGGCCGCCACTACCGGTAGATTGATCTTCAGATTGAGCATGTCGCCCAGCAGGTAATCACCCACTGCCATGGCACCCAGGGTGAACAGGATGTCGTGGACCAGTGCAACGATCGCAGCCATGCCGAAACGCAGTTCAAAGCGGATGCTGATGTAGAAGATGATGGCGAGGAAACTGATCATCAGTGCGACGAAGGTCTTGCCCTGCATGTCCTGGGCGACCTTGCCGCTGATGCTGCCATATTCGGGGAAAGGTTCCGAGAAGTCGATCCCTTTGACATCTTTGAGGCTCTGGGTCAGGACTCCTTGCAAGGCCAGGGCAGTGGTGCTGTCGTCTTGAGCCTCGCTTCGAACCTCGAAGGTCACGATGCCGGAAGACTCTTTCTCCTCGGTCACTGCTGCGACGGGGAAGCCTGTGGCGAGGATGGCCTCTTCCACCTTGCTGGCTGTGACACCCTCATCCCCTTCCCCTCTCATGGCATTCAAATCGGCCACGAAGACGTACTTCTTGGCCGCTCCCACGACATCGGCTTCATCGACCTGATCGAGAACTCGAACATTCTCGATGGCATTTGGCGCCAGCAAGCCCTTCTCGTCGAGCACCGACTCCACCTCGTCCTTGAATGCCTCGGTCTCCTCGGTACCACTTCCGAGAGTCTTGGTCTTGAGAGAGTAGCGAGTGGCGAGGTCACCTCCGGCGGACTGACCCTGATCATAGAGCGATTGCATCTGAAGATCCTCGAACTGGCTTGCACCATCTCCGGTAGCCAATCCCTTGAAGGTATTGCGCAGTTCCCGCTCAGATGTTGGTTGGGTCAAGTTGACGACCAGTTTGGTTCCACCGGTGAAGTCGATGCCCATCGCATCCGATCCTCGAT
>DUAN01000094.1 GCA_012960845.1 Planctomycetota bacterium | reverse complement strand
CCAAAGAGCCCGTCTCCGTCGATATCATTGTCGGCATCGAGCGGGCAGCTGTCGCAGAAGTCTGCGATACCATCGAGATCGCTATCGACACCGTCGTCGCCACCGGCACAGAGATCCTCGGAATCACAGACGCCGTCGCCGTCGCTATCGCCTCCCGCATCGAGAGGGCACGGATCGCAAAAATCGGGGATGCCATCGAGATCGGTGTCGATGGAGTCGTCTCCTCCAGGACAGATGTCGACCGAATCGCAGCTCCCATCGCCATCGGAGTCATTCAGCGCATCGATGGGGCACGGATCGACATCGGCACACAGTCCATCTCCATCGATGTCATTGTCGGCATCGAGTGGACAACCATCCACATCCCCACAGATGCCATCTCCATCGATGTCGTTGTCGGCATCGAGAGGACAAGCATCCACATCACCGCAAATGCCATCACCATCCAGATCGTTGTTGGAATCGAGCGGGCAAGAATCGACATCCCCACAGATGCCATCTCCATCGAGGTCGTTGTCGGCGTCGAGTGGACAAGCATCCACATCCCCACAGATTCCGTCTCCGTCGATGTCGTTGTCGGCGTCGAGCGGGCAACTGTCGCAGAAGTCTGCGGTACCATCGAGATCGGTATCAACCGTGTCGTCTCCCCCGGAACAAAGATCCACGGAATCGCAGACACCGTCACCGTCGCTATCGCCTCCCGCATCGAGCGGACACGGATCGCAAAAATCGGGGACGCCATCGAGATCGGTGTCGATGGAGTCGTCTCCTCCAGGACAGATGTCGACCGAATCGCAGCTCCCATCGCCATCGGAGTCATTCAGCGCATCGATGGGGCACGGATCGACATCGGCACAAAGTCCGTCTCCATCGATGTCATTGTCGGCGTCGAGTGGACAAGCATCCACATCCCCACAGATTCCGTCTCCATCGATGTCGTTGTCAGCATCGAGCGGGCAACTGTCGACATCCGCACAGAGTCCGTCTCCATCCTGATCATTGGACGAGTCCAGGGGGCAGGGGTCGACATCGGCACACAGCCCATCCCCATCGATGTCGTTGGCAGGATCGAGCGGGCAGCTGTCCAAGTTCTCACAGATTCCGTCCCCATCTGCATCGTTTTCCGGATCGAACGGACACGGGTCGACATCCCCACAAAGGCCATCACCGTCGATATCATTGGCACCATCTAGTGGGCAAGGGTCAACATCGGCGCAAAGTCCATCCCCGTCGATGTCATTGCTCGAATCGAGTGGACACGCATCGACACTTTCACAGAGACCGTCCCCATCTGCATCGTTGGCAGAGTCCACCGGACAAGGATCTACATCTCCACAGAGAGAATCGCCATCCACATCGTTATCGGGATCGAGCGGACAGGGATCGCAGAAATCCGGGGCCCCGTCGAAGTCACTATCAATACCATCATCCCCGCCCGGGCATTGGTCTTGGCCATCGCAAATTCCATCGCCGTCGCTATCGTCAAACGGATCCAGCGGACAAGGATCCAGGTTTCCACATACTCCATCGCCATCGATATCGTTGTCAGGATCGAGCGGGCAGCTGTCTACGTTTCCACAGAGTCCATCTCCGTCCTGATCGTTATTGGCATCGAGCGGACAAGGGTCGACATCGGCACAAAGGCCATCACCGTCCGAATCGTTGTCCGGGTCGGCAGGGCAGGCATCACAAAAGTCGGGAACACCATCCGCATCCGCATCGAGTGCATCATTGCCGCCCGGGCATTGGTCCTGGCCGTCGCAGACTCCATCACCATCGCTATCGTCGAGAGCATCGAAGGGGCAAGGGTCTACGTCTCCACAGACTCCGTCGCCATCGATGTCGTTGTCGGGGTCCAGCGGACAGCTGTCTACATCGCCACAGAGGCCGTCACCGTCCTGATCATTGGCGGCGTCGAGCGGACAGGGATCCACGTCTGCGCAGAGACCATCCCCATCCTGGTCATTGGCTGCATCGAGTGGACAGGCGTCGAGATTTGCGCAGAGGCCATCTCCATCCTGGTCATTGGCTCCATCGAGTGGACAGATGTCACAAAAATCTGGGATTCCATCGCCATCAGTGTCGATGAAGTCGTTTCCACCGGCACAGATGTCATCGCTATCACAGGTCCCGTCTCCATCGCTGTCATCGAGTGGGTCGGCAGGACATGCGTCGCAGAAGTCTGGAGTACCATCGAGATCGCTATCGATGAAATCATTGCCACCGACGCAAACATCCTGGCTATCACATACACCATCTCCATCACTGTCATTATTCACATCAACAGGACATGGGTCGCATACATTGATGACACCATCTCCATCGTCATCCGGCTCGCAAGCATCGTGAATACCATTATTGTTGCAGTCGTTGAGTGCAGCGGAGCAATCATCAGGCACGCCATCCGAGTCACAATCGGTACTGGTTCCGTTTGCGATATCTGTATCGTCAGGTATTCCGTTTGCATTGCAGTCCGGAGCATTATTGGTGACGGTAATGGACCCGCTCACTCCGGCAAAGTTGGTCGGCGAATTGACACCGGCAATACCGTCCCTGCTGATAGATAGGATGCCATTGGTGGGCAAAAAGTTGAAGACAACCTCATCGCCGCCCGAGTAGATCACGGCATCACCGGTCACCAGAAATAGCCCGGAAGGTATGATGTAGTCGGGCGCAGGGGCCCCCGGAAGAGCGGCATAGGCCGCAGTTCCCACCAACAGTCTTCTGTTCGCCGTCAAGTTGGTCGGCAAATCTGCAAGAAAATTGAAGGCCTGACCGGCATTATTCTGTAAATTTTCGCCATTCATGAATTGTTCGTCATCCGTGTCATTAGTGAACTCTACAAACTGCACCGTTCCATCCGCGCTGGAAAAAACCTCTGAAATCAGCCAGTTATGTGCGTCTGCCTGGAGGACTGCAGGGGCAAGAAATGCCAGACAGGCCGAAGCGGCGACTACCCTGATCAGGGCTGGAAATACCTGCATACAAAGCGGAGTACCCATGATGAAATTCCCTCGCGAATTGACTTCAATAAAGACAGCGCGCCCAGACAACAATCAAATCTGTTGCTAAACACTCTGGAAGTAATGATGCTTGGCCGACCCCCTGAATCGAACGGGGATCTCGATACTCCTAGATTCCCTATTTCGATGATTGAAGTCAACAATCAGTGTCCGCTGAGGCTCTTCTGTCACAATTGACATGTCGATGATCGGGCGTCTTGTTTGACGATGCAGTTCCGACAGTCACGGACCACGGGAATCAGTTCCTTTGCAGGGCTCATTGATCCAACTCATCGCCCGGGATAACCTCGTCCCTCGCGACCTGTTTTCATGGGGAAGAAGGGTTCGATGATTCAAGCGGCGCAATGGAATGGAGATCCAGACGGGCTTCTGGTACTGGAGCTCGAAGATGAAAGTATCGAAATCGATCGTCCCGGGGATCTGGTCTCACGATTGATGAATGAGGAGTGTGAATCACAGCTCCAGGCTGCGGTGTTGATGTACGGTTACTGCCTCGCGACTCAAGGAATGAAACTTCCTCACCTGGTCAGGTCGGTACTGCGGAAAACCGGCCCCTTTATCCGAAGCGTTTCGATGGACTCGATGCCTCTCTACCAGGCCGTGGATCACTTCGACAAGTTTATTGGAAACTGCCCCGAGGAAGGTGACCATTTGCGTGGCCTGATCCTGGAAGAGGTCCACCGCTACCACCAGCAGAGCATTTCCAGGAGCACCGATTGAGTTTGGAAGCGTTGCTTTACCAGATGGCTGGCACTTCTCTCGTGGAACACCCCTCGACACGGCCCACTTTCCAGGTTGCGATGTGATCATGACAAAGGAAAAAGAACCAACTCAATACCCGGCCAATATTGATCCGAAGTCGACATTGCCCACTACGCCAAGCACCGGTCCAGAAAACCGCTGCGGAGGCCTTCCCGCTAGCCAAGCTGCGATTCTGTTTCTCGCCCTCTTCTCGGTGATCTTACTGACCGATCTCTGGTCAAAAACGGCCGCCTTTGAATACCTCGGAAGCGAAGTTCACTACAATTCGGATGGCCTTCCCTATCTGCCTCAGACTTCAATTCGAGAGGTCTTTCCAGGATTTGGGCTGGAAGCTTCGCTGAATCTTGGCGCCTTCAACGGCTGGTTTTCAGGAATGACCATCTTGTTGATCAGCATCTCTGCTCTCTCCGTGCCGATCTGTTTCGTCGTGTCTCTTCGTATGAAACCTCGTGCTCCCTGGATGGTTGCCTCCCTCGCCTTGATCGGTTCCGGCGCTGCGGGAAACCTATACGATCGATCTGTTATCGGCGGGGTGAGGGATTTCATACGCTGGTCGATCCACCTCGGAGAGACCGAATACGTCTGGCCCAATTTCAACATTGCAGACAGTGCCATCGTTTGTGGAGTCGCCATCATCGTGATTCGAGAATTGATCCTGATGAAAAGAGCTGCAAATACCAGTCGTGGATGAACCACATGAATCCATCACCTCCAACATCGCAGTGGGTGCTCCAGTGGCCAGTGTTTCGAGATAACCCTGCATCTCCGGAGTCAAGACGGTTCCGGCGCTGGCAGTGGTGACCCGTTCCCACTGGCCAAATCGTCGCAAGAGCATGCTCTCTCTCACCTACAACATCTTCGCTCAGGGACAGAGGGAAGATGAGCAATCCAGGGTTCCAACGGTGGGATCGACGCCACAAGAACCAGTGGGTTCAGGGATCGGGTTTCCGGAACCAAACAAAGCCTGCAACAAGGCTATAGCATCGGCAATATCGAGCGTCTCATCGTCATTGATATCACCCGACTGTTGACAATTAAGGAGTCCATTTGAGAAGAGGAACTGCAAGATCGTCACTGCATCAGCAATATTGACCTGCCCATCGTCGCTCGCATCTCCCCTGAAAAAATTCGCACCCACAACACAAGGCGGCACCTCAGGGAGCGAAGCTGGATCTGCGGTCCATATCAGTTCCAACGCTTCTGCATCCTCACAATCGACATCTCCATCAGCATCGAAATCGAAGTAATAACCCCCGGCGTTGGCAAACAACGGTAAACCGGTCCCTGTGCCCGCCCCGGTAAAGTGCTCCTCAAAACAGATAAAGTCGTCAAGATCCACATCGCCATCCCCATCAGGATCCGCCGGTGCGGGATATGTCTCGATGGGTGCGCCAGGTGTTAGATCTAAACCCGCCAGATAAGAGTGCCCGAGCGCAAATCTCTGTGTTCGGAAGAGCAAATTTCCGGCCGGGATCGGGGTGCCTTGAGTTCCGGGAACCCCTCCAAGCAAGGGAACTTCATAACTCCAGACGGTCTCCCCGGCGGGTGTCACTTCGAACAATAGCCCCGTCGGCCCGTTACAAATGAGTGTGTTCCCATTCTCCAATCGGCGACCACTACTGATGAAAGTAGCCAAAAAGTTGGTGGGCTCCGGGTCACTATAGCTCCAGAGCGGACTCGCAGGGCCATAAACGGAACCGGGCGACAGTTCATATCCTCCCGTAGCATCCACTGGAGTTTCTATCTCGAGGACATCTGAAAAATCGGAAACAGGTCGACCAACGCCATTATTGAAGATGGTGAGGTTTCCTTCTCCGGGGAAACCCGCGGGGATCCACTCCACACAGTGCTGGCCAAACAACTGCTGATCGGCTGAAGTTCCGCGGTCATAGTTTTGCGGATTTCCCCAACGATAGAGTAAATCTCCACCTTTTCCCTGGACACCTCCGTCATGTCCGGCGGATTCGGAACTTGTCGTACTGTGGTCAATCACCCAGAACTCATGGATAGCCCGGAGACTGATCACAACCTGATCCAACTCCGCACTGTAATCGATCGAATTGCCATGGAGCCAATCAGCGCCCAACGAGGCTAATGGATTGATGTTGATCAACTCGGGATGATCTGCCACAACACCGAAATTGGCTAAAGCCGGATCAAAGTCCTGGATCAGATGGTCCCAGGCATGCCATTCCCAGACTATCTCACCCGAGTTCGGGCCGGTCTGCGCGACCTCCACAACATGCTCTGGCCAGAGCTGGTTGGCGCTCAACAATGCAGGGTCTCGGCCCTGGGCAATCGCTTCGGCAGAGCTCTTCATCTCCCATGCCAGGATCAGCACGTTGCCAGAAGGCAACATCGCGACATCGTGGTGTTGCTGGACCGTGAGGGAAGAATACTGATACTCCCACAGCACCGTACTATTCCAATCCAACACCTGAAACAAACCGCCCCACCCACCAGCATTCATATCTTGTGGAGTACTGAGTACTTTTCCGCAGCGAAGAAGACGTCCCCCATCCAGCAAATAAACCGAAGCCCCAGGAGCGTAGTCGCTCTGCCAGGTGTGGATAGTCCGCCCCGCATTGTCGATCAGATAGGTCACCTCGTGACCAAAAGGTGCAGCCAGCGTATAACCCTCCATCGAAGCGGAGGTGCCACCCAACCAACCAATCACAGGATCCGCCGCCCAGCTTGCTGCAGAAATCGATATAGATACGAGCACCAGACAAACCGAGAGTGTGCGGAAAAAGTGGATTCTCATCATCAAGTGACTCTATTTCGTTCCTCTGCAGTCCTGAAATAACACAATGCGACGAAGTCGTTATTATCGCATCTCAAATTGAATTTACACCTGGCTAAATATAAAAAGCGAGGGCTGGGCGGCGTTTACCAGCCCAATCCTCGCTCTCCAGATGACCAGCTAACGGTATTCAATTACAGGAGTTGTACTCCTGACAGCCAGAACGAGATGGCGACAGAAAAACCACTCACTCCCGGCCCGGATCGATGATCAAGGTCCCCGCCATGTCTCGATGAAGCGAAGCACCTTCCGGCAACCACAGTGTTGTGGTGCTGGAGATGACCAGCGCAGGACCGATTACCGATGAGCCATCGACGATGGATCCATGGTAGATCTGTTGAACCTGTTGCTGACGCCCCGAGGCATCGAGGACCACTTGACGAGAAGATGGGGGGCCCTCGAGTTCCCCTGGAACCGTCGAGATTCCCGAAGAGGGGAGTGTCGCTGCCACCCGGATCGCGACCGCCTCGACCTGGCGGTCCAGCATCTGGTAACCAAATCGTTGCTGATAGATCTCTCGAAACTCTCGCTCCGGATCATCTCCGGGATGAAACTCCAGATCGTGAGCTTGGCCCTGATGGCGCCCCCGTAACGTGGTCTCGATGGTCGCGGACTGCCCATCTCCTCCGCCACGGCTAATCAACTGTCGGGCTTGCTCGGCCAGTTGCTGTTCGATCCGGGGGAGATCCCTGGCAAAAGTGGAATTGACGGGCCGCAGGATCACCTGCTCCCTTTCCTCGCTCCAGGGTGCCTCGAGCATCCCGATGGCGCTGAGAACCCCTGCCGCGGCAGGCAAACGAATCTCTCCCACTCCACAACTGCGAGCCAGCGCCACCGCATGGAGTCCTCCCGCACCTCCGAAACACACCATCGACATCCCTCGCGGATCGACTCCGCGCTCCTGGCTCACTTTTCGCAACGCTCGTTCCATCTCTGCATTCACCACATCGAGAATCCCCACCGCGGCAGCCTCGACCGTGAGACCCAGACGGGTTGCGATGCTGCTCACCGCTCCCTGTGCCGCGGATCGATCCAGAGAGAGGGTGCCTCCCAGCTTCAAGTCCGATGGAAGACGACCCAGAACCACATTGGCGTCGGTAACCGTGGCACCTGTTCCTCCCCGGCGATAAGCCGCCGGTCCTGGGTCGGAACCCGCACTTCGCGGTCCCACCCTCAGTGCACCACCAGCATCGATCCAGGCCAGCGACCCGCCACCAGCTCCAACTGTATGTACTTCAAGGAGTGGGATCGCCAGAGGAATCCCACCGACGCTGAATCGGTGATTTCTCGCAGCACCGCGCCCCGCTTCAACCAGCGCCACATCGGTGCTGGTTCCGCCCATGTCAAAGGAGAGCGCCGTGGTCTCGCCCCCTCGAGTCGCCGCAGCGATCACTCCACCTGCGGGCCCGGAGAGGACTGTCCTTACAGCCCGACGGGAGAGTCGTCGCCAGGGAACCGCCGAACCACATGAATCCATCACCTTCAACATCGCAGGGGTCACTCCGGTGGCCAGTGTTTCGAGATAACCCTGCATCACCGGAGTCAAGACGGCTCCGGCGCTGGCCGTGGTGAAGCGTTCCCACTCTCTCGGCTCTGCGGCCACTTCTCCAGACAGGATCACCGGCAGACCAGTAGTGGCCAGATGGTCCGAGATTCGTCTCTCGTGGTCCAGGTTCTCGGTACTGTGCAGAAGTCCCACGGCAACCGCCTCGTAGGCGCCGTCACGGATCCACTCGAGTAGGCGGTCCAACTCACCTTCATCAAGATCTGCAATGACCTCGCCACCAGCAACGATCCTTCCCGAAACACCAAAACGATCCTCGCGTGGAATCAATGGCGAAACCGGTGCCGGTTGAAGGTCATGGAGATCAGGCCTGTTCTGGCGCCCGATATCGAGCAGATCTTCGAAGCCGCTCTGGGTGACCAATGCAGCCCTGGCAAACTTTCGCTCGAGCAGGGCATTGGTCGCGACGGTCGATCCGTGAACCACCTCATCTGGAGAAAACTCCCGCAAGACCCGTAAGATCGCCCGGGCAGGATCCGCTGGCGTCGATGGCACCTTGATCACCTCGACGCCATCCCCGGAATCGATGATGAAATCGGTAAAGGTTCCGCCACTATCGACACCGATTCGCAACTTGCTCACCCGCCCTTGCAACAAACATGCTCCCCCGGCAAAATGGAGTGGGAAAGAGAATCTGTGACATCACCCACTACGAATTACCCAACCCTGGCCACTGGCTGCTGTCATTGTGCATCGACTGGCCAGTCGATGCTTGCGCTGCTCCGGATGCTAACCTGCACGCTCCTTGTCATTGCCAGCGGCTGCCAGAGTCCATCCCCTCGTACCCTGCCCCCCGAGCCCTCCTCTACACCCGAAGCAAGAGAGCAGTGGAATCTGGCCCGTACCGCCTGGCTGCTCGATGATGTTGCGGCTGCACAGTCCGCCTTCTCACGCTTCGCAGAATCGAACCCACACGATCCACGCAGTGGCGAGGCTCTCCTGACAGCGGGAATCTGTGCCCAGCGGAGAGGTCGGAAAGAGGAGGCGGATGGCTTGCTGAGGGAGGCCCAATCAAGAGGAGGTGCAGTCGCCGCTCGTGCGCTACTTCAGCGTGGATACCTGTTGCTTTCCGAACAGCCGGGGCGCGCCGTTTCATGTTTCGCAGAGGCCGCCGAGAGGGCTCTCGATCCGGAAACCCGGGCCGAAGGTTGGTTGCAGCATGGCCAAGCTCTGCAAAAATCTGGACGGTTTGAACAGGCTGGCCTTCCTCTGAGTCGCTGCGCAGACCAGCAAGCCGCTCCCGGGCTGGCGGCTCGCGCAAGACTGTTGCTCCAGCTCGACCCCTGGTTCACCGTACAAGTAGGCGCGTTTCTCGATCGCTCCAACGCTCAACGACAACTTCGCAGACTGGAGAGTGCTGGACTGCCCGCCGAGCACCGGATGCCGGGCCGACGCGGATCCCCACTCCATCACGTGTTATCAGGCAGATTTGACCGAAGAGATGCTGCGGTCCGACACTCGATGCGGATCCAGCAAGTACTGGGAACCGAAGATGTGAAGGTGATCCCCTAGATGAACCAGCGACACTCCTCCAGCGGATTTGCTTTTATCGTACTTCTGCTACTGATCTTGTTGACCGTTGCCGGGTTTTTCTTCTTCAAGATGGCAACTCCTGCCCCCAACATCCCTTTGGCGGGAAACTCTGGTTCCCTCACCAATCTACCCACCCCCACTCCACAGCCCACTGTAGAACTGCTGGCGGAGCCTCGAACGGTATGGGCTGGATTCATCACGGATGCCCTGGGGAAACCGATCGCCGGCGCTTCGGTGTCTCACCTGGGAAACAACCCGTCACCCGCCTCGACTCTCTCCAACGACAACGGCCACTTCAAGCTGATCCTTGTCCAGGGCACCGCTCCTCAGGTTTCCATCGAGGCGCAAGGGTACTTCCAGGTTCAGCTGTTATTGAGTTCCGATTCCAGTGCGACCTACACCCTGTTTCGCGGTGGCGTGCTCGAGGGAACCGTACTGGGGCACAAGTTCTACCTCACCACCGAAGAACCTCCTGCGCCAACTCCCATCGCTGGTGCCGTGGTCGAGGTCGCCGCTTCATCAGGCTGGTCCATCTCGATCACTGCAGATGAACAGGGGAAGTACAGGGTCACCACTCCGCCGGGCAAATTAGTCGTCAGCGCCAGATCCGATAACCATGCCGATGTCCGCTTTGACAATCTAGAAGTGGGCCGCGATGAGGTTCTCTCGAGGGATCTGATCCTGCCGGCGGGTGTGATCCTCGATGCGTTCATCATGAGCAAGGATCTACCGCTCATCGATGCTCGCGTTCGCGTCTATAACGACGCGCTGGATCATGCCGATGAACGTTCCGGAGTGGGGGGGAAAACACGCCTCTTCGGACTCGCTTCCGGCTTCGCAGCAGTTCATGTAGTCCACCCCGGCTACCAGGAACAGTCCTTCGAGATCATCGTTCCGAATGACCGCCTCGGCGTACGGAAGCCATTCCTGATCAAGAAATCGGAGTCCTTCCATGTGACGGTGACTGACCACCAGGGACACACCCTCGCAGATGCAGGAATCCGCATCCGCAAAGACCGTAGAACCGTCACCGAAACCACCGCCTCTGATCATGCCGCTCTTTCTGTACTGGCCAGTGGTCAGACCTACACCATCGAAGTGAGACCCCCGGTATCCAACCAGACCACAGAAAACAAACTTCCGCCGCGCACCTTCATCTACAAGATGCCTGCTGAAGGACCCGGTGAATTGAAGGTAGAGTTGCGCCCTGGTGGCCGGATCACCGGGGTGGTTCGTGCGCCCAACGGCTCCGCAGTGGCGGGGGCGATGGTGCTGATCCAGGCAAATGGACTGGAACCCGGACAGGCTCCTCCGCCCAGACTGGTCAAAACCAACCATGCTGGACTGTTCCGCAGCCAACCCTTTGCCGCCGGCTCCTGGACCGTCTCCATCAGCCACCCCCAGGTGGGCACCATGCAACTCGAAACGACCGTCCAGGAGGGCAAGGATCGCAGCCTCGGCGCGCTGGTTTTTCCGGTCCAGTAATCAGCGGAAATGGCAACCTCTGGCTACTCGCCACCGAGCCAATCCGCGACGAAGACGTTGGTCTCTCCCTTGTTGCTGTTATGGCGATTGGAACAGAAGAGAATCCTGGATCCGTCTGGAGAGATCATCGGAAACCCATCAAAGCCCAGTGCAGTGGTGACCTGTTCCAGACCGGTTCCATCGATATTGATCTTGTAGATGTCGAATTCCCGGCCACCCCCTGCCCCCTGGTTGGATGAGAAGAGCAAACTCTTTCCATCCGGGGTGAAGAAGGGCGCAAAGTTGGCTGCATCGTTGTCCGTGATACGAAAAACTCCGGAGCCATCACTGTTCATGATAAACAAGTCCATCCGAGATGGGCGAACCAGGCCGTCCTTCAACAGACGCTGGTATTCCGCCAACTCTTCTCCTTGCGGATGTCTGGCTCGATAACAGATCTTGGTTCCGTCCGGAGAAAAGAAGGGGCCTCCATCGTATCCCGGTGTGCTGGTCAGTCGAACCACATCGGAACCATCGGGAGCCATCGTGTAGATATCGAGATCTCCATCGCGCATCGAGGTGAAGACAATTCGCGATCCATCGGGAGACACTGTGGCTTCCGCGTCGTACCCCGGATTATTGGTCAGCCTCACCACCTCGCCGTCGGGCAACTTCTTGGTGAACACATCGTAGCTGCTGTAAATGGGCCAGACATATCCCTGGCTTCTATCCGGTTCCGGCGGACACTCCTCAGATCCGAGATGGGTCGAAGCCCACAGTACCGTCGTATCATCCGGAGTAAGGAAATAGGCGCAGGTGGTTCTCCCTTCTCCGCTAGAAATCTGCTGGAGGTTGCCTCCATCGATATCCATCGTGTAGATCTGATCGCAGGAGTGGGGCGGTCGATTACTCTGAAAAATGAACTGCTGGCTATTATAGCTCCAGTACGCCTCAGCATTCTCCGCTCCATCGGTCAGCTGGATGATGTTGGAGAAATGGTTCTCCCCCGGATGGTTATCGACCACCCTTGGCAGGGGATCTGCGCCGGTGGTGGGCCGAGACTGGGATCTGGGCACTCCGGTCCCCTGGTCGACACATCCAATGAGCGGTAACAGTAGCAAGATTGCAAACCGGGTCATCACTGACATCTTCTTCCCCATTCTTCTTCTGTGGGTTGTGTACATGATTCTGGGAGCATTAGACTTGCCGATCAAGCGGAGCATCCAACAGAAGGGGGCAAATTGTTCGGGGAAACGATCACCTTCGAGACTCCTGGGCGTGGACTTCATGAGATCACCGGTCCCATCGCCCAGGCGGTGAAACGGGCCGATATCGATACCGGTGTCTGCTCCGTCTTTATCCGACACACCAGTGCTAGCCTCATCATCACAGAAAATGCCGACCCCTCGGCAAGACACGACTTGCAGCGCTGGATCCAGAAACTCGCCCCGGAAGGGGATCCGGCCTACACCCACACCAGCGAGGGCCCCGATGACATGCCTTCCCATCTTCGAGCAGCAGTGACCAATACCAGTGAAAATATCCCTGTCACCGACGGTGTCCTCGATCTGGGCCAGTGGCAAGGACTCTTCATCTTTGAACACAGATCTGCTCCGCACCATCGGTTGGTCGGCGTGCGAGTGTGGGAATGAGGGACATGAACACACAGCAACAACCCCCTCCCGTCAGCGAAACCACTTCCGATCCGCAATGGATGACCATACTGTCCGAGATGAACCAGTTCTGGTCCGATCTTCCGCAACTGGCACAAGCGGCCTTGATCATCGTACTTTCCATCATCGCAGCGAAACTGTCGGACTGGATTCTCACCAGTCTGATCGGGCGCTGGGCGGGAAAGACCAAGAACTCTCTCGACGATGACCTGGTGGCATTGATGCATCGTCCAGTTTTTCTTGTAGTGCTTCTGCTAGGGCTCGACCTTGCAGCACAGAAGACTGGAATGTCGGACTCTATTCTGTTCATCACGAGATCCTGCCTTCAGACCATCGCCATCATCACCATCTGCAGCTTCTTGATTCGATCATCGCGACTGGTGCTCGACAGCATCAGCAAGAAGCACGACCAGTACCATCTGGTGGAGCCGAGAACCCTGCCCCTTTACTACAACATCTCGCTGCTGGTCATCATCGGCGCAGCGATCTATTGCCTGTTCATGGCGTGGGAAATAGACCCCACGGCATGGTTAGCCTCCGCTGGCATCATCGGCCTGGCGTTGAGCTTTGCCGCCAAGGATAGCCTGGCAAACCTGTTCGCCGGCGCCTTCATCCTGGCAGATGCACCCTACAAGCTGGGCGATTACATCGTACTCGACAGCGGAGAGCGGGGCCGAGTGACCAACATCGGACTGCGAAGCACACGCATGCTGACTCGAGACGATGTCGAGATCACCATCCCCAACTCGGTGATGGGAAATTCGAAGATCACCAACGAGAGCGGTGGACCCTACGAGAAGGAGAGAATCCGCGTCAAGGTGGGGGTCGCCTATGGAACCAATCTAGAACGCGTCGAAGAACTTCTGGTGAAAATTGCGGAAGGCCACCCGGAAATCATGACCCACCCTGAACCAAGGGTGCGTTGCCGACAGTTGGGCGATTCCAGCGTTGTCTTTGAGCTACTGGCGTGGATCGAAGAACCGGTGTTGCGCGGAAAGATGACACATCTGTTGACCTGTGAGATCTACAACACCTTTCTCCAGGAAAAGATCGAGATCCCTTTCCCACAGCGCGTGGTATACCTCAAGAATGATCGCAAGGATTCGATTGAAGTACCGAACCCTGCCGATTCGACACCCCAGTAAGGAGCTCAAATGACCGGACCCAAGGTCCTCGTCGCCTGTTCAGATTCCGAGTTACGCATGAGTTGCTTCAACCGTGTCTCCGCACTCGGAGTCAGGGTCGATGCAGTGGGCGACCAAAAAGGTCTGGGTCGGCGAACCGAGAAGGACAAGTACCAGATGATCCTTCACGATTCAGGGGTCGAGGTCGAGGAAACCTCTGCCGACCATGTCTTGCTGGTCGAACCCAACAGCGAACTGGAAAAGGACCTGGAAAATCAGGTCCGGACTCTTCTCGATGTTCCAGTGCGAAATATCGAGGAAGAGGAAAAGATCGATGAACCTCCGCCACCATGGTTGAAGAACAACCGGGGGTGGTAACGGGGAGATCTCGGATCCGAGAAGGTGGCTATCGCCCGAGGCTGGCGATCCAGGCAGGGATTCCCACCGCGGTCACCTGCTCCGCTGCCCGCAGATCCTGACCCAGTTTCTCCAACTGATCGACTGGAAGTGGGAACCTCCAGGTCGCCACATCCTCGATGAACAAGGAGCGGGGATCTTTCAACCACGCTTCGATACGCACCAGGTGATGCGCTTCCCCTTGAACCTGAGGAGGCAGCTGCAGTCTCAGCCCTGATACCGTCGCGGGTCTTCCGATGGCATTGAAATCTTCACCGTCGAGGTTAAAGGCGTGCTCGGACAGCCATCTTGCAGCTTCTCCACCGCCTGGAACCTGCAAGAGAGTGCGGTGATTCCTGGTCCGAGCGACGATCATCGGGATGTTGACACGCTGCCTCAAAGACCTCAGTACTTCCTCGATCCTTCGAAAAAATACATCCGTGCCAGTGCCAGCACCTTGTTCCTCGAATTGCACGCGATCCTTGGCAAAGGTGACTCTCGACATGCCCGATTCTGGGCTGGGGCTCGACTCTAGTCGCGCACCCGTGGCGGTCTTTGTGAAATTTTCATATCCACAGGTTCCAGAGACCTCCATGTAGACATCTCGAAGCTGCTCTGCACTGATCTGGATCGGGAGATGAATCAGGTCTATTGAAACTCCCAGGGTGCTGGAGTCTGGAGTGGACATCGAATCGGTCATTGCGATTCCTTTGAGGGAGACTTCAAGCGCAGGGCTGAATCCTCTTCGATCCGCACCAACCAGCCCTGTTCTCGCAAACGATCGATAAATCGAGGGTTGGATCCATCCGCCGACTGAAGGGTACTGCCGGGAATCAAGATCTCACCTCTTCCCAGCTCGACGTGTTTGACCTTTTCCTGATCGAGCAGTTCTCGCAACGACTTGCAACGATCGGGACGCAGTCCGGAAAAAATGATCGCCGGACGAGCTTGTACCCAATCCATGTCGCGTCCCCAGTCGCGAATCGACACCGCCACCGTCTCGGGAAGAGGGTGATCGCTGGCATCTTCAAGGACCTTGCGAATCTCGTCGATCGCCAGACCAGAGCGAATCCCGAATCGCATCGATTCCGGTGTCGCACGAAATCTTCTCACTCGTTCTGCAGAGAGCCGCTCACAAAAGCGTGCCAGTTGCAGTTCGAGACACATTCCATCCACGCCTCCGGTGAACAGCATGATCTCGAAATCTGGATTGACCAGGATACGGCACTCGCCCGCTTCGCATGGATGTCCCAGTTGATCATGACCCAGAGAGGTCAGCCGGAAGGCCGCCAGAGATCCGTCGATCTGGCCGATCTCACACAGTCCCAGACACAACAGCCGGTTGACAATCCAGTACGCCAGGTCGGTTCCGAGTCGATGGAACGGACTCTGCAGCCGCTTCTGCGCGAAGTCCTCTTCACGGCGCAGACGTAACGAGCTGGCCACTTCGCGCTCTTCCAGCTCCAGCATGTAGGTTCCAACACAGTGGTCGATCAGGCCCTCAAGGGAGCACCAACGGTCTCCCTTGGTCGCGCGCATTGCATCCATCAAGATGCCTCGCAGTGCTTCCTGGTGGAAGGACCAGCGCTCGCCAGCGCTCTCTTCCAGGAAGCGTTGTAACAACACTTCTACCTTGCGCCGAAACTCCAGGTTTCTCCACGAGGCCAAGCTGTCACTGTTGACCCGCAATTCACCGGCAAAGTTCTCGATGATTCCCAAACGCAAGGCAACCCGCAACACACTGGTCACGGAGTCTCCCTCGAGGATTGTATCCAGTCTCTCCAGTAACATCCCTTGGCGACATTGTTCCGCTAGCCTCTTGGGAAAACTACCCGATCGGGTCAGCCGGATCGGGTTTTGCTCCACCTGAAGAGAGAATCGCTCCAGATCGATGAACAGATCGACACCCGCCTCGATGATGCTGTCGGGTTCCGTGACATCATTGAGACGCGCTTTGGCTCTGATTTGAATCCACTCCTGGAAAATCACCAGTGCAGGATCGGGAATCGAAATCCCAAAGTCTTGTAGACTGATGCTACCGATGGTCCCGATCCCGGCGTCTTCCAGCAGTGTTCTCCAGGATGCCAGGTCCGGGTCCTCGATCCCTGCATCCTCCAGCACATCGAGCGCCGACTGCGACTCGAGGTCGAAGATGCCCCTCTTTTTGAGGGTTTGATGGCACAATTTCACCAGTACCGGGTCCGTCAGTTGATCGATGCGCTCCTCGATGGTGCCGCTTTCAAAGTCAATCTCGAAGGGTAGCCGCTTCTGACTGATGACATCCGCTGCCGACGTCGGCTCACCTCCCACCTCCAGGACTCGTGCCAGGTGGCCAGCGAGCTCATCGGGAATCTCCAGCACTTCCGGTTTGGCCCGGTCTTTCTTCTTGTTCCTGGAGATGAATCCTCGCTCGACCAGTTGACGTAAAGTGGCCTCCACCTCGATCCGAGATGCACCGCCGAGGGCGAGTGCCTCCTGCAGGTCAGCCAGGGGAGCTCTTGGTGCCGCCCTGCCCAGCACCGTGACGATCAAGCGCCGTTGCGATTGACTCAAACGTGCGACCCGCTCCTCGATTCCCACACCTTTTCTGAGCGCGGAACCCACTCGTGTTCGTAGTACTTCTGCTTTGGCTTGAACCGATTCGCCAGGGAGCCAGAACTGATGAATGGTCTGCAACTCGGCCTTCTTCAGACCTTTCAAAAACTCGCAGACTGCGCTCATTGGAGCACCTCTTCTTGTTCTTCAATTTCGTACTGGTAGCCCTGCTCCATCAGAAAACGCTGCCTACGCAGTGCGAAATCTTGATCCCGGGAGTCTCGGGTCACGAGTGAGTAAAATGTGGCCTCACGGCCATCGGATTTGGGACGTAGCACACGGCCGAGACGCTGGGCCTCTTCCTGTCTTGATCCATAGGTGCCAGAGATTTGAACCGCCACCGATGCATCGGGCAAGTCGACCGCAAAATTCCCCACCTTGCTGACGATCAGAACAGGAATCTCTCCGCCCCGGAAAGCGCTGTAGAGTCGCTCCCGTTCATCTTGTGGGGTGTGTCCGGTGATCAACGGCGCGCCGATCGAACGGGAGACTTCTTTCAGTTGGCGCAGGTACTGCCCGATCACCAGGATTCGATCTCCTTCATGCCGTTTCAAAATTCCATGAAGACGTCTCAATTTCATCGGGTTTTCCGAGGAGATTCGGAATCGGTGGCGTCGATCCGCTGACAAGTACGAATCTCGCTCTTCCAGGGGCAGATCGAGGCGCACCTCGACGCAGCGCACCTTGGCGATGAAGCCCTCCTTTTCGAGGTCTCGCCATGGCATGTCGTAGATCCTCGGCCCGATCAGCGTGAACACCTCATCCTCACGGCCATCCTCACGCACCAGTGTCGCAGTCAGGCCGAGACGCCTGCGCGCCTGAATTTCCGCAGTGAACCGGAACACCGGAGCCGGCAGCATGTGGACTTCATCATAGATGATCAGCCCCCAGTCATTACTGGAGAAGAGGTCGAGATGGGTGAACTCGTCCGTCTTTGATTTTCTATGTGCGGTAATTTGGTAAGTTGCAACGGTGATCGGCGCGATGTCTTTTCTAGCCCCGGAATACTCTGCTACATCGTCTTCCCCTAGATTGGTCCAACGGATGATCTCCTTGCGCCACTGCCTGACGCTGGTGATGTTCGGAGCCAGGATCAAGGTCTCGCATTTGATCTTCTCGATGAGACCGATTCCGACCATCGTTTTTCCCGCACCGCAGGGAAGCACCACTACCCCTGATCCGCCGCCGCCACCTTGTGAGGAAAAGAAGGCGTCCACCGACTCCACCTGGTAGTTGCGGAGGGAGAACTCGGAAGCTTCATCGAACTTGACATCTACAGATGCGCCCGACTTGAAGCCCGCTCGATCGGCCACTGGAAATCCGTTACGGATCATTGCGACCTTCAACGCACCTCGCTGGATCGGATCGATGATATATGCATTTCCCTCGATCGGCTCGACGAGGATCTTTGCCAGAGAAGGTCTCTGGGAAAGCGCGGTCAGATGATCGTCTTTTGCATCACGAGGGCGCAGAATCAGATCGTTGCTCTCTTCTCCGCGCACCAGTTCAAAACGACCGAAACTCTCGAGCGCTTTGTCGATGACATCGATGAGCGCCTTGGGAACCGGATAACGAGCATTGTCTGTGAGTAAATCGACAATCCGCCCACGACTCCAGCCCGACTGTGCCGCATTCCACAGTGAGATGGGGGTGATCCGGTACTCGTGAAAGTACTCGGGGCTCTTCTCCAGATGGGCGAAGGCCGCTAATTCGTGTCGGAGCCTCTGCGCCGAGGGATGATGGACCTCCAGGAGCAGGGTTCCATCGCTCTGTACGATGAGCGATTTCGGTTCAGTAGTCATTTTCAGCCGTCGATAGGACCGATCTTCGGCCGGATAGGCCGGCGCAGCGAGTCGACTCCTTGGCCCACTCTGCCGCAGCTCTCGAAGTCCCCGACGATTCTCCTTGTGATTTATCGGTAGTGACCCATCCGGGCCAGCAAACCTGTATGGATTTCCCCGGCACCAGTGATCCAGAACTCAGGATTTCCCGTTCCCGTGTCCAGAACCCCCAGCACTTCGGAGGACAGTACCCGTGCACCGCAATAGACCCCGACTTCCCCAGTATCCCCTTTTCCCCGAATCGGCGTCGCGCAAGTTGTGAGAAGTACCATGCACCACAGAGCTTGAACGTGTCTCAACCCGGATCGGTTCCTCTTCCTTACTCCTTCAATCTGCGACTCAACGCAGGGAGTATTAGAATGACCCCGAAACGGATGGGACAATTAAGAATGATATGCCATGAACCAGAACAAGAATCTACCACCCACTTCGGAGTTGTTTATTCCTGTTCCTGCTCGAATTCCGGATCATCTGCGGCAGACTCGACCAATTCCATGCCGATCACCCGGTCATCCTTCTTCACCTTGATCAATCGGACACCCTGAGTATTGCGTCCAATCGGTCGCACATCGGCCAAGGAGATCCTCACCAGCATGCCTGCGGAAGTCATCAGCAT
Source organism: Planctomycetota bacterium (assembly GCA_012960845.1). Classification (GTDB taxonomy): domain Bacteria; phylum Planctomycetota; class UBA8108; order UBA1146; family UBA1146; genus QNYK01. The sequence goes on along the minus strand of DUAN01000094.1, from coordinate 9,595 downwards.
GGCGTCGCAATCTCCAGATAAGGCCTTTGCCGAGACCACGGCTCCATTTCTCTTGGTGGTACGAATATCGATCAACCCCTTGCCACCACGCTTTTGCATCCTGTATTCACTGAACTTGGTTTTCTTGCCAAATCCATGTTCGCACACCGTCAATAATGCACCGTCATCCTCGACAACAGTCATCGATACCACCTGGTCATCCTTGCCGAGAGAAATCCCGTTTACACCGGCGGCATCTCTTCCCATCGGACGGGCGTCCTTTTCGGTGAATCGAATCGACATCCCTGACGCCGTCGAAAGCACCACCTCATCCTCACCGGATGTGATGGCCACACCGATCAGTTGATCCTCATCATTGATCTTGATGGCCTTGATGCCGGTTTTCTTCGGGCGTGAGTAGGCCACCAGCGGAGTCTTCTTGACCTTGCCAAGCCGTGTCGCAAACAGCAGTTGCCGATCGTCAAATTCTGCCACCCGAATCATCCGGAGAATCTTCTCCTCCTTCTCGAGCTGAAGCAGATGCACCACCGGTTTGCCCTTGGCGGTTCTGGTCATGTCGGGAAGCTGGTAGACCTTGAGCCAGTAGACCTTCCCTCGATCAGAGAACAGCAGCAGCGTGTCATGGGTTCCGGCCACGAACAGGTTCTTGACGAAGTCATCTTCGCGGACCGAGCCACCGGAGACCCCTCTTCCGCCCCGTCCCTGCGAGCGGTAACTGGTCAACGGCGTCCTCTTGACGTACCCCTGATGGGTCAGGGTTACGACCACATCCTCTTCCGTGATGAGGTCGGCGTAGTTGATATCCTCTGCGGCTTCCTCGAACCTTGTCCGGCGAGTGTCCTTGAAGCGCTCTCTCAGCTCGTGAATGTCCTCGCGGATGAGTTCCCGTACCACGGAATCGTCGGTCAGTACGGTTCTGTGGTAACTGATTTCCTCACGAGTTTCAGCCAGGTCGCCTTGAAGCTTTTCCCGCTCGAGGCCTGTCAGACGACGCAACTGCATCCGCAAGATGGCATCGGACTGAATCCTCGTCAGTCCAAACTCGGCCATCATTGCATCCCTGGCCTCATCCTCGCTGTGCTTCGAGCGGATCAGTTCGATGATTCGATCGATGTTGTCGGTAGCGATGATCAGCCCGTCGAGGATATGTGCCTTGCGTTCCGCCTTCGCCAACAGGTGGCGAGATCGACGCCGGATCACAACCCCGCGATGATCGCGGTATGCGTGAAGCAGTTGCAGCAGGGTCAGGGTTCTGGGTCTACCATTGACCAGCGCAATCTGCTGGATTCCAAAAGTGGTCTGCAATTGCGTGTGCTTGAAGAGTTGGTTGAGAATGACCTGAGCGTTTTCATCCTTCTTCAGTTCGACCACAAGGCGAATCCCGGTACGATCCGATTCATCACGAATATCGGAAACCCCGGTGACTCGCCCATCTTTCACCAACCCTGCGATATCTCCGGCCAATTTGGCCTTCGACACCTGATAGGGAATCTCGGTGATGACGATGGCTTCCTTCTGCTTGGTCACATCCTCGAAATGGGTCTTGGCCCGGAGCGTGAGAAGTCCACGTCCCTTGCTGTATGCATCGAGAATCCCTCTACGACCACAGACCACTCCGCCAGTCGGGAAATCAGGACCCTCGATGACCTGCATCAACTCTGCCAGTTGCACATCCGGGTTGTCGAGCACCATCAACAGCGCGGAGCATACTTCTTGCAGATTGTGCGGGGCAAAATTGGTCGACATACCCACAGCAATCCCGGATCCGCCGTTGACCAACAAGTTGGGGAACTTACCAGGAAGTACCGTCGGCTCGTCGCGGGTGTCGTCGTAGTTTCGGGTAAAATCTACGGTCTCCTTGTCGATGTCTGCGAGCATCTCGGTCGAAGCTTCCGTCATGCGAGCTTCCGTGTACCTCATCGCGGCCGGTGGATCTCCATCGATAGAACCGAAATTCCCCTGCCCATCGACCATCGTCTGGCGCATGTTGAAAGGTTGCGCCATACGAACGAGAGTCGGGTAAATCACCGACTCGCCATGGGGGTGGTAGTTACCAGATGTATCGCCGGCGACTTTTGCGCACTTGCGGTGCTTGGACCGAGGTCCCAGGTTGAGGTCGTTCATCGCGACCAGGATTCTCCGCTGAGATGGCTTGAGGCCGTCTCTGACATCCGGGAGTGCGCGCTGGATGATCACGCTCATCGCGTAGGTGAGGTATGAACTCTTCATCTCTTCTTCGAGTGAAAGGCTCTGAATCCTTGGCTGGTCAGTCATCGTTTTCAGTCTCCTGATCGGGCGGCGCGACTGCGCCTATCTGGTTTCTACTCGCTTGTGAATTTCAGATCGCCACACTGGCGACTTCAGCATCCTGCACCAGCTTCGCCAGCAGGCGATTGGCCGGGGTGTCGATGCCAGATCGTTCCGCAATGCGCGTCACCGCACCACAGATCCAGTCCATCTCGGTCTGTTGACCTCGTTCGAGATCCTGAAGAGTCGAGCAACGATTGCTTGCAGTATCCCGGCACAGGTCTCGAAGCAACCGTTCAGGATCGCTCTCCGACAGATCCACTCCGGCCACCTTCGCCACCTCGATCACCTCTTTTGCCGCCTCGATCGAGAGCGCAAAAGAACTACTCTCTGGCAACATGCCATTTTCCTGGCCGAGCAACGCGCACACTGGATTCAAACCGGCATTGAGCATCGCTTTCTTCCAGATCAGTGGGTTGCCTTCCTCCACTGCTTGGCTTCGAAGCCCCGCCTCCTGCAGCAGGCCAGACAGTGCTCGCGCCTCGGCAAAGGAGGCTTGAGTGGAGACCTCGATAGGACTCTCGATGGGACTCTCGATGGACCTTTCGATGGAAATGGGACCCACCCGTATCCGTCCGCCGCTTCCGCGTTCTTCGACGACACCTTTTCCATCGGGACACAATCCATAGGTCACGGACGCCACCAGGCTTCGGGTCATTCCTGCTTCAGCCAGCGACTCGACATGACCCAGTCCATTCGCCATCAATACGGCAACGCCTTCCGGGGAGAGCAGATGGGAACATTCCAGCGCTGCATCGCTCAGGTCCTTCGCCTTGATGCAAAAGAACACCCACTGAAAACTACCCGCAGGCAATGCCGATGCTGGCGCGGACTCGACGTTCTGATGGAAAACTTGCTCGAGCCGATTCACCGTACATGGCAACTGTTGGGCGGCAGATCCTGGCCGGGTCACCAGCGTCACCGCATGCCCACTGGCCTGCACCCTTGCCGCCAACCAGCGTCCCAGGGATCCCGCTCCGACCACCGCCAAGCTCAAGGCCGGCCGCCCTTTCCAGGGTGTAATCAAATCGGAGTCTCGATCGTGTGGGAGGTCAGGCTCAACCACTCGTCTGTCTTTCTTGTTCAGGCTCGAGGTCATCCGACAATACTCCGGCAGCGGAATCCTCGGCTGGCGTGCTTGCCTGTGAATCTCGAAACGATTCGGAATCGGACGGAAAATCGCCCCGTGCCACATCTTGCTGAAAGGATCGAACCGCCTCGATCATCGTTTCCTCGACCCTGGCATAGCGCCGCACAAACCGTGGCTTGAAGTCCCCAGACCATCCCACCAGGTCGTGATACACCAGCACCTGTGCGTCAACATCTGGCCCCGCTCCGATTCCGATGATCGGCACGGTAGCCACACGGGTGATGGCCGCAGCAAGTTCCACAGGGACACATTCGAGGACGATGGCGAAAGCTCCCGCCTCTTCCAGCGCCCGCGCATCTTCGGAGATTCTCAGTGCATCTTGAGGGTTATTGCCCTGCACCCTGTATCCCCCCAGTTGTGTAGCATTCTGTGGGGTGAGACCGAGATGTCCCATCACCGGGATCCCCGCCTCGACGATTCGCCGGACGGTGGAAGCCCGCGGGCCACCCCCTTCCAGCTTGACCGCATCGGCCCCGCCCTCTTGGATCAGTCGGCCAGCATTTCGCACCGCTTCTTCATCGCTGATCTGTGCGGCGAGGAATGGCATATCTCCCACCACAAATAGATCCGGTGCACCGCGACGGACCGCAGCGGTATGCCTCACCATGTCATCCATGGTCACAGGAACGGTACTTTCATGTCCGAGGATGACGTTTCCAAGCGAGTCTCCCACCAACACCACAGGAACTTCCGCTGCCGCAAGAACACGCGCAGAAGGCGCATCATAGGAAGTCAGGCAGACCCAGCGACGGGACTCCTGCTTCCAGCGCTTCAAATCCTGTATGGCGATTCGACTCATCGTAATTCTCCGGTTCTGCGCTAGACGTCCAGTTCCCGTGCCTCCAGCGCGTGCTTCTCGATGTACTCACGACGCGGAGCCACCTCGGTACCCATCAGCTTGACGAACAAACCGTCAGTCGCCTGGGCATCATCGATGGTGACCTCAAACAAGGTTCTCTTCGACGGGTCCATCGTGGTTTCCCACAGCTGGTCCGGATTCATCTCACCGAGACCCTTGAAACGGGTCAGGGCCACCTTGCTCTTCATCAGAATTGACATCTTCTCGATCAGTTCTGAGAGAGACGGGGCGCCGACCTCCGCAGCGTCGACACCGAATCGATAAGGAGACGAGTCCTCAAAGCCCTCTCGAGAGAAGTCGAAAGTGGGAACTCCGAAATCATCCAACACTTCATCTTCGGGGAGAATTTCATCGGCAGGAATTCCCAGGCCCTCGATCAGTTTGATTGCCTCGATCGCCATCGGGATCGCTGGCACCTCGATCGCCCTGGCATCTTCGCCATGCTCCTGGGCCATCTTCTCGAGAGTTTCGGCGTCCTCGACCACTGTATCCTCGATCACCTTGTCCTCGCCGGTAACTCGCAGGATGTAGGCGGGGATGGTCCCCTCGATACCCCAGTTGTTACCGAGCCATTCATCGAGACGGAAGCCTCGCTTGCGCATTTTTGCCTGCGCCAGTAACAAGTTCTTGACCGCCGAAATCAGCGACCGGAGATCGTCGCCACGAATCTCTCGACTGGCCCCGGGATCTCCGAGGCGAATCTCGCCATGGTCTCCAGTGAGGTCGGTCAAGACCTCCTCAAGGCCATCTTCTGTGACGATATATTCGTCTCGGTTCTTCCACTTGACCCTGTAGAGAGGTGGTTGCGCGATGAAGATATTGCCGTTGGTCACCACCTCTGTGAGATGGCGGTAGAAGAAGGTCAGCAACAAGGTGCGGATGTGAGATCCATCCACATCTGCGTCAGTCATGATGATGATCCGAGCATAGCGCAACTTGGTGATGTCGAACTCGTCACCGATTCCGGCACCCAGCGCAGTGATGATCGCCTGGATTTCCTCGTGCTGGAGTGCCTTGTCGATCCTCGCCTTCTCGACGTTGAGGATCTTACCCTTGATGGGAAGAATCGCCTGGAGCATCGAATCTCGACCCCCCTTGGCTGACCCGCCCGCCGAGTCTCCTTCCACGATGAACAGTTCGGTTTCGTCGCGATTTCGGCTTCGACAGTCGTGCAGTTTTCCCGGCAAACTTCCGGCACTGAGGAGGCCTTTTCTGCGGGTCAGATCTCGCGCCTTGCGCGCCGCTTCTCGGGCACGGGCTGCATCGAGAGCCTTGTTGACGATCTTCTTCCCAACAGCCGGGTTGCGATCGATCCACTGTCCCAGAGCATCATTGACCAGTGACTGAACGATGCCTTCGATTTCGGTGTTTCCGAGCTTCTCCTTGGTCTGACCCTCGAACTGCGGATCGGGGAGTTTAACGCTCACCACCGCCGCCAGGCCCTCCTGGTAATCCTTACCGTCAGGATTGGAGTCATTCTTGAGCAGGTTTGTTTCCTTGGCGAAGCGATTGAGGGTCCTGGTCAAGGATGAGCGGAACCCACTCAGATGTGTCCCGCCGTGGTGGGTGTTGATGTTGTTGGCAAAAGAGAGGATCTGTTCCTGCGAGTACCCATCGTTGTGTTGCATCGCCACCTCGATGACGATGTTGTCGACCTCCTTCTGGAAGTACACCACGTCATCGTAGATGGTCGATCGCTTCGCATTGATGTCCTTGATGAAGGCCACCAGACCTTCGGGGAAGTGATACATCTCTTCACGAAGATCGTCATCTCTTCGCTCATCGATGAAGTGAATCTTGATCCCGGCGTTGAGGTACGAGAGTTCCTTCAGGCGTTTAGACAACACCTCTCGCTGGTACTCTACCGTCTCGAAGATCTCCGGGTCTGCCTCAAACGTAACGCGGGTGCCGGTCGTGTCTGCATCTCCGACCTTCTCTAATTTACTGGTGGGAACACCTCGGGCGTAAGACTGGCCCCAGAGAAAGCCCTCTCGACGAACCTTGACATCGAGGCGAGCAGACAGCGCATTTACCACTGAAACGCCCACTCCGTGGAGTCCGCCTGAAACCTTGTAGGTGTCGTTGTCAAACTTTCCGCCGGCGTGCAGTTTGGTCATCACGACCTCGACCGCTGACATCTGCTGGTCTTCGTGCCAATCGACAGGAATCCCCCTGCCATCGTCTTCAACACTGAGGGATCCATCTTCATGAATGATCACCGTGATGTTGTTGGCATGACCCGCCATCGCCTCATCGATGCAGTTGTCGACCACCTCGTACACCAGATGGTGAAGACCTGAGGGGCCGGTGCTTCCGATGTACATTCCCGGGCGCTTGCGAACTGCATCGACGCCCTCGAGTACCTTGATGTTTGATCCTGAGTATTGCTCTTGTTGTTCGTCGCTCAACTCTCGTGTCCCTCTCCTGTGGGCTGGCCCTGGGGCCTGTCGCCAGTCTGGAATCGAATTGTGTGTATGCCTTCGAGCCCGCGGTTGGCGAGTTCTCCAACCAGTGTTTTCTCACCAAACGCCTGTAATTCGGAGGCGAGTGGGGCAGCCGCTACTGTTACGGTCAGCACTCCTTCTCGATAGCGAACAGGTGTCGACAGCCGAGCGATTTCCACACCCACGGCATCTGTCCACGCCTCTCGAACTATTTGAATTCCGGTTTTTTTATTCTGACCCCTGGTCGGCGCCAGCTTTTTTATCAACGCTTGAAGGCCCTCTTGAACCGGACGGCAACTCACCATCGCTCGTTGCTCACGTTTCTTTTCTCGCTCCAGTTCGAGATAACTGGTTAAAGGAATTTCCGGTTTTTTCAAGCTTCTTGCATCTCGTTCACCACAAGAGGCATCACGATATGGCGGTAGCTATTTTCGCCATCTGGAATACTGAACAGTCCGGCAGTTTTCCCATCCCTGAGCCCGCAGCGAACCTGGCTACTGTCGATCTTGTTGAGCAGTTCAATCAAGTATTCAGGGTTGAAGTGAATCGCAAACCCATCGTCTTCCCCTTCCACTCTCTCGACCGAGAACTCAACTTTTGATTCTCCAACATTACTGGCAGAACTCGAAAGTACTGCTGAACCCTCTCCGAATTGAAAACGTACCGAGTTGACCTCTTTGGTGGTCATCAATCGGGTTTGTCGAAGAGCCACCAGTAATTCTTCTGTGTTGATGTCGTAGACGTTTTCAAGTTCTGTAGGAATCGCTCGCTCGTATTCAGGGAACTTTCCCTCCACGAGACGGCAGGTCAGTGAAACCTGGTCGGAAACATAAGTCACCTCGTTCTTGTCGAGGTGAACCACCACTTCCTCTTCAGTTTCCGAAGATAGAATCTTGGCCAACAGGTCTACCCCTTTGAGGGGAAGAATGTACTGGCCTTCTGGAATTCCATCTTTGCCTCCAGCGCTGATGGAAATCGCCCCAACGGCCATCCGTTTTCCATCGGTACTGACCACCTTCAGTTCTTTTCCATGCCCATCGAACAACACGCTGTGCATATTGAATCGCGTGGCATCTTTTGCCGCAGCGACACTGACCCTACTCAATGTCTGCAAGAGTTTCACACGATCGACACGAATCGAAGGTCCTGGTGGGTTGAACTCGATGCTGGGATATTCTTCAAGAGGACCGGTGGGAAGTTTGAAATGGGCATTGCCATTATCGATACACGCTTGACCTGCGGCATCGACTTCAAAGCTAATTTCAGGGTTGTGGGATTCTCGTAACACTTTCAGTAGCCTTGCGCAGGGAATCAAACACGCGCCTTCTTGTTCCACCATCACCTCATCGATCTGAGCTCGAAGACCGACCTCAAGATCCGTTCCTTCGACTTGAAGACCATCTCGAGTGGCCGAGATCTTTGCCTGCTGAAGCACTGGCCTGGTCGGATTTCCCGGAACTACGCCGGACACCAAGGAAACCGCTTCGAGCAATTCACGAGCTTGGCACTGGATCTTCATCGTTCCTCCTCTGCTATAAATCGCACTTCTTCACTGCCACTACAGAACAGATGCACCGAGCCCCTTGTCCCCATGACCAATAGAACCTCTCCGGCACGATCCTGGGAGGTGTCTGGGCCTTTCTCGGGACACTCACAGCGCTCGTAGAAGGGTTCTCGATGCCCGGAAACCGGGGGTGGTTTCAAACTCCTAAGAAAGGCCCCTGTGATGGAGCGGTATTCTAGGCTGGAGAGGGGTCTCAGGCAATCTGAAACAGGTCCAAATTCGCATTCGTAACCAGAAATTAGTAAAGGATTTAGGATCGCTCCAGCGGAGCGACAAGCGGCTTCTCGGAGGGGGCCTTGAGGTTCTAGATGATGGATGAATTAGATCAATTCGTAGTCTTACATCATAGGGGTTGGAAGAAGTGTGGATAACCTCATCTGTAAACTACACAAGCCGTTTATTTATAATCACTTATGTGAACGATCCTGGGTGTTTTGGCTGTGGATAAGGTGAAAGTCGATGGAGCACAACTGGAACCCCTTCAGGAGGTTCTCCAGAGGAGCCGGTGGAAGCGCGGCGAAACTCTTTCCTGGGTCCACCGTTGAGCAGCAGGTTTCCCACGATCTTGGCGGTAACTTGTCCACCACATCCCGACAGTGTTCCCTGTCGATGAACCCCCTTTGGCTCGCCATTTCACTTTCTCGTCAAGGATCGGTTGCGACCCACTCACCGATCCAGCCGTGTTACGAGGAGGTGGAGAGGGGGTCCGTTTTCGTGCTGGATCCAGTAAGAGGATGAGTTCGCTGGAGTAGAAGGGGGGGTCGGCAAAAATTGACGCGGTGGGAAGGACCGGCGATCTTCAGATATGGCGCAAACGCTCTTCCACCATGTCGACACTTCTTTGCAGATGAGGATCGATTGGCAGGGTTTGGCGGATTTTCTCGATGGAGTGTAGGACTGTCGAGTGATCTCTACCGCCAAAGTACTGACCGATTTCACCGAGGGAGCAGTTGGTATGACGACGCCCGAGATACATGCAAACCTGCCGAGGGAGAACGATGGAGCGGGTTCGACGAGGGGAGTGGAGGTCCAGGGAGGAAACCATGAACTCCTCACAGATCAAACCTTCTATCTTTCTCAGGTCGATTCGAGAACTGATTTCTCCCATCAATTCATCGAGGGTGTGTGACACGTTCTCTGTATTGATCTCCAGATTTTCGTGTCTGGACATGCTTTCAATTCTTAACACTGCACCTTCTAGCTCCCGGATGTTGTCGCGAATCCTCTGGGCCATCACCTCGACCACTTCAAGGGGAAGTTCGATTCCTCTT
>DUAN01000093.1 GCA_012960845.1 Planctomycetota bacterium | reverse complement strand
ATTCTCCGGGATACACGCCGGATGTACTGGCCCGACTGGTCGAGGATCGGTGTGGATTCCGCTGCCAGCGAGGAGAGATGCAACTGGAGGCAGAGGATGGTCGCCGTCTCTCATCGGGTAGCTGGGCTCGGTGGAGTCGGAGGTGATGGAGATGGACGACCTGGAACCGATCACCAGCCTGCAAAATCCACGAGTGAAACAGGTGGTTCGCCTGCGCGATCGGCGAGACCGTGATCGTGAAGGGCTATTCCTGATCGAGGGATATCGTGAACTGAGCCGTGCTCTGGCAGGATTACAGCCCATCACCGAGGTGTATACCTGTCCTGAATTCTACCTGGGCAGCAATGAACCACGGTTGCTGGAACAACTGGCCGAGCGGTGCGGAGCTGCGATTCAACCGGTGTCGAGTCAGGTCTTTCGCAAGATCTCATACCGGGACCGCCCCGATGGCTTGTTGGCACTGGCCCCGCGACCGCAGTGGGGGCTCGATCAACTGGGCTCGATCGATGGAAGTGTCGCACCGCTGTTCCTGGTGGCGCAATCGATCGAGAAGCCGGGCAATCTGGGGACCTTGTTGCGAACCGCGGATGCGGCTGGAGTTACCGGAGTGGTGGTGGTGGATCGGTGTACCGATCTGTTCAATCCCAACGTGGTTCGAGCCAGTGTCGGCACACTATTCACGGTGCCGATCGCCGAAGCGACGAGCACCGAGGCGATCCTCTGGTTCCAGCAGAATGGAATCCGGCTGGTGGCGACCACTCCCGATTCGTCGCTCGATTACACAGCGACCGATCTCTCCGGGCCTCTGGCTCTGGTGATGGGGAGTGAGCAGTATGGACTCGACGACCGCTGGCTGGAGAAAACCGATACCCAGGTCAGGATTCCGATGGCAGGTCAGGCCGATTCCCTCAATGTGGCGACCGCCACAGCCATCGTTCTGTTCGAGGCGCTTCGTCAGAGAAGCGGCAACTGATCGAGAGGCTCTAATCGACTGAGCGGATCGCGGTGCGGGGCAGGTTCGCATCGCGCAGGGCATTCTCGATTCGATCCCAGTCAAAGGCTGGCCCTGGATCGACCTTGTGGCTGCCGACATGCCAGTGCCCGACAATTCCCGCCACCGGTTGCCCCGAGATTTCTTGCCGGAGTCGGTCTTCCACCTGGCCGCTGGGTTGGCGCGGGATGCGGGCTTCGATTCGGGGGAGACTGCGGCAGAGGGTCACCAGCAGAGCCTCCAGAGACTGATATTGCGCCTCGGTGAAGTCTCTTTGATAGAGATGCTGGCCGTGGATTTCTCCTTCGAACAGTGGCTGGCGCGAAGGGAAGCCGGGCGATAACTCGGCCGAGGTTCCGACTACAGAGGCTGGATTCAGTCGTATCTGTTCACCCTCGACCAGGTAATGACGATCGGCTTGCTGGGCGGTGGGAAATGCTCCGAAATGGGCGATCTCGATTCCGATCGATCGATCGTTGGCGATTCCTGCATGCCAGGCTCGCTCCTTGACATCGAGGGTCTGGTAAATGGTGCCGTTTACATCGAGCAGGAAATGACAGGATAGACCGCGAATATCATGAAGAATGTGGAAGCACCGACTTGATGATCCGCATGCATCGTAATGAATGACGATGGTGTCGATCACCTCGGCGAGATCGGCTCGGGTCCAGCCTTGGTGTCGCACCCGTGCCATCAATTCAGCATCGGTCAGTCCCCTTCGCATCGAGCCGAAGCGGAGGATCTGATCGGGCTCGTCGCGCGGAGAAGAGATCTCTGGAAAGTCGCGTCGATGTGCTCTATAGGCGTCATATCCGCCAGAATCGAGCCAAAGACGTACCGGTCTTCCGGTGTGGACCAGGTCCCCGGCAATGACGATTTCATCGCCGATTCTGGGGGCCAGATTTCCGGCAATCTGGGCACATCCGCTGGTCAACAGCAGGGTTCCCAGCAGCAGGTACAGCGGTAAAGTTTGTAAGTTTAACAATATGACTAATGTGAAACTATTACAGGGGGGGCTTGTTTTGGGAGTTGACATGTGGCAGTATTGGACATTCATGACTCTCACTCTCCGAGAAGTTCTCGGGCTAGTCAAGGGACCAGGGTCAGGAATAGTGCGTTATTGTATCATTGAGCGTATATAGCGGTGAATGCTGGTATTTTCCAGTTGTGTAACGAGGTTGTGAGGACCTCTCTTCAGTGTGTTGTGGCGGGAGCAGGTGCCCCAGGGCGCTGTCACACACCCGGTTCCCATGGAATCGGTACTACCGGAAAGGACTATATAAGATGGGTATGGAGCAAGAGATGGATAATCTCGGTCGGCTAGATGTTGAGGCACTTCGGCAGCTCGTTTCTCTCAAGGAGAACAGCGGCAAGCTGAATCGTCTCGAGAGCAAACGGCAGCGCCTCAAGGATGAACTCGATCGCGTCGAGGATCATATTCGAGAATTTCTCGGACAGTTCCCCGAGGTTCGTGGGTATCTGACGACGGCGGGTGGATCCTTACGTCGCCTGACCCCATCGGGAAGGCGTCCACGAGGATGGATCCAATCTCAGGTCGAAGAAGTTCTCAGCGAAGCCTCTGAGCCGATGACTCCCGCAGAAGTGCGCGATGAAATCGCTCGAAAGCACCCTGAAGAAGCGACCAAGAATCTGTACCTGGCCATCTTCCAGCACCTTCGTCGCCACGATGAGTTCACACAGGATGACTCGGGACACTGGCGGATGACGGTCAAGGAATCTGCTTGATCCGAGTGGTCTTGATTCAATAATTTCCGAATTCTTTCTCCGGAGTGATACACTCTCCCGTCGGCACCTGCCAGGGAGCGGGTGATCTGCGGCTGGTGATCTGCGGCATTCTGTAATGCTGCAAGTGCATCGCCACAAGTGCATCACCACAAGTGCATCACCAGATGAGTCTTCGGAGGAAACTGATGTCCAGTTCACAGCCACCAGACCTCGAATCGCCATCATCCAATTCATCGCCCAATCCACCGTCATCTCCTCCAGCCTGCTCTGACACTTCGAGCAGAGGTCTCTTGTGCGGAACGCTGACGATTCTTGCCGTTGCGTCGGTGGTGGCTCTCGCCGCCAACTCTGTACGTTCATCCCATGCCATCGACCTGCAACGTGATTACTTTCCCAAGCTCACTGAAGTCTCGACACCCGATGGAACTGGCGACTCGACCCAGCCACCTGGTGTGACGGGTACTGACCCGGGGGATCAGGTTCCAACCGAGCCCGATGATGGGATTCAACGGATTTCCTTCGATGATGCGCGCGACAACTTCAACAGTGCCGAGGATGAGTTCGAGGCAACAGGCGAATCGATCTATCTGTTCGTCGATGCTCGTTCGAGCGAGTTATACCAGGAGAGCCACATTCCTGGAGCGGTTTGGCTCTACCACTATGAATCGGAGGAGTTGATCGAGGATCTTCGCCCTGAACTGGAGATGGCGTTCTTTGTCATCGTCTACTGCAATGGTGGAGATTGCGATGACAGCCTCCATCTGGCGGCGGATCTCTCTTCGCTGTACGGCATTCCGACCGAAAACATCTATGTCTATGAAGGTGGCCTCAATCAGTGGGTCGAAAACCAGATGCCGGTGATCTCTGGATCGGAGCGTCGCTGATGGATATCGAGCCACTTCGTCGGCTGGACGCAACGGGTGTGCCGTTACTTCTGGCCCGAGTCATCGTTGGATTTACTTTCCTCTACTACGGTGCCGAGAAGATCGGAGATCCGGTGCCATTCTTGAAGAGCCTCAGAGGGTACGAAGTGTTGCCGTTGCATCCTTCCTGGATCATCAACAGCCTCGCGGTGATCTTGCCCTGGATCGAGGTGCTCTGCGCTGCAGCAATATTGAGTGGCATCCAGTTACGCAGTGCTGCACTTTTGACCACTGCGATGCTGGCACTCTTCACGCCGATGGTCTTGAAGTTGGGACTGTCTCTGGTCGGAACGGAAGTCGGCTTCGTTGGCCTGTGTGACGTGGTGGCCGACTGCGGTTGCGGTAGTGGCAAGATTCCGATCTGCCCGAAACTGGCAACCAATTGTGGATTGCTGTTACTCTCGCTGTGGATCTTGTTGAGTCGATCCAAACAGTTCCGTGGCGGCCTCGGAGGCTGAGGGTCGAGACCCTCCTGATCGGTCGATCAGCCAACTGAGATCATCATCGAAGATTACTTCTTCTCGAGTAATCGATCGATGGTCGCTTCCAGCATCCCTTCTCCTCCGGTCCCGACCCTGACCGATGCGATGACTCCGTTGCGGTCGATCAGCACCACCATCGGAATCCCACCGACACCGTAACTATCGAACTGACTCTTACCTGTGATGACGAACGGGTAGGAAATGCCGAATCGTCGCCGAAAATCGAGCACATGCTGGGGGAAACTGTTGCCGTTGAGTCCGGTGACTCCTTGACCACGGGCGCGATCATCCTTGGAGGGCATCCAGCCCCGGGCGTATGGTTTGGTCACTCCCAGGACCATCAGCCCCTGATTCTTCCGGCTGCTATAGATGCGATCGAGTCCAGGCATCAACAGCCGGCAGGGGCCGCACCAGGTCGCCCAGAAATCGAGCAGCACGACCTTTCCTTTGCACTTCGATAACGGCTGTTCCTCGCCACCAAACCAGGTCGCACCGGCGATCTCTGGAGCGGGCTTTCCCAGCAGTTTCATACGGACGGTCATGTTGCGACGGGATCGTGCATCCTCACCGTTGCGATTGAGATCATCGGCGAGTCGACTCCAGGCGCGACGGGCATCGAGTTGCTCGCCGCAGGCGGCGTGCAGATCACCTCGAAGTAGCCACGCTTCACGAATCTCAGGACTTCCTTCATCGAGAAGATCGGTCGCTTTTCGGATGGCGGTGAGAGCCG
>DUAN01000092.1 GCA_012960845.1 Planctomycetota bacterium | reverse complement strand
AAGGGTTTCCGACCAGCCCTTGCCAGCCCTGCAGCGTCTGTCCGTCGAACAGAGGCTGAGCGGTGGATCGGTGCGCGGGCCCCTGGCAACCGCTCGTCAGGGTCAGCAGCAAGCTGATCAGCAGGTAGATACGATTTCGCAGTGGATCCTTCATCGGTACGCCTCCCGTCGAAACTATGCCACAGCGACCGCGATCGAGCCACCCCGGTCGGTCGTGGCCCCCTGCGGCTAGATGGCTTACGATCTCTCCACCGGAATCAAGGTGGTACGGCGGGGTTGTGTACCCCGCGGGAGGAGTTGCGTGTGTCGGAGAGTGATGTGGGTGGGGTGCTAGACGCCCCTCTCAAGACGGATCTACGGGTTCGTCTATCTGTCATGATGTTTCTCCAGTACGCCATCTGGGGCGCATGGTTACCGCTGCTGTGGGATCTGTTGATGAATGCCAAGGGCTTCACCGGTGCCGAGGTGGGGAATATCTTTGCAGTCGGGGCAGTGGGAGCGATCTTCGGCCCCTTCATCGCGGGCCAGGTCGCCGATCGCTGGTTCAGAACCGAGAGATTTCTTGCCCTCAGCCATCTGATCGGGGGAGGGCTGGCATGGAAGATGGCCTCGCTCGATGATTACAACACCTTCTTCTGGTACGCCCTGATCTATGGCCTGATCTATTCTCCGACACTGGCGCTGACCAACAGCCTCTCGTTTCATCACCTTCCCGATCGGGATCGAGATTTCGGCAAGATCCGGTTGTGGGGTACCGTCGGCTGGATCGTCGCCGGAATCGGCATCGGCCAGTGGCTGCTTCACCACTACGCCGGTGGATCCGCCGATCATGCCAAGGATCCGCAGGTCTACGCCGGCATGGCGGATGCCTTCAGGCTCAGCGGCATCTGCGGCATCACCATGGGTTTGTTCTGTCTGTTCGGATTGCCCAGCACTCCTCCGAGCAAGTCTCAGGATGCAGATAATGCCACGGTAAAGGCGCTGGGCGAGGTCTCTCGGCAGCCGCTGCTGACGCTGTTTCTCATCGCAGTCCCTGTATCCTGTATCCACCAGTTTTACTTCGTTCATACCGCGCCTTTTCTCAACACCATTCAGAGTGAACTGGGTGGCTCCGGGCTGGCCACGAGACTCAACTCCATCTTCGGCATTGGCGGTGGCGGATTGATGACGATCGGTCAGATGTCGGAGATCCTGGTACTGGCGCTGATTCCGCTGCTGGCGTTGACGCTCAGTCGCAAGAAGTTACTGATGATCGGGTTGCTCGCCTATGCCGCCCGGATGGCGCTCTTCGCCTACGCTCCGATGCTGGGTGGTGTGTACGGCATGTCACTGGTGATCCTCGGGGTGGCGCTTCATGGCTTCTGTTTCGGCTGCTTTATCTTCGTCGCCTTCATGGTGGTCGATGAGGAGTGCTCGACGGATGTTCGGGCCAGCGCCCAGAACCTGTTCAATCTGGTGATCATCGGTATCGGCATCATCGTCGGTAGCAAGGTGGCCAGTTCGGTGGCCGAGTGGGCGAGTGCCCGGGTCGCCGAGGGAGCCCCCTGGTATGAAAAGACCACCGAGATGTTCCAGGTACCGATGGCCGCCAGCCTGGTGTGTCTGGTGCTGATGGCTCTGCTGTACCCCTCGACCGGAAAGAAGGAGATGTCATCATGAGACCAGAAGATCCCAACTGGAATCGCCGAGACTTTTTTGGCTGGAGTGTCGGATCGTTGGCCGCGATGGCGAGCCTTGCCGGATGTGGGAGCATCGGCTACGGAATCGGGAGTTCCCGCTGGGGAGCCGCTCCGAAGCAGCACTTCTCCGTCTCGCTGGCGCAGTGGTCTCTCCACAGAACCCTTCAGAGCGGCAAGATGACCAACCTCGATTTCCCCCGCGTCACCCGAGAGGTCTACGGACTGGGCGCCGTCGAATACGTCAATTCCTTCTTCAAGGACAAGGCCAACGACAGTGCATATCTGACCGATCTGAAGAAGCGCTGTGCAGATCATGACATCCAGAGCCTGCTGATCATGTGTGATGGCGAGGGGCGACTCGGCGATCCCGATGCCAGCGCCAGGAGTCAGGCGGTGAAGAATCATCACCGCTGGATCGATGCGGCGAAGTTCCTCGGTTGTCACTCGATTCGGGTCAATGCCGCCAGTGCCGGGAGTTACGACGAACAGATGAAGCTGGCAGCGGACGGATTGTCGTCGCTGACCGAATACGGTGCGGCCCAGGGGCTCAACGTGATCGTCGAGAATCACGGAGGACTCTCCTCCAATGGCGCCTGGCTGGCCGGGGTGATGAAGATGGTCGATCAGCCGCGCTGTGGAACCTTGCCCGACTTCGGCAACTTCAACCTCGGAGGTGGCAAGAGTTACGACCGCTACCTCGGTGTCGAGGAATTGATGCCGTACGCCAAGGCGGTCAGCGCCAAGAGTCACGCCTTTGATGAGAAGGGCAACGAGACCGCGACCGATTACAAGAGAATGATGCAGATCGTCATGGATGCGGGATACAGGGGCTTCGTCGGAATCGAGTTCGAAGGGGGCGGCGATGAAAAAACCGGCATCCTGGCGACCCGGGACCTGCTGTACCGGATCAAGAACGAATACTCGACCAGTAGTTGAAATACTCGATCCGTCGGGCCACTCGATCAGTGCTGACGGTCGTGAAGAAATAGCAACAGATCTACCTTGAAGAGGAGACGAAATGAACGATGAAGAAACGATGAAGCCGGCAGGGAATGACCGCCGTGACTTCCTCAAAGGCGCAGCACTGGCAGCCGGTGCCATCGCCATCAGTGGTAACAGTTTGCTCGGCTCGGAGCGGATCGGCGCCAAGGCCGGTGCCATCGGTAGGGCCGCTCGTCGCACACCCCTGGGCGACGATGGAGTGGTGCGAATGGGAGTCATCGGGACCGGAGGGATGGGCGGTGGTCACATCGATTCCTTCCTCCGCTTTGCCACCCGTGGCGAGGATAAGGTCAAGATCGTCGCGGTTTGCGATGTCAATCACAAGCGCCGCGCCGTCGCCGAAAAGAAGATCAACAAGGCGCAAGGGGATGAGTGCGCCGTCTACAACGATTACCTGGAACTGCTCGCCCGCGAGGACATCCACGGGGTGTTGATCGCTTCACCGGAACACTGGCACGCTCAGATGGCGGAAGACGCTCTGATGGCGGGCAAGGATGTCTACCTCGAGAAGCCGATGACGCTGCGTTTGCCGGAGGCGCTGCGCCTGCGTCAGGTGGTCCTCAATAATCCCGACGTGCTGCTGCAGGTCGGTACCCAGAAGATCATGTTGCCCAAGTACAAGGCAGCACAGGCGATGGTCGCTGAAGGAGCGATCGGCAAGCCGACCTTCAGCCAGACCTCCTACTGCCGCAACTCCAGAGATGGTGAATGGAAGTACTACGGCATCGATCCCGAGTGGAAGCCGGGCGTCAATGTCGACTGGGATCGCTGGTGTGGCCCGGCCGGAGTTCGCGACTGGAACCCTGCATTGTGTGCTCGCTGGCGTCGCTACAAGGATTTCTCGACCGGCATCGTCGGTGACCTGCTGGTGCACGAGATCACTCCGCTGATGATGGCGCTCGACCAGGGCTGGCCGACTCGTGTGGTCGCCACCGGTGGCCATTACATCGACAAGGCGATGGAAAATCACGACCAGGTCAACTTGCAGATCCAGTTCGAGAAGGGGCACACCCTCATCGTGGCGGGTTCGACCTGCAACGAGATGGGTCTCGAGACGATGATCCGGGGCCATCAGGGCACCATTTACCTCAACGGGGGTAACTGCAAGATGGTCCCTCAGCGCTTGTTTGCCGACGATGTCGAACCGCAAGAGGTGATCTGCGAGAGCATCGGCAATGATCAGGATGCGCTTCGTCGCAACTGGCTCGATTGCATTCGCACCCGTCGTCAACCCGATTCCAATGTCGACCTGGGGACCAAGGTGATCGTTGCGGTCGACCTGGCGACCCGTTCGATGTGGGAGGGCAAGGCGTTCGAGTTCGATCCGGCCTCGATGACTGCCACGAGCATCGGCTAGTCGGTATCGGGGCTACGAGATGATGCACAGGGGAGCTCTCCCGGCGATGGGAACTCGATTCGAGATCGTCGCCGGGGGAGCGGAACCCGCTCTTCTACGTGCTGCAGTGGAGGAAGCCTTCGAGGAGATCTCGACCTGCCATCGGTTGTGGAATGTCTTCTCGAGGGAGAGCACCCTGGCACGGATTCACGCCGAATCGGACGGCCGTCCGGTGACCATCGATGGGCTGACCCTGGACCTGTTGCTGGCCTGTTCCCGTCTTCATCAACAGACTGGCGGTTGCTTCGATCCGGTCATCGGAGCCGATCTGGCCGCCGGGGACCCGCGCCGCGAGCCGATCTCCGGGGTCGCTCCAAGAGATGGTTTTTGTGGCATCGAACTGGATGCCGAGGCCAGCACCGTTCGTCGACACGACTCTCGGTTGAGATTTGATCTGGGTGGTATCGCCAAGGGCTATGCCTGTGATCTGGCGGGCTCGATCCTGCTCGAAGCGGGTGTCGAATGCGCGCTGATTCACGGGGGTACCAGCAGCGTCGTGGCACTGGGAGCTCCCCCGGGGAGACCGGACTGGTCCATCGAGGTCAAGGGGTACCCGAGCAAGACGATCGGTCTGGTCGATGGCGCCCTGGCGGTCTCTTCGGCTGCCGGTGGCGGCGCGGGTGGACACCTCATCGACCCCTTCAGTGGTGATCGACTCGATCGCCATCGTGCGGGTGCGATGGTGATCGGGAACAGTGCGACCGATTGTGATGCCTGGGCGACCGCACTGACGGTGGCCGGCTTCGAAGGTGAAGTGGCCCGACAACTCCCGCCAACTTTGCAGGGATATCGGCTTGATAATGGTGAATCTAC
>DUAN01000091.1:11460-29219 GCA_012960845.1 Planctomycetota bacterium | reverse complement strand
TCATCGCCGCGAAAGGTCACCTGGACATGCTCTTCGCCACGTCCCACCAGCCGCGGAGTGCCATCGGTCCGCAGTCCAGAGATCTTGAAGAGCGGCTGCGCATTGGCCTGACCGAAAGGGGCCAGTCGTGCGACCTCTTGCGCCAGCGACAGTGTCAGTTGTGCAGGTTTCAGTTCCAGGTCGTACAGACGCACCGGAGGATCGCTGGAGACGACCAGGCTCGTCTGGTACTGAGCCAGCGTCTGCCGTAGCGAATCGATCTGATCGCTGAGCATCGTCAGCCCCCCCGCTGCAGCGTGGCCACCGATGCGTTGCACCAGCGGTTTCATCACCGGGTAGAGATCGGACAGCGGCAGTTCCGGGACACTACGACCGGACCCGCGGGCGATATCGTCCTCGATACTGAGAACCCACACCGGGCGGTGCAGTTGTTCGCTCATCCGAGCGGCGACGATCCCCACCACCCCCGGATGCCACCCTTGACGAGCAAAGACCACCGGTCCCTGCTGCGGATGCAGTCCATCCTTCACTTCCTGGCGGCAATCTTCGACCACCTGGGTCTCGATCTCCTTGCGCTGCAGATTGAGAGTCGACAGCTGCTGCGCCAACTGCTGGCCCCGCTGTCGGTCATCGGTCAGCAATAGTTCCAGTGCTTCATCGGCATCGCCGATGCGCCCGGCAGCGTTGAGATGAGGGCCGATCCTGAAGCCGATATCGACCGCATCCAGTTGCTGTCGGTCGATCCGGCAAAGATCCATCAACGCTTCCAGTCCTGGCCTTCGTGTCGCCGCCAGTGCTCTCAATCCATGCTTGACGATGATTCGATTCTCTCCGACCAGCGGGACCACATCGGCCACCGTCCCTAGCGAAGTGAAGGCGAGAAGTTCGACCAGCAGATCACGGGTTCGGTCGTCGACCTTCTCTCCACCAGCATTATCCCGAGCCAGCGCCCAGCATAATTTGTAGGCGACTCCCGCCCCACAGAGACCGCGCGACGGAGATGGACGATCGGGTCGATCGGGATGCACCAGCGGGACACCCTCGATGACCTGGTGGACCGGATGATGATCAGTCACGATCACCTCGATCCCCAGTTGCTGGGCACGTTGCAGCGCCTCCACGTCATTGGAGCCACCATCGACAGTGACGATCAGGTCGACCTGTGCCTCGGCGAAGCCATCGATCACCTGGGGATGCAAGCCATACCCATCCGACACTCGATTGGGCAATCGGTGCACCGTCTCCACCCCGAGGTGCTGTAGCATCTCCAGCAGAACCGCGGTTCCACTGATTCCATCCACATCATAATCTCCGAAAACTGCGACGATGCCGCCTGCATCGCGGACCGCGAGAATCATCTCGACCGCCACATCGATATCAGGAATCTCATCCGGTTGCAGTAGGTCGAGCATCCGAGGTTCGAGGAAAGCGTGCGCCTCAGCGGCTGTGGCGATCCCGCGCTGGACCAGCAAGCGAGCGATCCACGGGTTCAGATTCGCCTCACTGGCGAGAACAGCAGCCTGCTGCTCATCGAACTCGAGCGGCTGCCAGGGTCGGACGATGCTCTGCCCTGAAAGATTCAACGAGTCCCTCCCTCACCGACCAGGTCACCCTGGTGCGTCTTCAGATGGTCCACTGCTCTGCGGAAGATGGAGAGTCCCAGCGGAACCGGCAATTGCTCCTCGAGCGGAATCACGCCGTCGGGCCGGATCCTCATCCAACTGGGATGATGCTCGGGCCGAACAAAGCGTTCCGGGTGCGGCATCATGCCCAGCACCTTGCCATCTGCGGAGATCATTCCAGCGATGGAGCGATGAGACCCGTTCGGATCGTCTGGATAACTGGCTACCGACTGGTCCTCGTTACAGTAGGAAAAGGCGACCTGTTCGGTTGGGAATTCCTGCCCCGGCTGATCGGGGAACCACTCGAAACGACCCTCGGAATGAGCGACCGGCATGAAGTACCGTTCACCCGGTGCAAACCAGGGGCTCTCCTCCGACCCCGAGGTGAGGTAGACCCAGCGATCCTCGAATCGGCCCGACTGGTTCCACAACATCGCCCCGCGACCCTCGCCTCCAGGCAGCAGTCCCAGTCTCACCAGCACCTGAAAGCCGTTGCAGATCCCGATGACTAGACCACCTCGATCGACAAACCGCTGGAGTTGCGGGCGCAATCGTTGCTCGATGATGTGAGCGAGTACCGCTCCGCTGGCGACATCGTCGCCGAAGGTGAAACCACCGGGAAAGGCGACCAGTCCTACACCATCGAGAATCGATGGATCGCGACTGAGTGCGTTGACATGAATCGACTCGACCACCGCTCCGGCGAGTTCGAGGGCATGGACAGTTTCCCGATCGCAGTTGGTCCCCGCCGCTCGTAGCACCAGCGCCCGCGGCGTACCCTTGCTCATGAGGTCGGCCATATCGCCTCCAGACTTCGCTTCCAGATCTGTTTCAGTTCCCCGACACCGCTCTCGATACACCGATCCAAACCGTGGCGGATGATCAAAGTGGGCTCCACGACACTCCTTCCGATGCAAGTCAGCGGTATTCCTACCGCCTCAGCATCGGCGGTGATCCGCTCGACATCCGTATCCCTCACCTCCGCCAGGAATCGATGTGGCCCTTCACCGAAGAGGGATCGATTTCGATCATCGCCGAGGGCGCCGATGTCGAGATCGAGTCCGATGCCGCCGCCGCCAAAGGCCATCTCTGCAGCGGCGACCGCCAGGCCCCCATCGGAAAGGTCATGCAACGACCGCAGTTGGCCTGCGACAATCCACTGACGCACCTGCTGGAGCAGTCGTGGCCCCAGTTGTCGATCGAAGGGGGCGGGAATCCCTCCCCCTCCGCCATGCAGCCACTGCATCAGGCTGCCGGGGATCGCCCCCTCGGGGCCGATCAGCATCATCGACGATCCCGCCTCCTTGAGATCGGAACCAGGGACCCGCAAGGGCCCCTTGGTGATCGAGATGGCGGAGACCAGCAGTACCGGAGGAATCGATCGAGAGACCCCTCCCGCTCGGTAGGTGTTGTGCAGAGAATCCTTGCCCGAGATGAATGGGGTGCCGTAAGCCAGTGCAGCGTCTGCCGCACCGCGAGAGCACTCGACGATCTGACCGAGAATCGCCGGATCCTTCACATCGCCCCAGGCGTAATTGTCGAGCAGTGCCGCGCGCTCGAGGCTACCCCCCGATGCGATGCAGTTGCGCAGCGCTTCATCGACGGAATGACACGCCATCTGGTAAGGATCGACCTCTCCCATTCCCAGGGTCAAGCCGCACGACACCACCACCTGATGGCTGCCGTCGCGTAATGGATCGAGGGCGCAACCATCCATCGGTGCATCTCTGTCGGCACCGGCGAGTGGTCTCAAGGTCATCCGACCCTGCACCTCGTGATCGTACTGGCGGATCACCGGTTCCTTCGATGCGACGTTGCCATCGGCGAGAAGAGTGCAGAGCAACTGCTGAGCATCGAGGTGGTCGACCTCGGCCTGGATCAGGGGCTTCGGCTCGGGTGGGATCGAAACTCTTTCCTGCGATGGGCGACCGCCGTGAAGGAACTTCACATCCAGTTCTCCGACCAGTTGGTCGTGATGGAGCAGGCGCAATTTTCCATCGTCACGGAATTCTCCGAGAACGGCGCACTCCACCTCTTCCTCGAGCAGGATCTCCTGGATTCTCCCGAGTTTCGAGGGTTCCACGGCGAACACCATCCGCTCTTGCGCCTCGCTGATCCACACCTCGGTGGGACCGAGACCTGGATACTTGAGCGGAGCACGGTCGAGATGAATCTCGGCACCGGTCTCTTCACCCATCTCTCCCACCGCACTGGAGAAGCCGCCAGCACCGCAATCGGTCACCGAGCGACAGAGGTTTTCATCGCGGATTCTCATCATCGCATCGAGAACCTTCTTCTCTTCCAGCGGATTGCCGATCTGCACCGCACCGGAGGAATCCTGCTCCGAGTCCTCGGTCAATTCTCTCGAGGAGAAGGTCGCCCCGTGAATTCCATCGCGGCCCGTCTTGCCGCCGACCGCGACCACCAGATCGCCGGGGTGAACCTCTTTGTCGACATGCTCGCGTCGCATCAGTCCCACGGAACCGCAGAACACCAGCGGGTTGCCGACGAAGCCGGGGTGGAAATGAATCGCCCCATTGGCGGTCGGGATGCCCATCCGATTGCCGTAATCTCGAACCCCGGCAACCACTCCTCGGAGTAATCGACGAGGATGGAGGGTGCCGGTCGGAAGATCCTCAGCAGCGGTATCGGTCGGGGCAAAGCAGAACACATCGGTATTGAGGATCGGACGGGCACCGACTCCAGTGCCGAGGGTATCGCGGATCACCCCGCCGATGCCGGTTCCGGCTCCACCGTAGGGCTCCAGAGCACTGGGGTGATTATGAGTCTCGACCTTGAAGGAGACCCCCCACTCCTCGTCGATGCCGATCACACCCGCATTATCGCGGAAGATCGACCAGCACCACGGCAGATCCAGCTGGCGAGTGGCCTGAAAGATCGTCTCCTGGAGCAGGTTGCCGTAGCGAAGATCCCCATGTCGAATCGCACCGGTCAGTGTCTTGTGGCAACAGTGTTCCGACCAGGTCTGGGCAATCGTTTCCAGTTCGATTTCACTCGGTTCACGACCACGCTCGATGTAGTGCTGTCGAATCGCCTGCATCTCCGCCAGGTCAAGACTGAGTCCTCCATCGACGCTGATGGCGATCAGTTCTTCATCGGAAGCTTCGATCAGAGGGATCTCCACCCGTCCCTGACTGTGAGACGGAAACTCCCGGAACGGATCGGGAACCTGCTCCTCTTCGCCCCCACTGAAGGAGCGCCACTCGTCGACGATTCCGTTTCCAAGGCGACTGGCGAGTCCGTCGAGCATCGGCGCATCGGTCTCGATTCCACCGATGCGATATCGACGCGCGGTGCGAACCTGGCACTGGGAAGATACAAATCCGGATTCTGACATCGCATGGATGACACTCTGCGAGACGGGGTCCATCACCCCCGGTCGTCGTTGTACTACGATCGATGCCTGACCTTCATCGCGCGGGGGCATCGTCACTCCCGGATGAACCACCGCACGACAGGCGGGAGATCCGGCGAGAAATTGTTGCGCCAGTGCCTCGACTCGCTCGGCATCTTGCTCGGGGATTCGCAGGTAAAAGATCGGGTCGGAAGCGAGCAGATCGCCCTCATCCGGCGAACAACCGACCGCCATGAGAGCTTCTCGTAGATCATGATCGGGACTCGGATTCGGATCCAGGTCGTGAAGGATGGTGACTGTATAGGTCAAGGACATCAGAGCTCCTGAACGGAAGCGACCCGCAAACCGAGCCGACAGACCGAGATTGTGCAGCCCCCTGGGGGGTCGAGCAAGCGCACCGGAGGAGACCGCTGCAGTGGTTCAGAAGCGGCGGGGTACCGCAGCCGTGAAATCAGGGCCGTGCTAGCCGGAGCACTGGCCCCGCAGGGATTCGCACCTTAGGATGACCGTTCATCCTGATGGGGAAAGGCACCGATGGAGAACGAATCCAGCGCTCATGGCCTCGATTTCGAGGCTCCGATCGTCGAGTTAGAGAACCGGATCTCGGAATTGCGCTCCTTTTCGGAGAGCTCCGAGATCGATCTCTCCGGCCAACTCGAGGAATTAGAGAAGAAGTGCGAGGAGAAGAAAAAGGCCATCTACACCCACCTGAATCCGTGGCAGCGGGTCCAGATCGCACGCCATCCGCAACGCCCACTGACCAGTGATTACATCAAGGGCTTCGTCTCCGACTTCCTCGAATTACACGGGGATGGGGCGTTTCGCGACGATCCTGCCATCGTCACCGGACTCGGTCGGATCCGCGGTCGCAAGGTGATGATCGTCGGCCATCGCAAGGGCAGGACCAATCCCGAAAAGGTCGCCTGCAACTTTGGCATGCCTCACCCCGAGGGTTATCGCAAGGCGATGAAAAAGATGCGTCTGGCGGAGAAGTTCAACATTCCCATCATCAGTTTCATCAACACCGCAGGTGCCTTTCCCGGGATCGAAGCCGAGGAACGGGGTCAAGCATTTGTCATCGCAAAGAACCTGCAAGATATGGCTTCCTTGCGCGTGCCGGTGATCGCCATCGTGATCGGCGAAGGAGGCAGCGGCGGAGCGATTGGAATCGGAGTGGCCGATCGAATCTTGATGCTGGAAAACTCCTACTACTCGGTCATTTCCCCGGAAGGGTGCGCCGCCATCCTGTGGAAAGATGCGAGCCATGCACCACGCGCCGCCGAGATTCTCAAACTGACCAGTTCTGACCTGTCCCGCTTCGGCATCGTCGATGAGGTGATCACCGAACCGATCGGCGGAGCTCACCGGGAGCATCGGGAAGTGCTGCTCAGGGTCGAAGAAACGATTCTTCGTCACCTCGAAGAGATCGCCGACATCGATCCGGATCTGCGCAAGGAACAGCGCTTCCGCAAGTACATGGACATCGGGCGATACGCGGATCAACAGCAACAGACCCTCGAGGATCGAGGATGATCGAACTTTTCTGGGTCGGCGGCCCCCTCTTCATGCTGCCGTTGATGATCTCCTCGGTACTGGTAGTGACGGTCGCCATCGAACGTCACCGACGTTTCCGCCGAGCCTCGGTCGACTACGAGTGGTTCCTGACCGAGATTCGAGGTGCCATCCAGAGTGACGGCATCCCCGCAGGTATCGAGGTTGCGGAGCAGATTCCTGGCCCCATCGCTGCCGCCTGGAGCGCCGGACTGCGCTCGCACCGCTACCCGTTGGCTGTCCTGCGCGAAAAGATGGACTCCGTCTCCATCGCCGAGGTTCAGCGGCTAGAGAAGTATCTGCCACTGGTGGGAGTGATCGCCCAGGTGGCTCCACTCATCGGAATTCTGGGAACCGTCTGGGGAATGATCGGATCCTTCGAGGGTGTCGCCGGAGGCCTCTCCAGTGGTGCCGGTATCGATGGAGAATTGCTCGCTCAAGGAATCGGCCAAGCCCTGGTCACCACCGCATCCGGACTGGCGGTGGCGATCCCCGCCACCTTGCTCCATCACTGGCTCAGCCACCGAGTCGATCGATTCATCGCCGAACTGGATCGGTCTCGCTCCGATCTGGTGGAGATCCTCTCCGCCCGCAGCCCACGCAAGAAGACGGGAAAGCCAGTGCAAGACAGGGAAGCATCTGTCGCATGAGAAACCAGGGCCAAAGCTCTCGACTGGGACGAAGAAGACTCACTCCTCGCTGGGGCGATTCGCTGGCTCCACTGCTCGACGTGATCTTCTTGCTGGTGATCTTCCTGCTCGTCTCCGCTCGCTTCGATCAGACCCGGACCATCCTGGTCGATCTTCCCCAGGCGGAGGGCACCGTGGTGCAATCCACTCCCCTCGATCCTCTGGTGCTGGTTCTTCTGCAGGATGGATCGATGCGCTGGCGAGGAGACCTCATCTCGCCGTCACGGTTGACCGATCATCTGACCCAACTCCCTCCGGAGCAGCGATTGCGGCCTTTTACCGTCCAGGCAGATCGAGGTGTTCCGCTCGAATCGGGGATCCAGGTGCTCGAGATGCTGCGTCTTCTGGGCTGGAGTCAGGTGGAATTCGAGGTCTCCGGGGCCCCGGATGCCACTGGATTCCTTGAGGATCGAGACTCCGAGGGCTAGCATGGTAGGACAAGATGGTTCCCAAGAGACCCTCAATAGCCGTTCACTCCCGGGAGGAGACGCAATGCCCTGCGAACCCAGAATCCACACCGATGATTCTCGAGTATTTATTGGCCACTGGCCTGGTTGGCTGCCCCTGGTACTGGCGACGGTCGTTGGACTGACCCTGACCGGATGCGGCAGCAGCGATGACTCCAATGGGGATGACACCTCCTCATCCAGCGGCCCAGAACTGATCGAGCAGGTCGAGGGAATGCTGACCGAGATCGATCAACTGGTGATCGCGGCCAAGGATGTCGGAGCGGAGCGATACAAGGCGACAGAACTGAAGGCCGCCATCAAACTGGTCGGCCGCGCCAAGGAATATCTGGAGGACGGAAACGCCAAGAAGGCTCGCACCACCGCCAGAAGTGCCAAGAGAAAGCTCGAGAGTGTGGTCGAGGAAACCGGAAGTCTCGCTGGAAAGATGAAAGCGGTGGAGACCAAGGTCGCTCAATACGCCACGAAACTCGCCGAGGTGAAGGCACTGGGAGCAGAAACGACCTCCAGTTCGGATATGGAGGGAGCGGTACGATCGTACGAGAAGGCGATGGGTTACATCGAGAGTGGCAAGTCCAGCAGTGCCGGGAAGTACCTCGGCTATGCCATCTCTGACCTCGACCGCGTCATCGAACAGTTCAATGCGAACTCCAAGAACAAGATCTCCGCCGATGCAGAAAAGACACTGATGGCCGAAAAGCGTCAAATGGCCATCGAGGCCGGAGCCGAGGAGAAGGCCCTCAGAGATCTGGAGTACGCACGCGATCGTGAACGGATGGGAGATCAGGCTTATGAGAGCAGTGATTTCGACTCTGCCATCCGCCACTTCCGCGATGCCAAGACTGGATATGTCGGAGCGCTGGAGACCGCTCGTCGTGAAGACTCCGCGATCGCCATCGGTGCCAATAATGGTGCTTCCGATGGTGGCCATGGCGATCAGGATGGCGAAGTTCCAGGAGTGGATCAGATCGATATCCCCGACATCGGTAGCGGCGGTGGCATCTCGACCGACCTGGCGAGCCTCTTCTCTGGAGCTGCCGAGTACAACTCGGCCAAGGGATCACTCCATCTCAACTGGGCCGACGGCTCCGAATTGAAACCGGACATGACACGGCTTCTGGGCGACCCTTCCCATACGCACTTCGAAGGAGATGAAGGAGTGGGTCAGGGCCAGGATGGTGGATACGTGATGGCGGGGAACACCAGCGGCTACTGGACCGTCAACGCTTCCTTCAAGGATGGAGTCCGGGTACGGGCCAAGGTGCTGTTCCAGTTGCTGATCGACAAGCCCAACTTCGAGATCCTGCTGATGTCCGATGGAGCCCAGGATTTTTATGCGGTATCCTACGGCGCTCACGCCAAGGTCTACAAGGATGGCCTTCCTGTCGGCAACATGAGCAGTCCCCTTTCCGCGTACAAGAAGAGCCCCAAGGACTGGGTACAGAAGCGTGAGCCCTACGAGTTCGAGTTCGTCTACTACAAGCGTGGCGACGACAAGGGAGTCCTCGAGGCCAAGATCAACGGCGAGACCACGGTCAAATTGAAAACCGATCGCTATCGCAAGGGGTTCCCCGGATTCCGCTGGACCGATACCAAGTTCATCATCCTGGAACTGGAGATCTCGGGAATCGTCGATGAGGAGTGGGCCGAGTCGGAACTGAAGAAGGTCGCGGATGGAACTCGTGGAGAGTCCACCGGAGACGATTTCGACTTCTAGAATCCAGGCCCCACGAAGAGAGTTCAACCGATGAAGAAGACGGTACTGAATGCGGCGCATCAGCGTCATGGTGCACGACTGGTAGAGTTTGGTGGCTTCGAGATGCCAGTCTGGTACTCCGGTCTGACCGATGAGCATCATGCCGTTCGCCAGCGTGCCGGCGTGTTCGACCTGTGCCATATGGGACGATTCGAGATCGTCGGAGATGATCCGGTGGCAGCGCTCGATCGCGTCGTCACCCAGGATGTCTCTCGCATGAAAAAGGGCCAGGTTCGTTACTCGCTGGTCTGTAACGATGAAGGTGGAGTGCTCGACGACATCTTGATCTATCGTCTGCCCGATCGACTCTGGCTGGTCGTCAATGCCGGCAATCGCCAGAAGCTACTGCACTGGTTTGGCGAACGCCTGGTCGGTGCCAAGGTGATCGATCACAGCGAAGAGCTGGCGATGGTCGCCTTGCAAGGGCCTCTTGCCTGCTCACTGCTGGCTCCACACATCGATCGAGCCCACCACCGTGCCGTGGCAGATCTCGGTTACTACCGCATCTCCCGTGCTCAGGTGAATCTGACCGGAACCCCCATCGATGGGTGGATCTCACGCACCGGCTACACCGGGGAGGATGGCTTCGAGCTCTACATCCCCTCTGGCTCGGCGGAGTCGGTTTTTGATGCCCTGTTAGACCTCTCCGATGATGTGATCCCCTGTGGACTCGGTTGCCGTGACACCCTGAGACTGGAGGCGGGGATGCCGCTTTACGGTCACGAACTGTCGGAGCAACAGGACCCGATCGGCGCCGGACTCTCCTTCGGTGTCGCCCTCGACAAGGAGGGCGGGTTCATCGGTGAGCCAGCGCTGCGTGAAGTGGTCGCCCGCGGCCCCGGGCGACAGTTGCGTGGATTCGTGGTCGAGGGTAAACGACCGGCGCGTCAGGGCGCGGTGATCCTGCACGATTCGCGACCGGTCGGAGTGGTGACCAGTGGATCGCCGTCGCCGACTCTCGGGGTACCGATCGCTTGTGGATATGTCGATTCCAGCGTCAGCGAGGAAGCGCCGCTGGAGGTCGATCTGAGGGGGAAATCCGCCCCTCTGAGCCCTCATCCCTTGCCTTTCTACCGCCGAACCGCTGAAACTGCCCACAGCGAGTGACAGAAGCCTGCCACTTCCCTCTTGCAACTCGGCGGTGTCTCGATCATATTTCGCCGCGGAAGCACCGATCAATCGACGTACTCGATCCGCCAGGTGGTTGGCGTCGAGATCCCCAGAAGGAGTCCTGAAACCATGTCGAATGTCCCCACCGATCGCCACTATCTTTCCTCTCATGAATGGGCCCAGCAAGTCGAGGGTGTAGTGGTGGTCGGGATCTCCGAGCATGCCGCCGAGGAACTGGGAGAACTGGTCTTCATCGAACTCCCTGCCAAAGGAGATGAAGTAATCTTCGAGACTCAATTTGGTGAGATCGAATCGGTCAAGGCAGTCAGTGGCCTCAACTCTCCGGTCACCGGCAAGGTGGTCGAGGTCAACCAGGAGTTGATCGATAGTCAGTCCGCCATCAGCGACTCCCCCTTCGAGGACGGGTGGCTGATCAAGGTCGAGCCCGCCATCGACTCGGGACTCGACCTCTTGCTCGATCACAAGACCTATCAGGCACAACTGGACGGTTCCTGATTCCGGTGCAGGAATCGACTCCGCTGCAAACTGCCCCTCGCAGCGAGAGTTCATTTCATCTGGTCGTGCCCGGCCCCCTGTCGGCAGCGGAGAATATGGCCCTCGATGATCTGTTACTCGATCAACCGGGCTGGTTCCTCCGATTGACTGGTTGGCGACAGCCGGTGGTGACCCTCGGTCGCTTCCAGCCGTGGCCAGATTCCTGTTCCGGCGAGCGATCCGCATTTCCGCCGATCCATCCCGCTGGGGAAGTGGAGCCACCTCCCGACACCCTCGCTGCGGTGCGAAGAGCGACCGGTGGAGGTGCCATCCTCCACGGTGAAGACTGGACCATCGCCATCGCTGGCGATTGTCCTTCCCCTGTCTTCCCCCACCGCCGGCCGACCGCAGTCGCCCACCGCATCTCCTTGCTGCTCGCTCGCCTGTTCGAGGGACATGCCACCAGTCGTGGCGGAGAGGTGCAGGAGGCGTCGATGCAGCACATCACCGATTGCTTCCTGCGGAGATCACCCAGCGATGTGGTGGTCGAGGGGACCGAAGGATCGATCAAGGCGGGAGGAATCGCTCTGGCATTTCGACAGGGCCGGGTGCTGATCGAGGCCAGCCTTCGTCGCGACCTGCTCGATGCACAGCCGGATAACGATCTCCAACAATTACATCGCCTCGGTCTTTTCCTCGGATTGAAGGCGGGATCGAGCAGCGTAGGAGAACTGCCCCTGCAATGGCAAGGCCCACTCGCTCGCCGAGTGGAGCAACGCTTCGGTGATCCGCGCTGGAATCACGGCTAGAGTTCGGTCGCTCCATCTGCGCCGCGAACTTGCCACCAGTCTCTGAGCGATTCCACATCCCGAACGATCTGTCGACGCAACGCATCGAGCGATTCGAAGCGCCGCTCCCCCCGAAGCCGCCGATGCAACTCGACGGTGATGATCTGTCCGTAGAGATCTCCTTCGAAGCCATCGAGGTGAGCCTCGAGTCGATCGAGTTGCGGATCAAAGGGGGTACCCTCCGGCGCTTCCGGAGTACCGAAGGTGGGACGCCGCCCGATGTTGATCGCTGCCGGCCAACTGGTCGGTTCGTTGTCGATCGCAGCCACCTCACCGGGGCTCTTCGACGTGCCAAGAATCGATGAACCGAGAATCACTGAACCGAGATAGACCCCCACCGGTGGTACCAGAACCGGTCCGGGGTCGAGATTGGCGGTGGGAAAGCCGATGGAAGCGCCGCGCTGATCCCCCACGATCACCTCACCTCGAAGGGAGAAGGGTCTCCCCAGCAGCCGCTGCGCACGGGTCAGATCCCCATCCAGCAGGGTCGAACGCACTACCGAGGAACTGACCGCTTCCCCCTCCATCATCAGAGGTGGGGAAAGTCGTACCTCGAGGGGAAGCTCGGGAATCTGTTGAAGATACTGCGCGGTCCCCTTCGCCCCCTGGCCAAATGCCGAGTCGAAGCCCATCAGCAGATGCTCGGTGGCGAGAGCCCCCACCAGCACCTCGCGAATGAACTGTTCTGGACTGATACGAGAGAATTGCTCGTCAAAGGGCAAGACCAGAACGGTGTCGATCCCCATCGCTTCGATCAATTCGAGTCTGCGTTCGAGCGGAGTGAGCACCGCCGGTGCGCTACCCAGTACCACCTGTTTCGGATGAGTGGAGAAGGTGATCACCGTCGAGGTTCCCGAGAGTTCTTCACTCCATCGCAACAGATCATTCATCAGCGAGGCATGTCCACGATGAAAGCCATCGAAGAAGCCGATGGTGCACACCGGACGCCGAGGTGGATCATCGGACAGCGCCTGGAGACCGCGAAGGATCTTCAAGTGCGCCCCTCCTGCTCATCCCACTGCGATTTCAACTCGCGAAGATCGGGCCGAATCGCGATGCGTTGCAGGGTCGAGACTCTCGCAGTGATCAGGATGCCATCGATGTGATCATTCTCATGCTGGATGCATCGGGCCAGCAGATCATCGGTCTCGAGTTCAAACGGCTCGCCATCGAATCCCAGTGCCCGGACCCGTACCGACCGGGCGCGTTCCACATCGAGGCGGATTCCTGGCAGGCTGAGGCACCCCTCCTCCGCCACTTCGCGCGAATCCGCCAGCGGATCGACCTGTGGATCGATGAAGACTCGCTCGGCGTCGGTCGTAGATCGATCGGGATCGACATTGGCAACGAACACTCGTGCATTCCAACCGACCTGCGGTGCCGCTAACCCGATCCCCTGGTGCTCGTACATCAGTTCGAACATGCGCTGGATGCAGGCCTGGGCCGCCGGACCAGGGGCTCCCAGAGGACGACATCGCTGGGCCAGAACCGGATCGGGGTAATATCGCAACCGAAGGTCACCGGTATCGGGGATCTCAGGGGCTGGATCGGGTGAAGAGCGATTAGGTGTCGTCAAGGGCCCTCCCTGGCCAACGAGGTCTAGATTGAACGAGATCGCCGTGGCGGATCCTAGCAGTCAGGCTCGATCCGAGCCAGAGCCCCAAGTGTAAATCCAGTCCGGAGATGTTGACCATACTGGACCTCCCGGGTACGCTCCGGGGTTTCCGGGAACAACCCCCAGGGGCCGTGACCGGGAATGGTGTGGAGACGGTAACGTCACTTCGGATTCATCCTGAACCAGCCTCGACTCCACCGGAGTCCCCCGGGTGGTCACCGATGCTTCGAAGTCGTCAGTCCTCTCAATTTTTGACATAGCAATTTCCATTCCGGATCTATGTATTCGGATCGTTAAATCTACGGAGATGAGCGACATGGCAGCAGCAGACAACTTCTTCTCGAAGGCTGATCAGGCACTCAAGAAGCGGAACTATGACTACGCCATCGAACTGTACCAGCAAGGTCTGCAGATCGATCCGGACCGGGTCGAGGAGCGTCAGCGCCTTCGCCAGGCACAGATTCGCCGCATCCATGACAAGGGAGGCAACACCACCGGTGGTGCCGGGGCGATGTTCAAGAATGGTGGCCTACTACTCGGCATCAAGAAACTCGGCATGCAGAAGAAGTACGAGGAACAGATCATCGAACTGGAGAAGTTCCTCTGTGTCGCACCTCAGTCTGCCAGCCAGTTGTTCCAGCTCGCCGAGGCGTTCCTCAACACCGATCGCATCTCCAGTGCCAGGCAGGCCTACACCGAAGTGACGGAATCGGATAGCGGCAACACCGAGGCATGGAAAGCGCTGGGCCGCATTTACGAGCAGCAGAAGCAACTCGATGAGGCGATCAGTTGCTGGGAGCGCGTTCGCGCTGCGGCGCCGCAAGATGCCGAGGCGGGCAAGGCGATTCGCAATCTCTCTGCTGCACAGATGTTGTTCAAGTCCGAGGAGCGCAAGAAGGAGGGAGACGGATCCTTCCGCGACATGCTCAAGAATGAAGAGGATTCCGCCAAGTTGGAGGCCGCATCTTCCATCATCCGGACCGCAGAAGACGCTCGCAGTGCGACCGATATCGCACGCGAAAAAGCCGAGGCGGATCCCGAAAATTCAAGGCTATGGCGCGACCTGGGTGACATGCAGGTGAAAGCACGGAACTTTGACGAGGCACGTACCTCCTACGAAAAGGCGCTCGAAGTCAACTCGCAGGATATGTATGCCGCGGACAAACTCGGTTCCTTGACGGAAGCGATCTTCGTCGACCGGATCGAGAAACTGCGCCAGAAGTCGGAAGCGGGCGATGAGCAGGCCCGGACCGAGATGGAGCAGGCGAAGGTAGAGCAAAACGCTTTCATGATGGAAGACTACGCCCGCCGTGTCGCCGACCACCCGACAGACTTCGGATTGAAGTTCCAGTACGGTGAATTACTGCTGAAAGCCGAGCGCTGGGACGAGGCGATCGGTCAGTTCCAGAACTCCCGCAAGGACCCGAAATTTGTCACAGGGTCGACGTACATGATCGGAAAAGCCTTTTTCAACAAGGGCCTGCACGATCTCGCCATCAAGGAATATAGCGCCGCAATGGAACAGATCAGCGAAAGTGACAGCGACGCTGCCAAGTCGGTACGGTATGATCTGGCCCTGGCACACATGAAAAAAGGAGAGAAAGACAAAGCTCTCCACTACCTGGAAGAAATCATGTCGGTAGACATCTCCTTCCGTGATGTCTCTCAACTGGTGACCGAAATCCGCAGCGCTCTGTAGAACGACTGCAGGAAAGAAGAGGAAAATGCCAAATAACAAATCGACCGAAAAAAGACTGCGTCAGGACGTCAAGCGCAATCTCCGTAACCGGATGAAGAAGTCCGAGATTCGCACCATGACCAAAAGCGTGTTGGCTGCGATCGAAGCGGGCGAATCCGACAAGGCAGTGCAGATGGCGAAGGAGATCCAGTCGAAACTGGATCGCGCCGCCAAGTCAGGCACCATGCACAAGAACACGGTGGGACGCCGCAAGGCTGTGCTCCATCGTCACCTTGCCAAACTGAGCGGTACCGCCTAGACTCCTCCGCGAGATCCGAGATCACCGATCCAGGAAATCCTTGCGGCCAGGTAGCTCAGTTGGTAGAGCACTGCACTGAAAATGCAGGTGTCCGCGGTTCGAATCCGCGCCTGGCCACATTCAGAAACTGTAGCCCCGCTTGGTCTCAAGGCCCGGCGGGGTTTTTTCTTTAGAGAATCTAATGGCAAAAATCTTGGGCAACTCTCAGGCAATACCCTGCGAATGTTCGCCTGTGATACCAAGACCCCGGAGACGGTCACGTTGCTTCTGGAAAAGGGGGCAACTGCTCGGGCGACGGACTATGAGGGCAAGAGTGCCATCGCACCACTACAAGAAAAACACATCTTACAACAATCCCGTTCCCCTCCAGGAACTGGAGAAAGCTACGGAGGGGTGGTGACCGTTCTGGTGATTGAGGTACACCCAAACCGAAACAGAACAGGTGACGAGCGCTGGTCGCCCCACTCCATCATCGGCGATTCTCGACACTGCCGAAAAAACCGCTGCCGCGATTTACTCACTTCTTGTTGTAGACGCTCGACTCCTGCCAGCAGGCATCGATGTCTGTGGAGTTTGGCGTGCAGTAGGTGAACCTCTCAGGGATCGGATCGGCGACCGAGAGATCGATTCTCATGGTGTGGTTGGTGCCATCACTCATGTATTGCCAACGTGGGCCCACCGATGGGCCAGCAGGGCCCACGAACGCCACGGCGGGCTGCTGGTATACGGCAGAAAGGTATCCCCCGGCAAATGCCAGCAACATCAGGGTACAGATCAACCACCGATTCACTCTACGATAGCGACTCATCGGGTCTCCTTCTGTAATGAGATCTTTCATCTCGTTTCTCCACGGATCGTCGCCGGGTTCATCGGCCTGCGACTGCTCGATCATCGATTCTTCCTTTCCTGTAATCCGAGTCGACCTCAAGTCTCGACTCGCAGTTCGTCACGCTTCCACGATCTTCACTGCTCGATCTTCACTGCACGATCTTCACTGCACGATCTTCACTGCACGATGCGAAACTGGCCCCTGTTCTGGCGTGCGATGTGGGTGAAGAGATCGATCCCCTTCTGCCAGGAGCCGAGGAAAACGGTGTCGATGTGGTGCCGATCCCAGTTGCCATGATGGATATCCTGCTCGACCGGTTCCGAATCCGATTGTCCCTGGCAGTAGTGAGCCCCATCTCCGATCAGGATCAATCTCCTCGATTCAATATCCACCGTCGATGTGCGCAAGATTTTCAGTCCCGCAACCACTCCGGTCGAGATGCAGGTGGTGCCACCGGGGACCAGTCGGCCGAGGAACTCTATTGCAGATCGGCGAGCATTCGGTCCGGCAGCGATCATCTCGGGATTCCAGATCTCGATCCGGTCGGAGAAGGCGAGCAGGCCCAGCTCCGCCTCTGACGACAGCTCATCGATGGCCATCACCAGTTCGTGCAACAGGTCATTCCACTTGTCGCCATCGGCTCGACCCATCGATCCGCTGAAATCGACCACGAACATGAACGCATCCCCCTCGTAGATGCGACCGTAGAACTGGATCGATTCGGGGATGTCTTCTTCTTCGGCAGGACCATCGGCTCCACCACCGGAGGGAAGATCGAGGGGGCGTCGTTGCGGATTGTCGGCACCGACCAGAGTCAGTACCAGTGCCAGCAATACGACACAGGGAAGGAACAGTACCAGCACTCTCATCGTGCCACTCACTCACCAGGCGGACAGATTTCTTTCTCCCGTCGGATCGGTTCCACAGCTGGGGCAGCCGGTCCTCGGTCACTCCATCCCATCAACGGCTTTGCCATCCTTCTGGTTCCCCGCGGTAGAAAGTGCAGCGCGAGCGCAGCGATCCGCAGCCGTTTCGAGATCGACAAGTCAGTGAGGACCCTTCGCCGGTCCAACGTCGGCCTTGTACCAGTGGATGAAGCAATAGAGCCCGAGGAGAAGGCGCAGCAATGCGTGCCCGTCTCTTGTGAACGGCTCGGAGGAAGCGAAAAAGAACTCAGCTTCGTAGGTCCCATTGAGATTACTGAAGACGGTCAAGAGGAGTAGTGCCCCGACGAATTTCAGCGGATGCCATCTCCAGACCAAACAATGAACCCACCATTCCATCATCGTGTCCCCGATTCCAGCGGCAGCCTGTGGCACCACAATCGGAAAGAGAGCACCGATCGCCCGGCCAACGTATTCCAGTGTGTGGCACTGTTTCTGCCATGCAAGGGGGAAGATGAGC
>DUAN01000091.1:5374-11386 GCA_012960845.1 Planctomycetota bacterium | reverse complement strand
TATCCCCCGGTCTTGCTCCACCCCCTGGGTGGCAGAAGTTGCGGGTTCACTGGGCTACTGTACGATCCGCATCTGCCCACCATTCTCCTGGGCGATGGCGCTGAACAGATCGATTCCTGCGGCGTAGTTACCGAGGAAGATGGTGTCGATGCGATGCATGTCCCAGTTTCCCGTGACAATCTCCGCCACCACCATCTCGGCGTCGTTATTGCCGGCGCAAAACTGTCCTCCATCACCGATCAGGATCAATCTTCGAGAGTCGATCTCTTTCGACGAGGTGCGGAGGATTTGCAGTCCTGCATTGACTCCAAGGGAGATACAGGTCGCCCCCATCGGTTGCAGTTCTGAGAGGAAGGTGATGGCGAGCGCACGGGCACTGGGACCGGAGTCAACCATCTGATCGTTCCACGGCACGATCGGAGTGGAAAAGGCGACAATCCCCAGCTCCGCATTGCTGGAGAGACTTTGAATTGCCGTGACCATCTCCTCGAGCAGAGTGCCCCACTTGCCGCCGGTACTCATCGATCCACTGCGATCGATGACGAACAGGAACGCATCGGCCTCGTAGTGATGCCCGTAGAAGTGGATGATCTCGGCAATCTCATCCTGGTCCTGCATCGACTGTCGCGCTCCTCCCGACGGAAGGTCGAGCGGGCGACGTGTCGGCGCCTCTGCACCTAGTGCAGTGAGAACCCACAATCCACTGAGTAACACGATCAGTTTTTTCATCTTCTTCAACTCGCCAGGCGGGCGATCTCACCGGGGCGGGCAAGTCACCTGTTCAGTGCTCCTTTGACCCTCTTCGGCAAATCTCAGGCCACTCTGAAGGCAAATTGATGGACACTCTCAGAATCGGCAATGGCGGTCGCAGGGAGTGATTCATAAGGGTATGCTGTCGACCAGTTACAAAGATGGAGTCTTGACAGGATCCGATTGCCCCAGAAAGACGTAATGGCCATCGTCTCATTTCGATACACGAGCAGTGCCCTGCTGCTGGGAGCGCTACTGGGTCTGCTGAGCAGTTGGCCGCTGACCACGCCGGCGGACCCACCCGCCGCCGTCATCGCCCACCAGGTGATGCAAGTGGTCGAAGCACGCTACGTCGAAGAGGTCGATGGCCCCAAGTGGCTGCTCGAGGGACTCGACCAGGCGCTCTCTCAACTCGACCGCCACAGCCGTTTCTTCGCGCCAGCGGAGGCGACCCGGTTCGAACAGGAAACCGGCGGCATCCTGTTCGGGATCGGCATCATCATGAAGAAGAACGAAAACGGTGGAGCGACCATCGACAAGGTGCTGCCAGATGGGCCCGCACAACAGGCTGGAATCCTTGCCGGAGACCAGATCGTCTCCATCGAAGGGGACCGTTCCGAGGACTGGGAACTGACCCGGATCTCGGCACGGATTCGCGGGATTCTCGATACCGAAGTCTCGCTAGGCCTGCTGAGAAACGATGCCGAACTGCAGGTCACTGCTCGTCGTGCCGAGGTCCAGATCCCCAGTATCACCGAATCAACACTCTTCACCGCGGCGGATCGATCCAGTGCCACGGTCGGCCTGATCCGTTTGCAGCAGTTCCAGCCCGAGAGCTCGTCTCAAATTCAGCAAGCGATAGAGAAGATGATCGCAGCGGGTATCGAGGGAGTGATTCTCG
The DNA here is from genome assembly GCA_012960845.1 of Planctomycetota bacterium. Lineage (GTDB taxonomy): Bacteria > Planctomycetota > UBA8108 > UBA1146 > UBA1146 > QNYK01. The sequence goes on along the minus strand of DUAN01000091.1, from coordinate 9,735 downwards.
ATCTGCGAAATAACGGCGGAGGCTTGCTGCACGAGGCGGTCAAGATCGTATCCTTGTTCCTCCAGGAGGGGCAAACGGTGGTCTCGACCCGCGGTCGAAGCGGATCGGGTGATCACCAGGTCTTCCAGAACGATGATGATGGTCCGTTCCTCGAGTTACCGCTGGCGATCCTGATCGACCGCTACAGTGCCAGCGCTTCGGAGATCGTGGCGTCTTCACTTCGGGATCATCAGCGTGCGGTACTGGTCGGAGAGGTTTCCTTCGGCAAGTGGTCGGTTCAGGACTTGATCCCCGTCGGTCGCGGCAAGACTCGCTCTCTGGTGAAGTTGACCACCCAGTCGTTCCATGCCCCACAGAGCCTCAGGGTGACCCACGATGAAAATGGTGACCGGGCAGGAATCCAGCCCGATCTGGAGGTCGAAACCAAACCACAACAGCATCTCCAGTTGAGCAGCCACTGGCGCCAGCGCAGTTTTGATCGAATCGAAAACCCAACCGAACTGACACGTCTCGCAGATCCCGATGATTCGCTGGAGATCGACGAAATCGGCAACGGTGATCCGGTCCTCTCGGCGGCGATCCAGTTACTTCGAGATGCCCCATCCCGAACGACACTGCTCAACAACTCGACTCCCGTCTCGCAGAAGACGGAAGGTCCGGCAGTTGAGGAGACGCCACGATGAAGGTCCTGGCGATCGAAACTACCTGCGATGAAACCGCCGCTGCGGTGGTCGAGCGGGGCCCGGTGGTCCTCTCCGACGTGGTCTATTCTCAGATCGAGGAACATGCTCCTTTCGGCGGTGTGGTGCCGGAGATCGCCAGCCGAAGTCATGTCGAACAGTTGACTGCGTTGATCGAGGAGGCGCTGACCCGTGCTCGATTACAGCCCTGCGAACTCGACGCCATCGCGGTCGCCCATCGACCGGGTCTGATCGGCGCCCTGATGATCGGAGTGACCACCGCCAAGGCATTGGCCTGGTCGTGGGACCTCCCCATCATCGGAGTTCACCACCTGCAGGCGCACCTTGAAGCGGCAGCACTGGCCGGAGAAGAGATCTCCACACCGTACCTGGGTGTGGTGATTTCCGGCGGCCACACCGACATGCACCGCGTCGAACAAGCGGGCCGGTCGAAGTGGCTCGGGGGCACGCGCGATGACGCCCTCGGAGAGGCCTTTGACAAGGTCGCCGCAGTGCTGGGACTGGGTTATCCGGGGGGGCCTGCGGTCGAACGTGCTGCCCTTCAGGGAAACCCCAAGGCGCTCCGATTGCCACGAACCTTGCTCGCAGATGACTCGCTCGACTTTTCCTTTTCCGGCATCAAGACTGCAGTGCTGTATCGCTGGCGCGGCCCCAACGCAACCTACCCCGGAAGAGCTCCCGGAGCGCCAGAGCCGCAAGACATCTGTGCAGCATTCCAGGAGGCGGTCTTCGATGTACTGGCGGAGAAGATCCGCCGAGCATGCACACAGGAGTCGCTCGCTGAAGTGGTGCTCGGTGGTGGAGTCACCGCCAACCAGGCGCTACGACAGGGATTGGCCGAGCGGCTGGGAAATCAGATCCGACTGGTCTTTCCCCCCTTGCAGTTTGCCACCGACAACGCTGCAATGATCGGAGCCCTCGCCTTGCGACGGCTCGAGGATGGTCATCGAGACGACCTGGAACTGGTCGCGGAGGCGCAACCATGATGCAACACGACAATCTCGACCTCGATCATGACCGCCAGCAACGGTGCGGATTTCCCGAGGTGGTCTACGGAGCGGGCAAATCTCCAGAGGAAATTGTTGCGGCTCTCACTTCCATCGCGGATCGATCCCAAATCGCCCTGGCGACCCGTGTCGATGATCAAGTGGGTGCTGACATCGCCCATCAGATCGATGATGCCCAGTGGCACCATCGATGTCGCTGTATCTCCATCGACCGGGAGAATCGACCGCGGCTGGGTCAGGTCACCATCATCTGCGCTGGATCGAGTGACCTTCCGGTCGCCCAGGAGGCACAGGTGACGGCAGATCTCGCCGGAGCCTCTACCGAAGTGATCCCCGATGCCGGAGTCGCCGGCATCCACCGGATCCTCGCTCACGATGAGATTCTTCGCGCCTCCAATGCGCTGATCGTGGTCGCTGGTATGGAAGGCGCGCTTCCTTCGGTGGTGGCGGGCAGGGTCGCCGTGCCGGTGATTGCAGTCCCCACCAGCGTCGGCTATGGCGCGGCCTTTGGCGGAGTCACGGCTCTCCTCGGGATGCTATGCTCCTGCGCAGCAGGCATCTCCGTGGTCAACATCGATAACGGTTTCGGCGCAGGTATCCTTGCCGCTCGAATCAATCGTCTCGCCTGCGATGGAGGCCCCGCCAGTGGTCGGTGAGACCTTTCCCGCCCTGCCTCCTCGCCCGTTCGACGCCAACAAATCGACGATGGGATCGGTGACGGTAGTGGGCGCATCGACGGGGCTCAGCGGTGCCGCATTGCTCGCGGCTCATGCGGCGATTCGTTCCGGCTGTGGTCGAGTGACCGTCGCAGTCCCCGCAACCGTGGCGAATGTTGCCGAGGAGCAAAAACCACTCGAGGTGATGTGCTGGAGTCCCCACGATGGGGAGTCTTGCTGGACAGCCACTGCCATCGATTCGCTACTGCAGTCCCCCCACCCCGATTGCTGGGTCTTCGGCTGCGGTCTCGGACGCGATCGAAGGAGCACTGCAGCGCTCGCCAGCTGGCTCATGGCCCGAACGAGTCCGGCGGTGATCGATGCCGACGGGTTGTGGCACCTCGGGGAAGATCCAGCGCTGATCGGGCAACTCGGCCAAGACACCATCTTGACCCCCCATGAGGGAGAACTGAATCGACTGGCACAAGTATTCGACCTGAAGGGTTTGCGACGAGAAGATCTCGGCACCACACTGCATCAACGGAGTGGTTCAGTGGTGGTGGCCAAGGGCCCTGGCACCGTCACCATAGGACCCTCAGGAGTACACCCCAACCGCACCGGCAATCCCGGCATGGCCACAGCAGGCAGCGGAGATGTACTGGCAGGAGTGATCGGAGCGCTGGTCGCCCGAGGGGATCCACCCGAGACCGCGGCCCGCAGAGGAGTCTGGCTCCACGGATACGCCGGTGATCTTGCCGCAGGTCAACGAGGCCAGGAATCGATGATCGCCGGAGACATCATCGAGATGCTTGGCGAGGCCTTTCAGAAACTTGAGGAGTGCCGATGAAGATGCCGATGCAACAGTGCCTGGTCGATGACTTCGAGGTGATCGAGAATGTTCACCTCGGCGAAGGGTGGTTCCGCCTCGACGTCGAAGCGCCCTCCATCGCATCGACAGCAAGAGCGGGCCAGTTCGTCCAGGTCCGGATCGGATCCACCGACGATCCGTTGATCCGACGTCCCTTCAGCATCTTCGATGTGGGACCAGAGCCGGGACCAGAGGCGACGATGCTGAGCTTGCTGGTGCAAAGGGTCGGTCCCGGAACCCGCGCCATGATGCAGTTATCTGCCGGAGATCGGATTCACCTGATGGGTCCACTCGGGCACCCGATGCCAAGACCCTCTCTGGGAGAGGACGGCGTCTTGCTCCTGATCGGCGGGGGGATCGGTGTCGCTCCACTCTACTTCTATTGTCGCGAGCTGGCCGCAGAGGGATCCCCGCTGAAGCACCAGGTGCTCCTGGGTGCCCGCAGTTCCGCCCTGCTGATCGGCATCGATGCCTTCCACAAGATCGGTGTCGAGACCCACGCGGCGACCGACGATGGCAGCTGCGGTTTTCACGGCAATGTCATCGAACTGCTCGAGGAGAAGCTGGAGTCCTTGACCGATCCTGGCCAGATCGCCGGCATCGGTTGCGGTCCTCACGGAATGAATCTGGCGCTGCGTGATATCGCCATCGAGCGCGATCTGGACTTCTCCATCTCGCTCGAGAATTACATGCCGTGCGGATTTGGAGCCTGTTTTGGCTGCGTCATCGAGGGCCCCGCCGATCAGCCTCTGCGCTATCGCAGGGTCTGCGTCGAGGGTCCGTGCTTTCCGGTGCGGGAGTTGCCAGAGAAGTTCTAGCCGTACACTTCCGTTACGCCTGCTCGACTCCCCCCCTTCGGGTACTCCAGCCGAGAGCCGAAGACTGTTCAGAATCGTCCCCGATGCCGCGAGAAGCGTATCTATTGGTGACGGAGTCGCGATTCGCCGGGGTGAATGAGATTCTCGGCCCCGCTCCCGATGACCAACTGGCTGTTTTCTGGCCACAATATCCGGGTCAGCCGTTCTTCTGGAAGTCAGTGGTTCGATTGGCTATGGTGTCTCCGGCTAGGAACGGCTTTCACCACGGTGTGAGTCCGGCGGTGTGAGTCCGGCGGTGTGAGTCCGGCGAG
>DUAN01000091.1:0-5295 GCA_012960845.1 Planctomycetota bacterium | reverse complement strand
CGTGTCGATGATGTGTCGATGATGTTGCGCCGTCGCGAAGATCCTGCGGGAGATCCTGCGGGTGAATGTTGCCAACAGAGACACCGGGTTCTGATACTTTCGAGTTTCAGAACTCCGCAAAGTTAGTACTCCGGAGGGGCATCGGCCCCCTCGATCCTGATGCGCCGGGAGAGTGAACCCCTCTCCCGGCTTTTTTTCATCGCCGGAACAGAGTCGTCCACTTCACTGACCCGGTGAGGTCTTCAGGTGCGACGGAGCCAGCGAGCGGCTCCTTTCTGACACCCACTCGCGGATCGCACTCTCCATGCTCTCGAGGTCCTCGGGAAGCGCCACAGGCAACACACGCCACCCCTCTGCAGTCGCCGCCGCCCTATCCTCGATGCGAATCCCGAAACCCTCTTGTGGGATTGAGATCCCCGCTTCGACGGTCACCACCATACCCTTCTGAAACTTGCGAAAGGGTCCGACATCGTGCACATCCAACCCCATGTGATGACTGGTGCCGTGAGGAAATAAGCGGAATAACCCGCCTTCCGAATCGCCGCTCGAGCGGCGGCGTCCTCGTGAGGTCTGCGGTGTATGGACCACAACGTGATCCTCCATCCATCTGCCACAGATCTCCCCTTTGACCCGACCTTCATTCTTCATCCAGTGCAGGCAACAATTTTTCTTGCCACTACCCTCGATGAAAGGAAACCCGGGTGCCTGAGATCCTGGTCGGCGGAACTGCTCCTCGATCGCGGCCTCGCCCTGCTACTCGTTGCCACTGGCGATGGCCGCTGCCGCACCGGCGCGCGGTCCCACCTCGGTGCGCTCGATGGCGCTCTCGAGTTGTTGCACTTCCCGGTCACTCTTGAGTTGTCGCAGAGGATGGAGCGGCGCACCGACTCCCGCCCTTCGGGTTCGAGCTGACGTGGCTCAGAGAATCGTGACCACCGCCCTTCGGGGAGCAGCCGTGGGGTGATCCATGACCGGGTCCCCGCCCGCGGACGGCTCTCCTCGCCTCCCTCCGCTTGACCACCCGCACTGCAACCTGCAAGGCACTGGTGACCTGGGAACTGCGACCTGGGAATGGCGGCTGGCGAGTTCCTGATCGGCGGGCCCGAGGTCGGCAACGTAGGCGGACAGAACGGGAAAGCCACCTGACCGGAGCAGAGTACACCGGCACACGCACAGGCTACGGCGGGTACAGTGCGATTTCATCGATTCAATCTGCCTGTTCCAACCCATCGATGCGAGTCGCCAACTGGAAATCAACAGCAGTCAAACCATCGACCGAATGGGTATAGATCTTCACTCCCACCCGGCCCCAACTCAGTTCCAGGTCCGGATGATGACCCAGAGCCTCCGCCACCGCACCGATCCTGCCGATCCGCTCGAGAGCAGAGACGAAATCGGCAAAGCGGTAACTGCGAACCAGGTGGTGCCCCTGCTCGACTCGCCAGTCGGGACGACTCTCCAGCCAGTGGTGGATCTGTTCGGATGAGACTATTTTTTGCCGATCGACGGTGGGAGCCGGCTCCTCCGGGGAAGTCTCGTCAGCGGGTGAGTCGGGATTCATGACAGTCTCCTGACCACTGATCTTGACGGCCATCTTGAGGGCGAACTTGGGGCGATCCACGAGTGCTGGATCGGTACCCTGACAGGTTTGACAGTATAGTCATAATACTACCAATAGTAAGGACTTAAGACGAAACCTGTGGCTCCCCTTGGCCACCAAATGTCGAATATGGCCAGATGCGGCCAGCCAAATCGATGCCATCGCCCAAGATCGCCTCTAAAGCGCTGTTTCTCGTTTGGCATACACCTTGCATACAAACCGTAGAAGATATTGATCTTGTACAGATCGAATCGGCTCAAAATCACCTGCAGTGCAGGTCTGGCAGATTCGCCTTGGTATGCAAAAAATCGTTTATTCAATCCGCACTGTGCGTTTATTTTGTGCGGTTTGCCTCTGGTCACCGGCAGGGGTTTGAGGAGGGACAGGGATGGCCCTCTTCGACTTCGGCGACCAGAGGCTATTATTTTATCTTCCTCTATTGCAACCCCCTTTTCCTCTCTCCGACCGCCCCTTTCCTCGCTAGATCATCGTCGATGGCATCTGTACCCTTGATGCAACGGGCTCAATGCCCTGGGAGGGAATGGATTGACTGCTCTTCTGGAACTACCCACCTTGGTTCTCAATCGAGGGTGGATGCCGATCCACACCCTACCAGCAAGGCTCGCCATCGGCATGGTCGCCCGGAATGCGGCGCGAATCATCGACCCCGAGACCTACTCGGTTCATGATCTCCAATCGTGGCATGCGATTTCTCAAGGCAAGGAATTGGTCGAGGGACTCTCCATCCGCTCCGAAACTCTATCTCTGGCTCCTCTCGAGGTGATCGTTCTCACCTCCTATTCCGGGGTCGGTGATCAAACCGTCACCTTCTCTCGACTCAACCTGTACCGTCGCGATCAAAATACTTGCCAGTACTGTGGCGATCGCCCGGGTACTCGAGAATTGACCATCGATCACATCTTGCCACGCAGCCGTGGAGGCAAGTTGAGCTGGGAAAATTGTGTTCTTGCCTGCGTCAGTTGCAACAAGCGCAAGGCCAATCGAACCCCGGAGGAAGCACGGATGAAACTGCTGTCGGAACCGAGCCAGCCGGACTGGCGAATGATCCGGCGGATCCCCCCCCGGCCGATCTGGTCATCGTGGGAGAAGTTCATCAGTGATGCGTACTGGAGGCAAGAGTTGATCGATTGAGGAGAGGGCCGATCGGTCGATCCTCCCGACGGTTGCACTGGATCGATGGCTACTTCTCGCAGTGGGCTTTTCCGGAGCGCGATCTGGCGCAGTAGATCCGCCCGTGGGGCTTGACCCGCAGGCGCCCCACCAGAGCGCTGATTTCTCCGAGGGGCCGGATTCCTCGATCCCCATCATCGACGGGCAGTTCGGCTGAAGCTGCGAGGTCCGGTGGAGGAGCCACCACGTCTGCCATCGGATCGAGGCTCGGATCCGAGGCTCGTAGTTGTGCCACCCGCTCATCGAGCCACCCAACCACCTCCTCAACACTCTCTCCCTCGACGATTTCATCGGTAGCACGATGGTGCTTTCGATGGAGGATTCGACACGCATCCAGATGGCCGGGAGCGCCTCGATCTCGAACCGCTTGCTGGAGCAAGCCGTGGATGCGCGGATCATCCCAGCGCTGGTACTCCTCCGGCGAATCGGGATATCGTCCGAGCGGGATCACCGCCCTCAGGAAATCGAGTAAATGGCGATCGAGGATCCGGCGAGTGTGATGAAAGTACACCTGGGTGAACATCGAGAAGCGTGCCCACTGCATTCCCTCTGCTGCGAGAACACCCCCTCGCTCGATTCCGAGCCGCACTCCATCGGCAGTCTCGATCGGTTGCAGCGTGTGGAGGATTCGCGGCAAATCAAACTGACCGTACTGAACGCCAAGGCCTTGTGAATCACGCAGCAAGTAATCCATTCGATCCGCACCAAAACGACCACACACCAGTGAGCGAATGAAGCGAAGATCCGCAGGGAGTTGACGATCCGCAGGATCGAGTACACGCACCACTGACGGGTAAAGGTAGTCTCCGCGAATCTTCATCGGTCGCGCCACCTGTGGATCCTCCAGCAGGGCGCAGGTCATCTCCTCGTGCCCTCCTCGCGGCAGTAACTGCTCGGTGACGTGAGAAAATGGAGCGTGGCCCAGGTCGTGCAGCAGCGCCACGTGTCGGGCGATTCGCAGCAGGCGTACCCACTGCCTCTCATCGGCGACAAGACCCAGCGGAGCGAGCAGACGATCGAGACCGAGGCGACCTCGCATCTCCTCCAGCAGCCGGGTGGCGACCTCGAGGGTACCGAGGGCATGCTCGAAGCGGCTGTGGCGAGCACCGGGGTAAACCCGATCGGTGAGCCCCAGTTGCGAGATCGATCGCAAGCGCTGAACCGGCGCACCATCGAGCAGCGGGAGATCTTCCCGTTCCAGACGAATCAGCCCGTGAACCGGATCTCGGATCGCTTCCGACAGGATCAAACCGACCTCCCCTCTCGCACCTCAGCATGAGGTGAAGAAACCTCTTCAGCAAGATGGGACGGCGGTTATCCTGAGGACAAAGGAGTCTCGTGAGCGGCAGCCACTATTTCCATCACCAGCATCTCTGTCTCGACGGAATCGAACTGGGATTCGCTGCCATCTGGCACGACGACCAGTTGCTGGCCACCTCTCTCAGCCCCGATGAAGATCGAGCCCGCCAACAGTGTCAATTACAGGCGGGTTCTCCCCCGTTGAAGCGGGCTCCCTTTCCGCAGCCACTGGAGCAGGACATCCGTGCAGCCATGGCGGGACAGCCGGTGGTCTGGCACTACCAGGCAAGCCCACGGATCGGTACTCCTTTCCAGCGTCAGGTGTGGCAGCAGATGGAACGGATCGTGGTGGGATCGACACTCGAGTATGGACAGTTAGCCAGCCGTATACAGCGACCTGGTGCCGCCCGGGCAGTCGGCAGCGCCTGCGGAAAGAATCCGCTGCCCTTGAGGGTTCCTTGCCATCGAGTGGTACAGGCGGGGGGCCATCTGGGTGGATTTACCGGCGACCTTCGGGTGAAAGCGCTCCTTCTCGAGAGAGAATCCGCACCATCGGAGTGTGACCGGAAGACATGATCATGTGATGCATCGCCTCGCGCTCCTTCCCTTGCTTGAAATAGAGCTGCGCCAACAGACGGTGGCAGGACGCACGGCCCGGATCACCCTGCAGGGAGAAGAAGAGACACTCCGCCGCCAGATCCTCGATACCATCTTCCAGCAGTAACAGTGCGAAGCGCTCCCAGGCCGCAGAGCAGGCTGGATCCGCTCTCAGCAGCAAGGCCAGGTCGGAGCGGGCTTCCACCAGCATCCCCGATTCCTGCAGAGCACAGGCGACCTCGAAGGTACCACTGGGAACCCCTGATTGTCGCACCAGCACCTGCTGATCTCCGAACAGCGAATAATGCTCCAGGATCAGGCCTTCGATATTTTCATCGAAGGGAAGGAGGACATGATCCACATCCGCATCGATGGTAGCTCTACGATGAGTGCCGCCAACCAGACCGTGAGCCCAGCGACCACCGACCGCTGCTCCGGGTGGGAGCAGCCGTTCCAGCCCTTCTCTCGACCTCTGCCAGTGCCCATCTTCGTGGGAGATGCGGTGCAAGTTGAGGGGCAGACAGAACGCCAACGTCGCCGCCACGGCGAGCCACACCCCTTGCGACCGTTTCATTCCTGAGCGGATCGCCAGGACGATGGCCAGCCCC
>DUAN01000090.1:984-29222 GCA_012960845.1 Planctomycetota bacterium | reverse complement strand
CGAACGGATCCACTTCGAGCAGGCCGTGGACCCCTTCCGATCGATCGAAAGGGGTCCGCGGCGTCTCCTGACCCGAGAATCAGGGGCAGAGGTTGAAGGAAGTACATCCGAGCCCGCTGGGCCCATCGGGGCCACAACCGGGGAACGGTGCCGCTGGCTCGGGTCCACCTGCGAACATGTAGCCGATCAGATGCACCACATCGGAAACGTCGACCTGGTTATCCCCGTTATCATCGAGGGCTGCCAGGCAACTCACCGGTGATCCATTGAAGAGGAAGCCGAGGGTGTTGACCGCATCGCTGACATCGTGGCTGCCATCGATATTGGTATCGCCACGGATGTAGGTGACGGCACCGCCCCCTCCACATTCATCGGGAATACCATCGCCATCATTGTCGGCGCTGGTCCCATTGGCGATATCGCACTGATCGAGCACACCATTGAGATTGCAGTCGTTCGCAGCACTGATCTCACAGCCGTCGTGAATACCATTGCCATTGCAGTCTGGAATCCCCGCTCCGGCGATGGAGATGTCGAGTCCCCAGGTCAGAAGAGAACCTGAATCTCCACCGGCATTGTCCGAGATGGTCAGGGTCCAGTTGCCGAGACCGCTGGCTCCATCGAAAGCGGACAGTGGCGAGGACGGAGCAGTGGTTCCGGGGTTGCCATCGTCGTCGTAGATCGTATTGATGTCATCGGAAGAACCACCCGTCTGGCTGTGCAAGTTGACGCTGGTGCCGGAAGGATTGGCAATCGAGATGGCGAGATCGCCGATCCAGGTGTGAGTCAACTCCAGCGCCACATCTACATCGTCGACCAGTCCCGCCTGGGTGACCTCGATGATGCGGATCACCGGGGGCAAGTTGTCGGCGATCGGCGCCGGAGGTGAGACATTGTCGACATAGGAGAAGATTCCTGCAGCCTCACAGATATCGAGAACTCCGTTGGCGTCGCAATCTGTCGCGGGATTCGCTGCGATCTGGCAACTATCGATGGTGCCGTCGAGATCGCAGTCCGTTTCGCTGCCCAGGTCAATTTCACAGCTGTCGAGTACTCCATCGAAGTCGCAATCCGCTGCACCTGAAGAGATCTCGCAGGTGTCAGGGAGGAAATTCCCATTACAATCGAGTGCGCCATTGATCAGTTCACAGGCATCTGCGATTCCATCGAGGTCACAGTCTTCCTGGCATTCATCGAGCAAACCATTTCCATCACAATCAGATGCGCCGCTGGCGATTTCATCCGCATCCGGAATGCCGTTATTGTTGCAATCGAGGTTGCCGACCATCGGAGCGAGGGTGGGCACCAGTAGCGTGTCCACGGCGCCGGGTTGGAACAGCCCGAGAGTCGCATTGGCAGTCGTCGGGGGAGAGGTGGTGACGAAGCGGAAGTTGTACATCGTTCCCCACCGAAGTGCGTTGGCGTTGGGGTTTTGTGCAAAGGTCTGAGTCGACCAGTTGATTTCGCCGTTACTGGTAGACAGCGCCCAGTCGGTGCCGTCATAGACCTCGGTACTGTGGTACTCGACATCGCGGAAACCGACATCGCTGGCGATCACACCCAGAAGCGGTACGGAGAAGCTGCGAACCGAGCGAGTCGAGTCCATGTTGTAGAGTGCGTACTCGTAGCGCCACAGGTTGGCATTGACCTGGATGACCTTGTATCCAAGGATCAAGAGTCCGTCTCCAGCATCCGAGATATCGACCAGAGTCACACTCGGATCGTTGTCTTGCCACGCCTGGATGCCCGGCTGTTGCCGCTGGGTCGATCCGACAAAGGAGATGGCGTGATTGGAAGTGGAGGAGGAGACGGAGACCTGTCGGTAACTGGTGTTATTGTGATGATTGCCTGCGGCAGCATCGTCGGGGGTGACATAATGTCCCTCGACGAAGTACTGCGCTCCAGCATTGGTCGCCGCGTCCAGGTCACTACCGTGAACGCGCAAGCGACGCCAGGTCAGATCACTGTTGCCAGGGTCGAGGTTCTGCGGATAGATGAATCCACCGTGAGCCGGATCGGTCACCTCTGAGCGAGCGCCGAGGCTCCCCTGGCTGCCATTCAAACTGGCTCCGTAGGGATCGGAGCAACCGACTCCGAGCCGGCTGCCGGTTCCCGATGAGGCGCAGCCGCATCCACAGGTGTTTCCCTGCAAGGCGGTGAATCCGTGCTTGAGCCAGCTCATGCCGATCTGTTCGAGCACTCCATCCTTGAGCCGAAACATGTTCTGCCCGATCACCGGGTGCTGGTTGGTATTTGCGATCCAGAGCAGTTCCTCGGTGCCGATGTTGCAGGAAGTGGTTCCCACCGAAAAAGCGTAATATCCGCCCGCTGAACCGTAGCTCTGGGTGCCGGTCAACTCACCTACAATCACGTCCGCTCCGGTGCCACCGAGGCCTCCGCCCGGATCACACTGGGCGTCGAGAGAGGTGGAGAAGAGCATCATCCCGGATGCAGCAAGAAGAGAGAGGATCCCGGGGATCCGCTGCTTGATAAGTTTCATGGGTTCCCTTTCGGGGTCGCCTTTGACCACGATCGTTCAATGGGGGCTCCGCCATTGTAATGCCAAGAGATGGTCCGATCGAGGGATGATTCCCAATCGTAGGGAACAGAGTCGCAGGGAAGTCAGGAAAATGACGAGTAGAGGGATAAAAAAAGGACCTCGTGGACCCGCTGGTCCACGAGGTCTTGCGTTTCATTGGAGCTGGCGACGGGAGTCGAACCCGTGACCTCAGCTTTACGAAAGCTGTGCTCTACCAACTGAGCTACGCCAGCCCGGTGTTCGCTGAATATGAACATGGGCCTGAAGAGGGGAGGATAGCGACATCACAGCGAGGCGGCAATCGTCCCTCGCAACAAGTCCGCGACCGCCAGATCTACCCGCTGTTTTCCGGCCTCGTTTCAGCGGGAGGATTCGACCTCGGGCATCTCGCTATGAGGGTGATCGGAACGGTGTCGCTCGGAGATCTTCTCGCTGCTGAGGTGGTTGTAGACCTGGGTGGTGGCGAGATGTTTGTGGCCGAGCAATTCCTGCACCTGCCGCAGATTGGCACCGCGGTCGAGCAGGTGAGTCGCATACGAGTGGCGCAGGGTATGGGGACTGGTTCGACTGTCGAGGCCCGCCTTGCCGATGTATCGGTCGAGGATCTTGCGGATCGATCGATCGGAGATGCGATCACCGAAGCGATTCAGCAGCACCGGGTGAGGGCTCCAGTTTCCATCCTCGGGTTGCCAGCGTGCAGGGATTGCTTCCTGGTAACTGAAGAGAGCGGTCAGCGCATGCTCGCCGATGGGAACGATGCGCTCCTTGCGTCCTTTTCCATAGGCGCGAACCAGACGCGCAGGACCGTCGATGTGGAGCCAGTCGAGAGCGACCAGTTCACTGACCCTGAGGCCGGTGCTGTAGAGGATTTCGAGGATGGCTCGATCTCGCAGCCCGCGGTACGTGTTGGTCTCTGGTTGATCGAGTAGACGCAAGACTTCTTGAACGGAGAGGAAGTGGGGCAGCGCACGGGGCACCCGCGGCGTACTCAATTCGAGAAACGCGCAGCGCCCCTCGATTTGTCCTTGACCGGTGAGGAAGCGGAAGTACCCACGTATCGATGCCAGTTTTCTGGCTACAGTGCTACGCGAATATCCGACCTCTGCGAAGTGAGCCAACCAGCGGCGGACCTCGGTGCTCTCCTTGGTGGCAATCTGTGCGAGATCCTTGACCTCGAAGAAGTCACGGAGTTGTTCGAGGTCCTTGCGGTAGGCGCGGAGAGTTTCCGGGCTCAGGTTCCGCTCTGTTTCGAGGTGCTTGAGGAACGAGTCCATCGAATTCGTACCCACTTCCATCCCAAGGGGCGGCGATTCCCCTGCAGTGATCCTACGAAGGCCGAAAAAAAATGGGAAGAAGAACTACCAACTGATTCAAAATGGTTCAGTCACCGCAGGTGGATAAGTCGAAATACAGCGACCAGAATGTGGATAACTATAGGAAAAGTAGCCCTGGATCGTCCGCCAGGAGAGGGGTCCTGCTTATCTGAGAATCCCGTGGCGACGACTGAGCAGTTCCCTCACGATGGCGCGGAAATGATCCCGGGTCAGTTCTTCTTCATCGATATGAGCGGCGGCGTCGAGGGTCGAGGGGGAATCGCTTCCCATCGTCATCAACTGCTCCAGCAGCGACGGCAAGTCGGTACCATCGTAGAGGATGCAATGTTCTTCATCGTTGCTGACTACCATCAAGGATCGCTCGTCGGGGTGAGTGAGAGGAGAGTTCGGAATCATCATGGTCTCTTTCTTCTGTACAGATCTTGGTCAAGTCTATCTTTCTCTTCCCACGGGGAAGGGCGCGAACCGAAGCCGCAAGGCGGCTCCCTCGGGTCGTCGGTCATGACTCATCTTTCGGCAGATGGAGCGAATTTCTGCAGCACAATTTCGCGATGAATCGAGCCCGATGAGCGCAAACGTAGCTTCTCACCCCTTCCACGCCGCACCTCGAATCGAGGCCTTGGGCGCTGTCGAGGTCGAGAGCCTGCTGGCGGCGATCGGTCCGGGGCAGCCCAGCTTTTTGCTGGAGAGCGGTCTCGATGTGGCCGGAACGGGCCGCTGGCACATCGCCGGGGTCGATCCGATCGGCTCCTTCGAGGCGAGTCGAGATCGGTGGCAGGTCCGCACTGGCGACGGGGTGATCGATTCCGGTCGTGGAGATCCACTCGAGCAACTGGATCGGTGGTGGAAACAGTGGGCCACGAAGGACCCTGCAGAGGTCGACTCGCTCCCCTTCGTCGGCGGTGCGGTCGGCTGGATCGGTTATGAGGCGGCCGATCGTTTTGTTGGATTGTCGCCACGGCAGACCCCCACAGGAGCCATCGGTTCCTTGCTCGATGGGGTCCCCGACCTCTGCTGGCAACTGTACGACGAGGTGGTGCTGATCGATGCCATCGAGCAGCAAGGCTGGTCGGTTCATCGAGGTCGAGCGGGGTGGCAGGATCGACGGTGGTGGCGCCGCTCGGGTAGCACCTCCAGCGATCCCAGCGACTCGATCTCGTCGTCACCGGTGAGAATCGTCGAATCCTCTCTCACCGATGCTCAATACCTCGATGCTGTGACGGAGATTCGTCATGGAATCGGCCTTGGAGAAGTATACGAGGTCAATCTGGCTCGTGGCTGGATCGTCGATCCGGTCCCCTCGCCGGTCGCCCTCCATCGGCTCTGGCGTGAGGCACAACCGGTGCCCTACGGAGCGATGATCCAGGGCGATCCCTTCTCGGTGGTGTCCGCTTCCCCGGAACAATTTCTCTCGAGAAGGGGCAGACGCATCGGCACGCGTCCCATCAAGGGGACCATCGCCAGAGGCCGAGATGGAGCTGAAGATCGACAAGCGGCAACCGCGTTGCTGGCGGATCCGAAGGAACGAGCGGAACTGGCGATGATCGTCGACCTGGAGAGAAACGATCTGGGACGCATCTGCCAGCCGGGCACGGTCGAGGTGGTGCATCCTGCGCAGGTCGAACGGTACGCCTCGGTGTTGCATACGGTGGCGACGGTGACCGGTGAACTGAGAGGGGATCCGAGTCCCGGCGAGATCCTGCGCGCGACTTTTCCTGGAGGATCCATCACCGGGGCTCCGAAACTGGCCGCGATGGAGCGGATCCGCCAGTTGGAGCCGTGGCCTCGCTCCATCTACACCGGTTCCATCGGTTGGCTGGCCCCGACCGGAGATCTCGAACTGAGCATCGCGATTCGCTCTGCTCTGCTCCGTGGGAAGCGCGCTCTGATTCCCTTCGGTGGTGCGGTGACATGGGACTCGAAGCCGCAGGCGGAGCGTGCCGAGTTGCTCGACAAGGCTCGAGCGATGTTCGAGGCGTTGGGGATTACCGTCGCCCACTAACCGTCGAGGTAACTCGCCAGAGCCCGCAGCATCTGGGCGATCGGTTCTCGTCCTTGGGTCAAACTATCGACGCAAAACCAGACTCCGATCAAACTCACCAGCAGCGCCGAGAAGACCGGCGCCAGTTGCAAGAACCGCGACTTCAACGGGGCACCCACTCGATTGAGAATTCGTTCCTTGCCCAGCACCAGTACGCAGCCGATTCCGATCAGCATCAATCCCAGTCCGAGACTGAAGAAACCGAGCACGATCAGTCCCAGCCACAGCGCCTGGAAGTGAGCGGCGACCAGCATGATGGTGAATCCCGCCGGGCACGGCACGATTCCGCCGCTGAATCCGAGTGTCACCAGATCACGGAATCGAACCTCGCCATCCTGGGCCCAGTCCGCAGGCAGATGAGAATGCCCACCCTCATGTCCATGCGAGTGATCGTGCGAGTGATCGTGCGAGTGATCATGCGAGTGATCATCTTTGCGGCTCGCTCGCCAGCGTCGTCGGGCCAGAATCAGCCCGAAGGTCGCCAGCAGGGCGCCCGATCCGAAACTGAAGACGGTGGTGATCCAGTTCTGAAAGGTCGCTGAAGTGGCCTTGTCGGTACTGGCTTCGATCAGCCCGAGCAACAGCAGCCCCAGCAGGAAGATGCTGATGGTGTGGGCAAAGGTGACCACCAGACCGAGCACCACCGCATCGCGAATTCGACCGCGGGTGCCGACCAGGTAGGCCGCCACCATCGTCTTGCCATGGCCGGGCCCGATGGCATGACCGGCGCCGTAGAGGATCGCCAGTAACAGTGCCAGCACGACCTCCCAGAGCGGTGCTTTCCCCAGCACGATGGTCTCCACCAGTCCGCCGATCTGCTCCTCTTCACTCACTTCCTCAGGGGAGGGGTCAGTCTGCGAGGGAAATTTTCGCGGCGACTGGGCCGCCTCTCCAGTCGGTCGAGGAGGTCGATTGGACGGCGCTGCTTCAGTCGGCAGCAGGCTGGCCAGTTGTGCGGCGGTTGGAGCGGTATCGGTGAAGGGGTCAAAGGTGGTCGCTTCGGAATAGAAGTAGAGGATCGTGTTGCGGCCGGGAGTACGGATGAAGGCACCCTGGTCCTCGAAGAGGGATGGATCCGGTTGCAGGATGAGGAAGGACAGGTCGGGATCATGATCCTCGATGGGAATCCACGAGTACTGACTCGAAGTTTGCTCACGATAACTGTTGTCTTGCCAGTGCAGCCAGTAACCGCCGCCCCAGCGACTATCCTGTGGCAGCGATGGCGGCAGTGGACCATGGAGGGTGAAGTAGGCGTCGAAGGGGCGAGCTCGCACCGAGCCCTCCAGTCCCGCATGTTCGATCAGATCCAGTTCGAGTTGAATATGCTGGCCATTGATGCGGAGATCCAGTTGCGGCAGGAGAGATTCAATTCGAGTCTTCAGGTAGGGGCGCCACTCCTCCTCTTCCACACGATCATCGCCATCGGAGTCGAGGTCGGCGAGTAATGGAAATCCGGCCGGAACGCTCCAACCCAGGTTGAACAGGATGATCACCTGTCCATCGCGAATCGTGAAGGTGGTCTGGGTCCCGACCCCCTCCGCCAGTTCATGGGCATCGCCGCGCTGATCCCCCGTCATCGACAGGATCAGCAAGATGACGAGGCATTGCTTCAGCCACTTTCGTGTACTCATGCGAGAGATCAACACGGCTCCCATTCTTCATCGGGTGGGGCGATCGGTGTCACCGGAGCATAGGCGACCACCAACTGTTTCTCTCCTCCTTGTTCGAAGCGGACCGAGATTCGCTTGGATGCACCGTGTCCCTGGGATTTGACGATGACCCCTCGCCCGAGGATCTCATGACGGATCCAGGCCCCCGGATGGAGGCCATCATCCTCATCCTCGATCGACTCCGAGGGATCCAATCCACTGCTGTTTTGACCCCAGCCACCACTGGAATAGGCCGGGACTGCGTTGCGTTCGAAGACGATCGAGGTCCCTTCCAGTTCGCTGAAGAAGGAGGATGGCATTCTCGGCTCCCGCTCTTGAAAGCGCCTTCGCCAGCTGGTGTGGGTGATGCACAGTTCCTTGCGAGCACGGGTGACGCCGACATAGAGGAGTCTCCGCTCTTCCTCCACATGCACCACTTCTCCCTGTCGAGCGTGAGGAATCAGAGTCTCCTCCGCTCCGGCGATGATGACACGATCAAATTCGAGTCCCTTGGCCCCATGTAAGGTCATCAGCGAAACCTGGCCCTCTTCTTCCTCTCGCATCTCTGCGTCGGTGACCAGCGCGATCCGCTCGAGAAATAGCGAGAGCGGATCGATCTCTTGAAACTCCGGATCATCGGACGCACTGGCAGCGACGCTGGCGAGAATCTCTTCCGTCTCGGCAGCCGCAGCGACCAGTTCCTCGAGGTTTCGTTCCCTTTCGGGCCACGATTCAGGTTCTGCCTTCTTGAGGAAGGTGAGGTAGCCGCTCGTCTCGATGGCGAGTTTCACCTGATCGGGAAGGGGCGCGTCGAGGTTTGTAGAAAGTTGCTGGATGACATCCTTGAACTGTTCGAGACCCTTGCGAGCCTTGCCACGGATGGAGGCGAAGTCGCTCTCCTCTCGCAGGTGTTCACCGAGGTTTCTATTCGCATCCCTGGCGCCATCTTGAAAGCGCTCGATGCTGACCTTGCCGATGCCGCGTGCCGGGATATTGATGATCCTGAGCAGTGCAATATCGTCTCTTGAAGAGCGAGCCGCTCGTAGATAGGCGAGGATGTCTTTGACCTCCTTGCGCTCGTAGAAGGACATCCCGCCAATTACTGCGTAGAGGATCCGGCGACGAACGAATTCCTCTTCGAGGGTTCGCGAAAGTGAGTTGACCCGGTACAGCACGGCGATCTCGGAAGCCGAGCAGCCCTCTTCCATCCAGGTTTCGACATGGTCTGCGATTCTCGCGGCCTCACTTCGTTCGTCTCGTAATTGCTGAACCCTGACCTCGGCTCCATCTGCGTTCTCGGTGAATAGTTTTCGCTCGCCAAACTCGGTTCCAGCGAGACGGCCAGCAACTTCCAGGATCTGTGGAGTGGAGCGATAGTTTTGATCGAGAGTGATGAAGGAGTGCTCCGGAAAATCCTCCTTGAAGCGGCGGAAGTTGTCGGGACTGGCACCCCTCCACGAGTAGATCGATTGATCGGGATCCCCGGTGACGCACAGGTTCCTGTGCTGCTGCGAAAGTAGTTTGGCGATCATGTACTGCGGGAGATTGGTGTCCTGGAACTCATCGATCATCACGAACTGGAAACGATTCCTCAGATGATCGAGAACATCTGGATGCTCTTGCAGTAATCGAACCACCAGCAGCAGCAAATCGTCGAAATCAACCGCGTCTCGCTCTTCCAGAAGTTCCTGATAGCGATGGAAGATGCGTACCAGTTGTTGTTCATGAAAGGTCGATGATTCTTCTCCCGCCAGTTCGGGCGAGGTCATGTGACTCTTCCAGTGACTGATACGGGAGAGAGAGTTGCGGGGGGGGAAGGAGGTCTTGTCGAGTTGTAACTCCTTGAGGATCACGCTGACCAGTTGTAGTTGATCGGAACTGTCGTAGATGGAGTATCGGCCAGAGTAGGGTTCGATTCGGTGCAGGTGGCGCCTCAGTAAACGAGCACAGAAGGAGTGAAATGTGCGGAGGACCGGGGTGCCATCGTCGAGATCGAGAGAGGAAGGGCCGAGGAACCCGGACGTCGGTAGCCGGGAAGGACGCTGTGGATCGAGCAACTTCTGCGTACGTCGCAGCATCTCGTCGGCGGCCTTGTTGGTGAAGGTGATCGCCAGGATCGATCCCGGGGTCACCCCCGAGTGGACCAGTTCTGCGACGCGGTGAGTCATCACCCGGGTCTTCCCGCTGCCGGGGCCGGCGATGATGGCCAAGGGGCCGAGGTGGGCCGTGACTGCGCTCTGCTGCGCTGGATTGAGTCCCTGGCTCATCTCGTTTCTGGTCCCTTTCTTCACCGCCGGTGAATCCATCGAGGTGATGCTGTGGCTATGGAATAGGACCGTCACAGCGGCCATAATCCTGATTTCCCCGCTCCTGTGGGGGGCGAGAGGTCTCTGGCGCCATGGTCTCCTCGATCTGGCAGCGCTGCAAGGAGAGCCAGATCGAGATCCCCAACCTGTTCGTGTTGACTGTCTCCTGTACCTTTCTTATGATCCTGGACTCACTTCCGTAGATCCAGGGGACCTGTATCGGATCCACTCCGTAGCCCCGGGAACACGGAATTTAACGCCTGACATCTTCCATCGAGGAGGCATTCTTGGATGCGATGAGCGAAATTTCCTTGCGTGATCTGGTCTTGACGAGGGAGACCTCGGTCGATTTTTACCATGAGACACGACAAGGGGTGACCTCCCGAAGGGAGGCCATCGATGAACTCGAGGTGATCCTCGATGATGTCACAGACCCGTTCCGCCGAGGAGTGGTGCTGGATCTTCTCGGTCGGCGTGAGGAAGCTCGTGAAACCCTGTTCGGGTGCAAGGATAATATTCTCTGCATGCACTTGCTCGGCAAACTGTTGCTCGAGGAAGGCTCGTCGAAGAAGGCGCTGAAGGTTCTCGAGGCAGGCTGGAAGAACTGCGGAGCAGGAGAGCCGCGAGTCGGGATGCTGCTCTGCGAGGCGTTGATCCTCGAGGACAAGATCGAAGAGGCGAAAACTCTGCTCGGGAGTTTGCAGGTCCAGGATGATCAACCGAGAATTAGTTACCTCAACGGTTTGCTCCACCAGCATGAAGGTGACTACCAGGATGCACTGGAATCCTACAGCACTGCCGCTGAAGGAAATCCAGATGAGACCCGATTCCTTTTCCGTCTCGGATACATGCACTCCCTCTACGGAGATGAAGAGAAGGCGATCGAGGCCTATCGCATGTGCCAGCGGAGCACTCCCCTTTACGCCCACGCGATGATCAACCTGGGCGTGCTGTATGAGGATGCCGAACGATTCGAAGAAGCGATTACCTGTTACAGGATGGTCCTTCTCTCCAACCCGGATCATGCACGGGCTCGTCTTTATCTGCGGGATGCCAGTGCTTCGCAATCGATGTACTACGACCGCGACAAGGATAAGGACAACGTCCGCAAGCAGCAGGTCTTGCAGATTCCTGTCACCGAGTTCGAACTTTCGGTGAGAAGTCGCAACTGCCTGCAGAAGATGGGGATTCACACTCTAGGAGACCTGGTCAGCAAGAGTGAGCCAGAATTGCTCTCCTACAAGAATTTTGGAGAGACCAGCCTGCAAGAGATCCGGAAGATCTTGAACCAGAAGAAGTTGCGCCTCGGCGAAGGGACTCGCAGTGACGAGACCTTCATGCTCTCGATCGATGGTGAAGCCGCTTCTCTCCTGGGAGAACCGGTCAGCTTGCTCGAACTTTCCAGCCGAAGTCAGCGTTGCATGGACCGTCTCGGAATCGAGACGATCTCAGACTTGATGCAGCGAAATGAACTCGAACTGGTCAGCCAGAAGAACTTCGGCGTGACCTCGCTCAATGAGGTGAAGCGGAAGCTTTCCGATCGCGGGTTGAACCTGGCAAACGGCTAGAGGGGGCGAGTGTACGAGTACCTCACTGGCGAAGTGGTTCAGATCTCTGAAGGTCACACTGTGCTCGAGGTAGGGGGAGTCGGCCATCGACTTCGTGCACCCTCGGGTACCCTGAGAAAATTGAAGGATGGAGCCACTGCACGGCTGTTCATCTCTCATCGAATCCGCGACGAACAACTGGTGATGTTTGGCTTTTCTCATCCGGAAGAGCGTGATTTCTTCGACCGAATCTGCCAGGTGTCTGGGGTCGGTCCCGCCAGTGCTCTGGCACTTCTCTCCAATGTCGAGCAGCACCAACTTCGTACCTCGGTGCTGGAGGGGGATACGACTCCGCTGGAGAGAGTGAAGGGGATCGGCAAGAAGACCGCCCAACGAATCGTCCTCGATCTTCGAGGTGCTCTGGAGAAAGAGGACCTGCTGGCGAGTGCCGGATCCCCTGCAACGGTCGGGGTCCCCGAGGGCGCAGCGGCGGATGCCGTTCGAGCACTGCAAGTACTGGGTTTTCATATCACCGATGCTCAGGACCGGGTGCGCAAGGTGGTCGCCGACCATCCGACGGAAAAGAGTGCCGAGCAACTGGTCCGCCTGGCCAGTCGAGGTCGCTAGCAGGCTTCCCCTTTTTGCGACTCGCGATACCATCCAAGTAGGGCAATCCCACCGGCGTCTTCTCGGCGAGAAACCGTCAGGCATCGGTCAGGATGACGCCCTTTCACCTCGCGCGGAATTCGTGAGTCCATCGCTGGCAATTACACCCGGCATTGATTTCCGGAATTCTCTTCAGAAATAACCCAATCGTGCCGATCCAGACTCTCAGGGGGGAGTCAGGTCTGGAGCGAGCGCGCTGACCCAGGGACTCCACGAGAATCCCCGAGTAAGGTCGTCGATGAATCCAGCCACTGCCCTCCTGCTGCTACTGGCCACGGCTCTCCACCCTTCCGAGAGTGTCTTCGTGGCATCCCCTCTGTCGCTACTGGAGATCCAGGAAGATGGGGAGTGGGCGAGGTCACTGGTCCCGGGCACAGAGTGGTCGATCGGTCAGGGGGATCGTCATCCGTCCCTCTTCGGCTCCATCGCCGTCGACTCCAGCCTCCAATGGGAGTCTTACATCAGTTCAGAGGTGCTCGCGGAAACGGTCCGTGGGGTCCTGCGAGAACATCTGCTCAACGACCCGGAGTACGGTGTCGGAGGGTACGGCACCGAACTGGCCCAGATCAGTGGCAGCCACTATCGCACGGGTCAGTCGCACCACAGCGAAACTCTCAGTTCCTTCGGAGGATTCGACCTGGGGCTGGACGATCCTCTTCTCGACAGTTCCTTGATCGGGGCGACCATCGACCTGCAGTCGACCGATTCGAGGGATCCTGATCGATATGGTCAGATCATGCCGACTTCAGACCAGGCCTACCGTCCCTACCTTGAAGTGCTGCCCTGGACCCGCTTCGATTGGGCAAGAGAAGGCACCTCACGAAACTCGAATCTGGGAGGAATCCGTGCCACGGTCGGTCTCGACACCCTTTCACCCTTTCGCTGCCACTGTCTGCGCTTCTTGCTGACGGCAAACCTCGAATTCGGTGGAGAATCGGGGGTCCTGTTGCAGATCTGTTGGCAGGGGAATACCCGGTCTCCTTGACACCCACCCACAACTTCGCCAACATTCTATGCTTCGGAGTCGATTCCGGCCGCCGGATCGATTCGAGAATGTGAAATCAGTGGTGGGTGTAGCTCAGTTGGTTAGAGCGCCGGCTTGTGGTGCCGGAGGTCGAGGGTTCGAGCCCCTCCTCTCACCCCATAGATCATGAGGGGCGTCGGGGAAACCCGGGGCCCCTTTTTCGATGGCCCCGGCTGGCGGACATGGAGAAGAAGTTCAGATCTCATCGCTGAAGTCGCGACCTCGTTCCTGCTTTCGCCGTGAGCGGTTCTTCTTGTCGACCAGCCGCTTCTCCTGACTGTTACGAGTCGGCTGGGTCGCCCTCCTCGAGCGTCTCGGTTTGAGAGCCTCGCGGATCAGTTCGGCGAGTCGTTGCAGGGCAATATCTCGGTTCCTCGTGGCGGAGCGCTCCTCGCTGGCGAGGATCCGTATCTTGCCGTGGCCGTCGATACGATGGGCAATCCTCGCCGCCAGTTGCTCCAGCTCATCGGGCGAAAATGCGTGAGATGCGGAGGGTGTCCAGCGCAGGTCGATCGCAGTGGCGGATCGATTGGCATGCTGGCCTCCCGGGCCACCGCGAGTTTGCTGTGAGATTTCGATTTCGGTCCACGAAATCCAGCGCCCGACACGCCAGTTCAGTCCTCTGGTTTGATCCGGAGCTTCCATCGATCCTCCTTATCCAACCCTCAGGATAATCGCAGCGACCGAGAAGATCGAGTGGACGCTTGCCGCTGGAGCCGAAGATAGCGATGCTATCTGCAGAAGGAGAGCGATGAATTTGTTATGGATGCTGTTTCTGTGGCCTGGGCTGAACGCCATTCCCTCCGCTCCAGCCACAGCAGAACCCACAAGTGACCTCGTCAGCGACCTCGAAACCCATCTCACGGTCGGTTTTCCATTGTTGTCCCGTTCACTGGCGCCGGCACTACCGGCGGCGATCTGTGCGCTGGAGTCGGGGGGCTTCGCACTACTGACCCAACGTCCGGCACGCTTGCGCTTGCTCTCTTCGGCTGGAGTACTCGAAGATGACTCGTGGCCCTTGCCCGATTTGTTTCCCAGTCCAAGAGGGATACAACCACTCCGCAGAGGACACTTCATCATCATCGATCGTGCCGGTCAGGTCGGTGAGATCGATCGCCAGGGAAAACTGGTGCGGATGTTGCCGGGCCCCGAGGGAAGGTGGCAAGCGGGAGCACTGTCGAGGGCTCCTGGTGGAGTGGGCTGGTTGGTCACCGACTTGCTTCACGGACAGTTGCACCACCTCGACCTCGATGGAAATGTGCAACAGAGTTGGAGCGGGTTCATCGAACCGACCGGGGTCTGCTCGGTCGGAGACCACATCTGGGTCAGTGATCGTGGCTGGCACCGGCTGATCCGATTCGATCCTCGTTCGCAACAACCGGATCCGCAGCAAGGGATCGGCGACCATGGAGCGGCTCCCGGATTACTCGCCTCACCGATGGGGTTGTGCGCGGTCGAGGATCAGTTCCTCTGGGTCAGTGATCGTGATAATCACCGGGTGCAGTTCTTCAACGGTCGTGGCTTCTCGATGCATCAGTTCGGGATTCACTCGATGCTCCCTCGAGAAGCGATGGGACGATTGCACTATCCGACCGCAGTGGCCTATGACGAGCAGGCGGCGGTCGTTGCAGTCATCGAACCGAGCGAGCGTAGGGTGCAACTGTTCGGGGTGAGGGATCCTGAGGTGCCGGTGGCCGCCGCAGAACTGTGGCAGCGCGTCGACCTGGTCTCTCACTACGGACATTACTGGGCGATTCAGCCTGGCGGGCGGCTGCTGGTCGTCTCGGAACCGGATTCGGAGCGGGTCTCGCTGCTGGTGAGGGATCTGGAGATCCCCTTCGAACTGGATGATGTCGGCGGCCCGGGAGCGGCTCCGGCTCGGTTCCGGACCCCGATGGGGGTCGATTTCTTGCCGGGGAATGATCCGTCGCGCTGGGTGGTGGCGGATCGCGGAAATCAACGACTCCAGATGTTTCAGGTCGCCTGGAAGCAACAACCGCCGTTGCGTCGGGAGCCCGCCCTGGTGCAACTGGTGCGTAGCGTCGACATGGCCCGGTTGGTTCAACAACATTCTCCATGGCAATCTTCTGTGCCGCCTCGACTGGCGGCGCTGGCCTGTGGCGAGGGTGGCATCATTGCAGTCGCCGATGATGCCAACCAGAGGATCCTGCTTCTCGATCGGCGATTTCGCCCGGTCGGTCAATTCGAGGCTGCCGGACTGTTGCAGGAAGCGACCGCCATCTCGGCGGATGGAAGTGGATTCCTGGTGGCGGATGCCATCGGTGGATCATTGCTGAGATTTGAACAGGGACAGCCGCAACCGGAGGTGATCGATGGCGACTGTCGGATGCCGGTCGGAGTCGACCGTCACCCCGATGGTTCCATCTGGTATACCAATGGAGCCAATCATTCGTTGCTGAGAATCCCACCCGGAGGAGGAGAAGCGCAGACGATTCTCGGTGGCGCTGGAACCGGCGAGCGCCAGTTGTTTCGGCCGCGTGCGGTCCGTGTCGATGAGGATGGTTCGGTCTGGGTGCTCGATCATGGTAATCATCGTGGAGTGGTGATCGACCAGAACGGTGCGCTGCGCCACTTCGGAAGTGAACCGTACCTCCCCGATGGCGGGGTCCGGATGCGTCAGTTAAAATTGCAGCAGAAGAAACTACAGGAGCAGAGATGACTGAATTCGACAGTGACAATTCGGAAACATCGGAGAGCCCCGGCTGCATCATCCTGGGCCTGGTGATCTTCTCCTTGCTGAGCGGACTGGCGATGCTGCTGTTTTTCGTCGGATGCCAGGCTCCACCCGCTGCAGTGGTACCTCAGGGTCCCGGGTGGGAATCGTGGATCAGCGCCGATGGGTCGTACGAGGTGATGCTCTACATCCCCGATCCGGCGCCGCTCAATCAGGAGTTCACCGCCCACGGTACCGTGTTCAAGGACGGGAAACCCATCTCCGAAGCGGTCGAGGTGGTGTTCGATGGCGGCATGCCGCAACACGCCCACGGGTTGGCGGTGCCGGTCGAGACGATCCGTCGTCCGGCGGGAGGATTCGCTGCTGCAGGGGTTCGATTCCACATGGGAGGGCGCTGGTTACTGACGGTAGATATCATCGACGGGCCCCATCTGGAACGTGCCAGAGGCTGGGTGGAGATTCGATGATGGTGATGCTGTTGCTGTCGCTGCTGGCGTTGTCCGTCCTCCAGGATCCTCCGCAGTCGGAGCCCACTCCCGCTCCTGCGGTTACCGACGAGAAGGAGCAGGGGCCACTACTGGATCCACCTTTGCGCAGTCTGGCGCTTTCTCTCCGCCGAGCAGAGACTCCCCCCGAGGATCGGACCAATCGTTTTGCGGACGATCCCGCTGCGGCGCAACTGGGTCAGTTGCTCTTCTTTGATGTGGGGTTATCGGGAGATGGAAAGAGTTCCTGTGCCACCTGTCATCGTCCCGATCAGCAGCTGGTCGATGGCAAGACTCATCCGCGAGGGTTCAACCAGATCGCTCGCGACACCCCGACCCTCCATGGTGTGGCGGGTCATCGCTGGTGGGGATGGGATGGGCGCTGGGATTCGCTCTGGATGCAGGCTCTCGGCCCGATCGAGGAGGTCGATGAGATGGCTGGCGATCGCCTGAAGGTGCTGCGTCATCTGGCGGCGACGAAGGATTTGTTGCAGCGATATCAGGCGATCTTTGGAGCTCTTCCCGAGTTGAACTCTCTCCCCGAGAGAGCGATCGAGGCGGGAGAACCGACTGTCGGCTGGAAGGCGTTATCGGGGGCGCGTCGCCGACAGTTGAATCGAGCTTTCACCAACGTCGGCAAGGCGATCGCCGCCTACGAGCGAACACTGCGCGGTCCGGCGACTCCCTTTGATCATTATCTGGCAGCACTGGCAACCAGCGACGCCCAGGTGGCCGCTGAATATCCCAGCTCTGCACGGAGGGGATTGCTGCTGTTCCTCGGCAAGGCGCAGTGCATCCGCTGTCACGGGGGTCCGATGTTGTCGGACGGAGAATTCCATGACACGGGAATTCTCACCAGTGGACGCACCGCTCGAGATGCGGGTCGATACGGCGGGATCCAGGAATTACGGGCTCATCCGTTTCGAAGTGGCGGCGAATACTCGGACGATCGACAAGGGGACCGTGCTTCGAGAACCGAGCGGCTCCAGCGAGATGCAGCGCTGTGGGGGGCATTCCGCACCTCTTCCCTCAGATATCTGGTCGGGACGGCACCCTATTTTCACGACGGAGGGATGGCGGACCTGCGCTCGGTGATCCGTTTCTACACCTGGCGGCAAGGAGCTCGGCCGACCGGAGCGGGTCATTCTCACCAGGGAGAGACGATGTTGACCCGCATCCGCATGACCCGGCAAGAAGAGGACGATTTGATCCACTTTCTCGAAAGTCTGTCCGCCGTGGATTCCTCCCCGACTCCTGATGACTAGGGTGTGAGAGGTGGTTCTCAGGGCATATAATGGATGGATACCGTCAAGGTCCCACTAGTTACTCATCTCG
Organism: Planctomycetota bacterium; assembly: GCA_012960845.1. Classification (GTDB taxonomy): domain Bacteria; phylum Planctomycetota; class UBA8108; order UBA1146; family UBA1146; genus QNYK01. The sequence continues at coordinate 11,601 of DUAN01000090.1, read as the reverse complement.
AGTGCCCTTCCGGGGGCGACTATTCACGGAGGCTTCCATGTCCACCTCATTCAGAACTCACTGGCTGCTGATCGTTTGTGTCACCTGCACCATCTTTGGTGGATTGATCGCAATCGGTCACGATAACGACCCCAAGGCGAGGGATCGCCAGCCTCCCTACACCGGGCCTGGATATCGCAGCGCACTGCCAGGGCCACAGCCGTTCGGTCCAGTCGGCGGGTTCCCATCGGATGGAATCAATCTGGAGGCGTGGATCCCGCTGCCCGAGATGCAATCAGGCATCTCCAACGGCAATGATTGCTGGGGCTACACTTCTCCCAGCGGGCGTGAGTATGCACTGATGGCACATTCCAGTGGTACTACCGTGGTCGAGGTCACCAATCCAGGAAACCCCACCATTCTCGGAACCATCGCCGGTCCCAACAGTCTCTGGCGCGATGTGAAGACCTATCAGAATTTTGCCTACGCGGTTTCAGAAGGGGGTGGTGGGATCCAGGTCATCGACCTTTCCGATGTGGATAACGGCAATTTCTCACTGACCAACACCATCACCACCGGGGGAGGACTCTCCTCGCACAATGTCGCCATCGATACCGATTCGGGTTACCTGTACCGATGTGGTGGTGGCGGCAACGGACTGCGCTTTTACAACCTCAACAATCCAGGCACTCCGGTGTTCGAGGGCAGTTGGACCGATCGATATGTGCATGATGCTCAGATCGTCGAGATGCAGGCGGGTCCCTTCGCCGGCAGCCAGGTGGCGTTCCTCTGTACCGGCAATGGCCCGGTGAGTTTCGATATCCTCGATATCACCAACAAGGCCAACGTCATACTGCTGGGACAGTTGATCTATCCGGGTGGGGCCTACAGCCACCAGGGCTGGTTGTCGCCCGATCAGCAGCACTTCTACCTCGGAGATGAACTGGACGAGGGGCCAGGGGTTCCGACCAAGACCTTCGTGATCGATGTTTCCGATCTGACCAATCCGATCCTGATGGATGAATACACCAACGGTAACAGTGCCATCGGCCACAACATCTACACCGTCGATAATCTGGTCTACGAGGCGAATTATCGCAGTGGACTTCGTATCCTCGATGGATCGAACCCTCTCAACATGACCGAGGTCGCCTACTTCGACACCTACCCCGCCGATGACAACAGTAACTTCAACGGTCTGTGGAGCGTTTATCCCTACTTCCCCAGCGGCACCATCATCGGCAGTGACCTCGAGCGAGGTCTGTTCGTCTGGTCGGTGGGGGCGACTCCTTTGACCTTCTCCTACCCCGCAGGGTTACCGGACCAGTTCAATCCCTTTGGCGACAGTTTGACGGTTCAGATCGTCCCGGGATCGGGCTTCGTGATCGATAGCCAGAGCACGACGCTGTGGTTCAACAGTGGCAGCGGCTGGATGTCGAGCCTGATGAATCAGGTGGCCCCTGGCAGTGTCGAGTACCTCGCGCTCTTCCCCGCCTTTGATTGTGGTACCGATGTGCAATGGTATGTCGAAGCCAGTGTGATCGGTGGTGGAGCCACCACCGACCCGCCAGCGGCACCGGTCTCCTATTACAGTGCACCTGCGATGCTGGGGGTCGACACGCTGCTGTCTGACGACATGGAACAGGATCCAGGCTGGACCGTCGGGGCGGCTGGCGATAATGCCACCACCGGGATCTGGACGCGGGTGGCGCCGATCGGCACCGATGCGCAGCCTTCCGCAGATCATTCGGTGGTCGGCACCAACTGCTGGGTCACAGGCCAGGGCAGTGTCGGTGGGTCTCTCGGAGAGAATGATGTCGACGGTGGGGTGACCACGCTGATCTCACCCAATTACGATCTTTCCGCAGCCACCAGTCCGATCATCAGTTACTGGCGCTGGTTCTCCAACAACAGTGGAGCCGGCCCGGGAACCGATACTTTCCGCGTCGATATCAGTGCCAACGGAGGCACTACATGGACCTCGGTGGAAGTGATCGGCCCGACCGGCAACTTCACTTCTGGCGGTTGGTTTCAACATCAGTTCCAGGTCGAGGATTTTGTTGCGTTGTCCGCCACGGTGCGGCTCCGTTTCCGGGCCGAGGATGTGGCCGCAGCTTCGATCGTCGAGGCTGCCATCGATGACCTGGTGGTGGGTGAACTGTTCTGCAACGACTGTAACGGTAATGGCGTCGCAGACGATCAGGATATCGCCAGTGGCACCAGTCAGGACTCCAATAACGATGGAACTCCCGACGAATGTCAGTGCACTCCCTGGGTCCGAGGTGAGCTCAACGACGACGGCACCATCGATCTCTCCGATGCGGTGACCCTGTTGATCTACCTCTTCAGTGGCGGCCCGACCCCCGATCCGCAAGATCGCGGAGACGTCAATGATTCGGGCCAGATTGATGTGGCCGATGTGATCTACCTGGTCGAGTACCTGTTTGCCGCTGGATCGCCGCCACCGGCGCCCTTCCCCAATCCGGGAGGCTGCCCCTGAGAAAAGATCGCGCCGGGTGGTAGATCGCACTCTGTGGTAGATCGCACTCCGGGTAGATCGAGTTGGGTGGTAGATCGAGCACCAGAGCGCCCCTTTGGCGCTGGTGCGATCGGGGCCCCTCATCTGTGCTGCCACTTTATAGGTCACCGTATCGGTCACGGCATATCCGCAGTTGTCTCGGTAATTGCGTGAGCCACGGTAGCTTCCATCACACTTCTAGCGGAACAGGATGTCGTCGAGTCCCAGGCGGATATCGACATTGGTGGATCCCACCGTATTCAGTTGCCACATCAACTGCATCAACTGACTGGTATCGAGCAGCGGCTGATCCTCCAGAAACTTTTCCAGCGGGATCGCCACCTGGAGGAACCTCTGGTACTTGAGGGGCACCTGTAATCCGACCGGGGAAGGCTCAGGGTGGAGCGTCGTCTGCGGCAGGAACGGTCCCAGGTCGACGCTGGCAGTGACTCCTGAGCCATCGGAGAGGGACAGGGTGCCGTCGAACTGCCAGCCAGAGTTATCGAGTGCTCCGTGGACATCATGGTTCTTGATCCTGAACTGGAGTTCCTTGCGAGGGCCCACATCGAGTAGAGATCCAGTCGATCCCAAGGGCATCGACAAGATGGAAGTGCTCGCGAGCGGCAGGATGATCACCAGATTGGTGATCTGGGGCAGTGGTTGGGGGAGCGGAAATGGCCAGTCATAGCAGGCCCCCTGGGTAAACAGGTCGGTATTGCTCGACGAGATCAGGTATCCCAGGCTGTTGCGAGGAAACTGATCGAAGTCATCGATGATCAGGGTTCCCGACAGGTCACGACGATGGGCGACACAGAAGTAGGGCGAAGTCTGGGACTCACTCCCGTAAAGCAAGCCCTCCACCGAGAGATCATCGAACGCGTGGCGTTTGAGAAAGGTCCACATCCACTGTTGAGTCAGTTGGTGCTGCAGCGATCGGTCGATGTAGGAGCAGGAATCGATCAGCGGTGCGACCGGCTGCCACAGGCAATTGTTGCAGCCGATACTCTGCGCATCACTGGAGAAGCCGTGGCATCCACCATAGATACAGACCGAGGTGGAAGGCCCGGTCATTCGTTCCAGTAGTCGCTCGGCATAGGGGTAGATCACATCGGTATCCTGCTCCGCTGTAATCGAGAGTAGCGGAATGTCGGGCAGGGTTTGCCAGCGATCGGTGTTTCCAATCCAGGAATCCTGCTTGGCATCGGTCGGCTGGAGCAGGATCAGTCCCCTCACATCGGGGTCGATCTCGGCCGCTGCAACCGCCGCACCTCCACCGCGAGAATGTCCCGAGTAGAAGACCCGGTTCGAATCGACCAGGCCCTCGAGTATGCTTCCCGCTTGTTGAGAAAGGTCCTCCATCACTCCACGCGTGTGAACCATCACCTGAGCGGCTTCATCATGGCCCCCCCAGCAATACCAGTTGGTGTAGATATCGAAGGAGAAGGAATCATTGATCGAGACGCAGATGATTCCGTGGGAGGCGATGAAATCGAGCAGGCCGTTGTAGCCATTCCAGTCGAACCCTGTGCCGTGATGAAACACCAGCAACGGTGCCGGCTCGGTCAGTCCCTCGGGCACGAAGATCTGCAGCGCCTTGAAGTCCAACTGGGAAGAGAAGGGCGGAACAGTGGCCGCACAGCCCCACAGTGGGTAAGGGGTCGGCCAGATCAATTGATGGGTGTAGCTGGTCATTCCATCGATGACCTGCACCGGATACGGGCCGGCAGTGTTCAACGTTTGACCGGGGATCACCGCAGTTTCGAGAGCATCGAAAGCGGCCCAGCGACAATTGAGCAAGGTCACGCCTCCCTCGGAGTCGAGTCCCCAAAATTGCAACTGGTGCATTCCGGGTGTGAACTCGGCAGCGGAGAGTCGCCCATTCTGGGAATTCAATGTCATCCCCACGGGGATTTGTTGCCCCGGCATCAGGCCATAGGAGATGAAGGGAACTTCGGCTCGATGGACGCCAGTGAGATTGCCGGTTTGCCAGGTAATGCCAGGCTCAAAATTTCTGGGTAACTGATCTTGATAGGGGAGAGGCTGGCGCGCCGTGGCCAGGGTCACCTGACGCTGGGCGACGATCGGTCCGATCACGCAGGGAGGGTTGTCACAGGGAAGTGTGTTGGCCACCGGATCAGTCCCGCAATCGGGAAAGGGAGCGGCCAACTGGGCCGGATCTGCCAGAAAGATGAGCCCCAGTGAAACGATGACATCATCGAGTTGCAGAGCTGCGTCATCGTTGAGATCGGCCGCTTCTGCACAGGCGAGTCCCTGCGAGGGACCGAACAGGACCTCCAGCAACAGCACTGGATCGCTCAGATCGATGGAAAGGTCTCCATTGATGTCGCCACGGATGAATCCACTCAGATCCTGCGCCTGGCACGGACTCCATCGTCCGCCGATGAACCCGAGCAGCACGATCAAGATGGTGTGGACGAGATTCCTCATCAAAGCCCATCGCCTTTCGGGGGAGAGATCGGGGAGAACTAACTCAGATCCACTAGTATACAGGGTCGTAATGGCATTTCAGTCCCTCAGTTGTTGCTGAATCAGGCATAAATTCCGACCTGTCTTTCTTTTGGGCTGACCCGTGGATTCGTCATAAATCTTTGTAAAAGAATGGTTTACAATTAAATCATGTAATCGTTGCCGGATGAAAGACAGTTTGTGTCTTGGGCTATACCTTGTAGGATCGAGGTCTAGTTCGTAAGTCCGGAAGTAGTCAGTACAAACGACTTTGACTTTCCTCGTTTGTATGCCCAACCGGACTTCTGTGTCAATCGAGTTACAGGAAGAGTATTGCTCATCAGGGAGGGGCCATCTCGGCAACTGATGAGTCAAATCGCATGAAGGCGAGCCAAATTCTCGCCTTCCTGATTGCCCGATCCGAGAGGACGGGTGGGAGGAGGTGTCCCGTGTTATCAGGTCAACACCAGACGAAACCGGGTCACGATTCAGTTGTCGCCAGACTGTCCGCTACCGCTGTACAGTCCATCTTGACCTCGATGGTCATTTTCATGCTACTCGCCGTACCTTCGGTACTGACAGCCCAGGGACCGCCAGCGCCGCCCCCGTCTGCTCCGGTCGGTCTGACCTGTGGAGGTTCCGGTCCGCTGGTGGCGGATGTGGCGATGAACTGGACCAATACCGAGGTCTACGATCAGATCGCGGTCCGTCGAGACGCCATTCTCTTGACCATCATCCCCGGAACTGCGACCTCCTATCTGGATGTCGACGCTCCTGCTTCATTCCACGTCTACTCGGTGCATGGAATGCGAATCGGCGCCGGTGGATCGGTCGAAGGTGGTGGAGCCACCTGTACCATCCAGTTGTTTCCACCGCCCCTCGAGCCGGACCTGCAGCCGCCAGGCCCGCTGCACCAGATGCCGGTGATCCTTCCCGGTAACCTGTTCGATTTCGTGGCGGATCTCGATGCAGCAATCCTCCTGGGAAAGGCACTCTTCTGGGACATGCAGGCGGGATCGGATGGAGTTCAATCCTGCGCCACCTGTCACTACCATGCCGGAGCAGACCATCGAAAAACCCAACAACTCAATGCGGGTTTCGATGGGGTTCTCGAAATCGCTCCCCTCAACTCGATGGTCAGCGCTCAGGACTTCCCATTCCACAATCTGTCCAATCCAGAAAATGCCGAATCGGGAGTGATCAGCAGTTCCAATGATGTGTTCGGATCGGAAGGGATTCTCGCAACAGATTTGGTGTCGATCATCGAAGGTAGTGATCAGGAGAATACCACTCCCCATCCGCTCCCCGGATTCACCGTGACCAACTCCGATGGATCAACTGCGCAAATCCGATCCACCACCGGTCGCAACGCTCCGACCGTGATCAATGCGATCCACTATGTCGAGGCGTTCTGGGATGGAAGAGCATCCTTCTGGTTCAACGGAAGAGATAACTGGGGTGCCAGAAACTCGGATGCCACGGTGCTGAAGGTTCAACCCGATGGATCCGTCGCCGAGACTTCGGTCCTCATCGATTTCGCAGCACTTGCCTCACAGGCGGTCGGGCCGATCCTGAGTACTGGCGAGATGAGTGCTCACGGCCGTAATTTGTTCCAGGTCGGCAAGAAGTTACTCGCGCTCGAGCCGCTCGCAAAACAGCAGGTTCACGCCAGTGACAGCGTGCTCGGCCCTTACCGTGACAATGTCGATGGGCGAGGACTTACTCTGGCCTACTCGGACATGATCTCGGCGGCTTTTGTTAATGACTGGCATTTCAGTGACCAGTTGTTCGACAGCACCGGTGCCCCGCTGCTCGATGCGGCTGGACTTCCCCGGACCGGAATTCCGGCAAACATCGACGAGTACACGATGAAGGAAGCCAACTTCTCGCTCTTCTGGGGACTGGCGATCATGCTGTACGAGTCGACTCTGAGATCGGACGATTCGCCTTTCGATCGGTTCAGAAGGGCACAACTGGATCCCACCGATCCGCTCGGCGACATCGACGCCATGACTCCAGAACAGAGGCAAGGAATGGTGATCATGACCCAGGCCAACTGCATGTTCTGTCACACCACATCGCTCTTTTCCAGTGCTACCAGTTCGAAGATCTCCACCGTTCTGGAGCAGGAGTTCTCCGCCGTCGAGGGTCTCATCGAAAGAATGCCGATGCAGGACTTCCAGCTCTCCATTTACGATGGAGGATTCTACAACCTGGGGGTTACCTTGACCGGTGATGACATCGGACGAGGGGGAACCGATCCCTTCGGGCACGGACTGTCGATGGCTGCTGGATTCCAGGAGATCAATGCGACCAGTCCCATCGATCCGAACTACAACAACTTCCTGCCCTTCCCGGCCGGGACGATCGTCTTGGACCCGTCTCCACAGCCTTGGGAAGATATCGCAACCGCAGGTACCTTCAAGACTCCTACTCTCAGGAACACCGAGTTGACGGGGCCATATTTCCATAACGGAAGTTACTCGACTCTGGCTCAAGTCATCGACTTCTACGCCAGAGGAGGTAACTTCACCGAGCAGAATCTCACGACGCTCGCTCCGGAGATGTTCCCGATGCCGCTCTTCATCGGTCAGCTCGACCGCAAGCGCCAGATGGTGGCGTTCCTCGAATCGCTCACCGATGAGAGAGTTCGTTGGGAAAGAGCTCCCTTCGATCATCCGGAACTGATGATTCCCATCGGAGCCGAGACCGAAGCCAATGGTGATCTGATCCTCGATGGCAGTGGCAATGCGATCGATAAATTCAAGGTGATTCCTGCCGTGGGTGCTGAAGGACGCATGGTCGAGACAGATGCTGCGGGTCGTCCATTGGAAGCGTTGACGGCATTCTTGATGCCGACCGCGGTCAACGATTTGCAATGCACTTCGGTGGCCACTACTGCGGATCTGACCTGGTCCACTCCGGATACCATCACCGCACTCTCTTCCATCCGGATCTTCAAGGATGGTGTGGAGATCGCGACCACCTCCGGCCTGCAGACTGCATATACCGATGTGGGAGTGATTCCTGGGGAACGTCTCTATCAGGTGTTCGGACAGGATGCACACCTCGGACTGGGAGCCGACTGTACCGCATACATCGCTCCGCCTGCTCCGACCAGCTTGGCGTCCATTGCTAGCGGTCCCATGCTGACCCTCTCCTGGGCCAACGGCTGGGTTTATGATGGATTGGATCTGTATCGTGACGGAGTGCTGCTGGCAGAGAACCTGGCCGGTCCTTCGACCCTGTACCTCGATACCAATGTCAACGCCGGGACTCACACCTATCAGCTGGTGGGCAAACTCATCACCAGCACACCGGGTGTCTTCATCGAGAGCGAGACGGTAACACTGGTGGCAGACCGCTCGCCACTGGCGCCCGAACTGCTCGGATGTACTACTCCAGGTGGAACCGTAGCTCAAATCGACTGGACCAATACTGAAGTGTATTCCGATGTAGTGATCACCAGGAATGGTCTGGACATCGCAACCGTGACCGGCGATAGCACCTCCTACAGTGATCTGACCTCGCCGGCGGGAATCACCACCTACTCGGTTCGTGCGGTGGCGGGTGGATTGTCATCGAGTGGCGTCGATTGCTCCGTGCAACGCGCTCCGCTGGCGGTCACAAACCTGCTGTGTGACAACTCCGGTGGCAATGGCGTGCTTACCTGGATCAACCCTGAGCCCTGGGATGAAGCCCACCTGCTACTGGATGGTTCCATCATCGCCGTGTTGAGTTCCAACGAGACCGAATACACCGATTTCTTGCTGCCCAGTGCCGGCGCCGGAATCCACAGTTATTCGCTGCGGACCTTTGTCCAGGGGATCAATGGTGAGCTCACATCGTGTAGCCTCGTCGTCGCGCCCAGTCAGGTGGTGCTGTTCAATTGCAGTGACACCGGTCAGGGTGTGCTGTTGACCTGGACCAACATGAGCAGCTACGACACCCTCGCGATCACTCGTGAGGGAATACCGCTGGTCACTTTGCCGGGACAGACGATGTCTTACATGGATCTGACAGCCCCCAGTGGCCAGGTCGCCTACAGCATCGTGGCGACAGTTGCCGGTAGTGACTCCGGAGCGGACACCTGTATTCTCGAGATGGCCCCCGCTGGCGTGCTCGGTCTGACCTGCAGCACGGTGGCTTCCGGAGTCAGTCTCGACTGGACCAATGCAGAGTTCTATGACGAACTCGATATCCGTCGTGGCGGAGTGCTGATGGCGACGGTGCCCGGGACCTTGACCAGTTTCACCGACACTGCTGCTCTGGGTGGAGCATCTCAGTACACGGTCACACCACGATTTGAAAGTGTCGATGGACCCGATTCGCAGATTTGCCTCGGCTACTATCAGCCCAATCCGGTGATCGCCCTTCAGGTACAGGTCAACGACCCCTGTACCGGTTCGTCCAACATCTCGTGGTTGAACACCAGTCTCTACGATTGGATTCGCGTTGAACTCAATGGTGTACCCGCGATGACCTTGCCTGGAATCATGAGCAGTCTCAATCTGACTCTCGCGGTCGGCACCGTCCATTCCATCGCAGTGATTTCCATCACCGATGACATGGAAAGTACTCCGGTCCTGGTGACCGCAGAGATTCCAGCCGACGATGCGTTGGCCCCGTCCGACGTGACCGCTTCGGTCGAGCCGGATAACTGCGAGGCGAGTGTTTCCTGGGTCAGCAATGGTAGCTACTCCGAGGTACAGATCCTCGTCGACGGAGTCCAGGTGGCGACCGCCACTCCGCAGGACTCGACGATCGTGGTACCGTTGCCCGGATCGGGTAGTTTCACGATTCAGGTCGATGCCACCAGTGCCTGTGGCTTGTCCCTCAGTGGGTCTCAGGCGGCAGCCACCTGTGCTCCTCGATTCAGGAGAGGCGATCACAACGGCGATGGAGCCCTCGATATCTCCGATCCACTCGGAGTTCTGGGGTACATCTTCAGCAATGCGCCGGTGAACTGTCTAGATGCTTCCGATGCCAACGATGATGGCGGCGTCGATGTGTCCGATGCAGTGAGATTGTTGCTTCACCTGTTCGGTGGAAGCGGACCACTTCCTGCACCTCATGGATTCTGTGCCAGTGATCCGACCGCCGATGCCCTCGATTGTTCTCTTGAGCAGGGCTGCCCCTAGGGTCGAGATCCCGCGGTAGACCGTTTGATCAGCAGGGGTAGCCGTCCCAAGGATGAGATCCTGGGGCGGCTACCCTTGTTCGTAGAGGAGGGGTCGCAGATCGGCCCCAGACACCAGCGCTGCCAGCTACCAGCCTTGCGAGGCACCAGTCTTGCGAGGCACCCAGTCTTGCGAGGCACCAGTCTTGCGAGGCACCAGTCTTGTGAGGCACCAGTCTTGCGAGGCACCAGTCTTGCGAGGCACCAGGGCCGAAATTGTGGATAAACCAGGTCAGTGGCGGGCCCGAGCGGAACAGAATCGGTCCGGTCCTCCCAGTTCAAGGGTTGGAATCGTGGCCAGGATCAGAGTATCATGGACGTGGCACAGGGGAGGATATTGGAAATATGAGGTTTTGCCGGATGCTTTCAGCCAAATCGAATCGACTGCGAAGACTCGGCCTGCTGGCCCTGCTCGTGGTGATGTTCCAACTCTCCAGTTCGTCTCTTTACGCCCAGTGCTGAGGTGTCGGCCCAA